>CAIYDQ010000147.1 GCA_903925075.1 uncultured Geobacter sp.
ATGCCCGAGTGCTCGCGTCGTCAACGAGTCCAAGCTCGGCCCGGACCAATTGATATAGCCAGTTGTAACCGTCGTTATTCGGGTGCGCTGCATCTCGCCATAGCCCCAGCGTTGTCATACGCTCTGCGTCCGATGTTTGGTCGTTATCAGCGACAATCATGCGGGGCAGTTCAATCAAACGGCAATACGGCAATTCATGCTGTATCTGCCGATATTTGGCCTTCAGCCAATGCGTTTGCGGCTGGTTCCAGATAAAATCCAGTACCAGCAATGGCCGTTGAGCTGCCAGCATTGCGCTCGCGAGGTGGTCTATTTTAGACAGCACGTCAGCTTGTATGGCCGGGTCCGTCGTGAACTGGTCATTGTATCCGAGCGCCAGAATTACGGGGCCAGTAGCGTTTATAGATCCGCCAGTATTGACCGCAAGCATTTCATCGATTGCCTGGGTCGATGTCCCTTGCCAAGATCGGCCCCCCTTCGCAAAAATGAATGACATTGGCTTAGCGCCATCAGTCACATAATAGATCCCGGTGATAGCCACTGTGCCGGAGATTACTTTGATGGTGAATGGTGTCCCACTAAAATATAAATAAGCATAGTCGGTATACCGGTTAAACGTCGATGTTGCTGTCGCGGAAACGTCCAACAGTAGCGCACCGTTGCCAGAGATAACCTGAAAATGACATGATCCGCTCGGCAGGAAATAGCCCACCCGAATGGCATAAGTTTTGTAATGAGGGGCGACAACCATCGTGTCGTTTGCGGTACCGCTCGCAACGTAGCAATTGGTTATGGAGTTCGGCTCGGCGGTAGCGCTGCTGTCTACCGGTGACCATGTGCCAACCGTTGTTACGTCATGGATAGACGTGCCACCGGTATCCTGGATCGATCTGAACCCGATGTTTGCTGACTGTAGCTGGTTCAGGAGCGCAAAGTTTATCCGCTCCGACCACGAATATTCCTTAGAAGAGTACGTCCCCGCCGTGATGGAATCGCCGATGAATGTAACCCCGCGCATATCGGTCCCAATAAAGGCCTTGGAGAAGAACAACCCGTTGAATGTGCTTTTCAACAGCCCCCTATTCTGCTCAAGCGCTTCCTGGTAGATCATGCTGCTCGACACAATAAACTGACCGTTGATGTATTTGTTGCGGGGTGGCTTTGCCGAAACGACATATTTAAAATTTCGTAAATCAACCACTCCACCGCTGAAGCATTTTTCAAGCGCAGCAAACGCGGCTGTGTCGTCGGTCGCTCCGTCGGCCTTTGCCCCGAACATATTTGGTGTGACAGACGGTAACCCCATCAGAGCGCCAACACCGGTAAAGGTGATAAAGCCACCGTTCTCGAACTTGAGCGCTCTATCAGCGGGCCACGTTATTGCCGTAGTTACTACTTGAGGCGACGTTACCACTACCGTTTTCCCGGCAACATCAGCCGCAGTTGAGGCAATCGAAAGCGTCGACTTGGCCACGTAAGTGCCGTCCGAGGAAAAAACCAGTACCGTGTTCATATCGGCATAACTCCTTTAGTTGGTCCGCGAATAAGCGTAGTAGATCAGAAACGATCCCCCGGTTGTTTGCGTGCATTGAACGTCCATCCCACTCACCGTAGTGGCCATAATCGCCCCGTTTGACGCAGTTCTTACCACGGCTGTCGTGCCATCAGAAATGATAGTTGCAGTAGAAGAGAGGTCTATGAGGCTACCAAAACCTGTGACGTAGCAGTAAGTATCGTACCGACCCGCTCCCGGCACAGAAAATACAGCAATGGGCGTCCCAGACACTGCAGCAACAGACCCACGCCCTGAAGCAGAACTCGTTGCCGTCAGCGTGTCGATCGATGCATTAACGAAAGATACCGACGGTGAAGATATTCCCTCGCCGGTAACGGTCAGGCCAGGAGTGAGGGAAGGGTTATATTGGCCGTTTGTGGTGCCGTAAAAATTCAGATTAAAACCATAATCTGCTGAAGTTGAATTGATTTTTTCGAGGCTGACTCTACCAAATGGCAACACACCGCCGCCTGTAGTGTAGGTTCCCTGGAAAAGGATGCTGCCCCCCACGCCGGCAGCTTCGGACGTGCTATCGGACACGATTAGAGCGTCCTTTCCGGCTTTGGTCGTGGTTATGGTACCTACGGCGATGTTAGGATTGCCCGCCAATCCACCAGCCAACCCGTTAAATGTTGACGGTGTTCCTGCGAGCGCTGAAGTGGCAAGACAAAAAAGGCTCGCTGTCAGTAAACGTCTCACAGTTCCTCCTTAGTGCGTGTCGAACGCTATTTCGATGTTGACACTGCTGCCTGTCGCATTAGTAATAACAACCGGATTTGCCGGGGTAGCCCCGCCAACCTGGACCTTGCTCGCGGCCCCTGAATTGGTGACGACTCCACTACTTCCCCAGGCCAGATTGACGTTGCCGGAAGCATCTACCGTGAACTCGGCGCGGTCCCCATCGGTTCCGATGGTGATGAACCCGTGACCAGACCAGCCGGTAGTTACCGTGGGCAAGGTAACAGTTCCGTTGTTTGCGACGGCGCCGGCGTAGCCGCATCGGCTCAGTCCGCCAAAAGATGCGCACGTCATTCCGCCAGCCGTGGTGTAGGCCGGAGCAGCACCTACCCCCGCAGCCGTGGCTGTGGACCATACCGGAGCATTCGTGCCGCCTTGCGAGGTGTAAAATTGCCCCGACGATCCGTTGGGGAGCATCGCAGTGGCCCCTGATCCGGTCTGATAGGGGACGCTACCGCCCGCGCCGCCCGCCATGTTTGTCGCCGTGGTCGCCGATGCAGCTAGTGCCACAGTGCCAGTGCTAACGAGCCCGAGGTTCTGGAGAGCGGTCACTATATCCCCTGATGGCTGCACGATAGGCGTGGAATTATAAAAGCCAAGCTTCTGGGTCGTGGAAGTGCCAATCTTGGTGCCAGTTGATGTGCCGAGGATGATATTGAACGCGTCAGTCATGGTGATACTGCCGGTGAATGTACCACCAGCCTTCGGCATGGCATTATCCGCCGTAGTGCCCTGAGCGGCGGTAGCATAGGCGCTCGCAGCCGTAAATGCTGCCGACCCAAGCGTTCCGCCGCCGGTCGGGATGGCGAGTGTCGCCCCCGCCGCAGGCCCAGTAATCGTAACTGCGCCTCCGTTGACCGTGAGCGCAGTTGTAAACGTTGCATTTGCCACAGCGTCGGCGGTACCGGCCAGACTCCCGTAGTACCGCTGCGTGGTGGTGCCATAGCTAACTGCTGCGGAAAATAATAACCCGAACATAAGCCCTGAACTAAACTGCTTCTTTTTCATTTTCGAATCTCCTTAGGTTTATTTAAAAAATCCGGTTATCAAGACTAATAGCAGGACAGCCGTGCGATTAAACAGAACGACTGGGTTGGCAGCTACAGAGGACCCAATACAAAGATGTCCCGAAAGATTACTGTTTGACAGAATCAGCCCACTGTCGTCCGATGCCAGAATCTGCACACGACCATCTGAACTCATGTTGAAATCCGCGTTATTGTCGTTATTTGCCACGATAATTCGACCCCACAGCGACGAGGTGATAGCGGGGAAAGTATAGGTACCGCCCGCCGGGATTGGCACAAGAACCGGGGAAATCACGTTCGGAATCGAAGTCGTAAACGGGATATTGACCGTTTTCGTTGCCGGGTCCATTGTCACATTCCCAGCAAACTTCAAGGTATCGTTAAAGACAGTCGGCTTCGCCTTCCCACCTGGCCCCGAATAGTTGACGAAGGCCTTGCTGGTCGGTGTGATATCACCAGGGGCCGCCCAGGCTGCGCCGGCCAGCAGTAGTAGCGCAATTGTAAGGATGCAGCACCTCATGGTTACCCCTGTTTGACCCAGATGTTGAGTGCTGCTAGAGGAACTAACCGAATCGCCTGATACTGCACATCCACCTTAAACGTCCCTCCATTCGGGTCGACGATGCTCCAAATAAACCCGGTATCGTCGATTTTTGCAAAAACAGTTGGCTTCGCACTGGAATCATTCGCAGCACAGAGATTCAAATCCGTGTCACCGCTCAGCACCCCGCTAGTCACAATGGCATCCTGCGGAGTCGCTGAATTGGCATACACCACCACCGCCGTCGGCGGCGACACCACCTCCAGACTGCCGTCCGTATTATTGAACGCCAACAACTTGCCGAGGCGATCGGCGAGCGGCGGCAGTGCCGCGCCCGGCCAGTACCGTGCATCGAATATTTTGAACAAAACTTCAGTGGGAAAAACAGCCATAGCCGGCGCCCTCCTTAATCATCGAGATAGCACTCATCCGCGTACCCGATTCCGGTCAGCGTCGCGTGCATGGTGTCGGCAACCCTGCGAATCCCCAGGCACCGGTATTTCATGCGCTCTTCGCTCAGCCGACAAAGCACATATGGATATTCGTAATGATCGCTCGCCGGCAACCCCGCCGGAGAGGGTAGGGTGGTAATCCCGACACCATCCAGCCCGTCCAGCTCCCCGATCCAGGTGTAGATCGTCCCGTCTGTCGCCCATACCGTCAGCTGGTACATCACGCCAGGCTCCGGATCAAACGGCTGGTCAATCTCAACCGTCGCCCCCGGCACCACGCCGAGAATCCGGCCCGACAAAGAGAAATCCTTGGCCTGAGAAGCCAGAATAAATACATCCCCGACGGTCACCTCGATTGACTCGACTCCGACATCCACGCTGCCGGCGCTCTCCACGTACCGATTCAAGTCCAGCATGAACCGCATCAGATCCTGAACCTGCGACTCTCTGACCACTCCCACCTGTATCGGGATATTCTTGACTATCGGGTACTCGCCCTCTTGCACATCCTCGTAGCTCACCGACACCTGGTCATAATCCGCCGTCTGATCCAAAAATGACGTAGTTAGAATATTGGCGCGATCGGAGCGGGGGATTGGCTGGAACGACGCGTTGGCGTTGTTGCCTTCCCCAAACACCTGCGTAGGAGTGGTGGCCTTGTCGACCCATACGCTGTACTTGCCCCCCTTGCGCATCAGGTTGCCTCGCGCCGTAGCGGCCACGCGCATCGCGATGCTCCACAGGTCGGTATGGAAATCCACATCGGCGTCAAACAGATGGCGAGGCTGCCCGGTCGACGCCTTGATCTCCATATTCCAGCTGTCCCATGCCGCAAAAGCCGGCCAGTCGATGTTTTTGGCCGTGATCCGTCCGTGGCTGCCGATAATCAGCATCAACGCCACGGTCCATGCGGTATGCCGGGAAATATACGGATCGGCGGCTTCGCCAAATAGCATCAAGGGGGTTCCAGGAGGGATGCCTTCAGCGTCCTCAACATAGAGATACGTCTGGCTCCCGACAACTTCCCAGGTGTGCACCCTCAAGTAATGTTTGGTCAAAAGCCGGTCGGGCTGGGCAAAACCCTGCGAGTCCATCCGTACCAGCCAAAAATAGGAGCCGTCCAGATCCGGGAGCAGCGCGTCGACCAGCACCTTGTGCATGCCGGTGATGATGATGCCGTTCACCACCTGGTAGGTAGTAATCATGCCCAGATCGGACACACAGGTCGTGTCGAAACGTACGGCGGGAGCAGGTACCGTCAGCGGCGCGCCGGTAGCTATGGAGGTAATGGTCGGGCGGCCGCCGTAAAGCCGATCAGTCGCCATAGCGCGTAGCCCGATCAGGGAGTGGCCCGGATAGGCCAGCACCCTGCTGATGATCTCCGCGTAGCCGCTCAGGTAGATATCGTCCTGCCAGGTGACGCCGGCCTGATCCTCGGTCGTGCGCCAGATGCGAAGGTCATATACGGATTCAGGAAGGCCCCGGAGCTCGATCTCCTTGGCCACCAAATGCACCGGGTTCTTGCTGCTTCCGGAGATCTTAAATGCCCCGGCGCTGGAGGACGTATCCAACGCCAAGTGGTCTATGGATACGTCGTTTACAGAGAATTCGCCGCCCGCCGAGTTTTCAATGACAACGGCGACCTGGTAGCTGTCTGACGCCAAATCGGCGATAGTGACGTTCCGGGACGCGCTCCCCAGGGGCGGCGCGGGGCTCGCGGTAAAGGAATCGGTGGTGGAGTCGTAAATAGAATTCAAAGGCGTGCCGGCATCCCACACGACCGCCAAAATCCATTCCGTCGCAGCCGGCGTACGGTACATCACCTTCACCCGCGCCCACGACACGTTTGAACTTTGCAGGGTCAGGTCAAAGTTGACCGCCTGCACGGAGACGTTCGTTTCGAAGCCGATTATCGCTGGAATATTGACTAACATTCGACCTCTAGTGGGACGGGTTAAACAGGTTGAAATCGTCCAAATCGTAAAGCGACAGCATCTCGATATGATCCGGTAGATACATGTCCGTCACGACTCGCTTGTCGCTATGGACGCCCTTGTTCACCTTGTTGACCAGACAGAAGGCTTGGCGCGCCACCGGAAGGCCCTCTTGCATGCAGGCATCGTAGCAGCGCCTCATGGACTTCGACGAGTTGCATAAATCGTCCACGATGATCACCGGCACGCCCGAAAGCGGCCGACCTTCAATCAGATTCAGCAGCCCGTATTTTTTACGTTCCTGCCGCACGGAAAAAACGTTGATGTCCATCCCGTAGAGAATGCTGGCCGCCTGGCTGATCCCCGTCAGCAGTGGCACCGCGCCGCTCTCCAAGCCCGCCAGCTGAAAAGGGCGCTTACCCCTATCCTTTGCAATGCGATGGATAAACATCTTGGCGACCCCGGTCGCGAAACTGGCGTCATAGAGCCCCCTGCGCAAATAAAACATCCAGGTGTAGGTGCTCCCCGGCGCCTTGCCAGGCAAAGCGGCCTCGGCATCACGGCGCTCGATACAGTGGTCGTCGATGAAATCTCGCCCCCATGCATGCAGAGCATCGTACTCCGACTCACTGATCAGCATGACCCACCCCCGTCTCCGCCGCCGCCGTCTCCTCCTCCATCCCCCCCACCGTCGCCCCCGCCGTCGCCGGCGCCGCCGCCATCTCCGCCCGAGCTGGTGGTGTCAGGGTAAAAAAGGGCCGGGTCTCCAGTGAATGACGAAACGGTTCCATCGGTAATTTCATACGCGCCATCCGCCGGCCTAACCCCCAGCGCGGCGGTGTGTCCCGAATCGGTAAATGCCTCGAAGCCGATGGCATCCGCAGTGAGCGCGCCAACCTGGGAACAATAATAAATAGTCCCCCCGACCGCTAACCGGAACTCCGCAGTAGAGGCGACCTTGCCGGCAAATCCAGCCCCCGGATCGGTTAGCGTATAGGGATTGGCCGACCCGGAGAACACCCCGGAGGTGCGGTAGATAAACGGATGCTGGGCGGAGTAATCAGGGTCCACGATTGGCAGCGCGCCCCACACCCCGCCGGCTGGGCGAAGCTGCACGCAAAATTGCACGCTATGCGGAATTGGGGTGGACCCCGGCATCTCGTATATGCCGTTCGGCGCCGTGACGGTGAGTCGAATTCCCGTCAATGGCCCCTTGGTGGTGAACTGGACCGACTGCGCAGGCTCCGTAGGGCTCGCATCGTAAGGGATTTTCGCGGCGCTCGCATACTGGAGGTAGATCCGGTGGAACATGTCAATCGGGGTCTGCTGATCGTCGCCCGGGCGAAAAACGGCGGCCGTGTTCTTATAGAGCGAGATGTCGGTACCGTTGATCTTTAATCCGGAAAATCGAGTCACCCGGCCCACGCACGGGCACAGCAGCGTGTCCAGGTACTCGTTGGCGTCGCCGTCGAACCAAGTCTTTTCAGTGAGGATCTGGCCGCCGACCTTGATGCGGCCGAAGATCATGGCTTTACTGCCGCCCTGCTGCGCGTTGTTGACGATGGCGTCCCAGGTGTAGGTGCTCGAATCACCAACCGGCCCGTTGATCTGGGGAGCATCCGGCTTTATGGGCGCGATGGCATTCAGCACCATGCTTCCGGCCATACTGACGGCCGCGCCGGCCAACCCGCCGACAGCGCCCGCCCACGCCGCCCCCAGAGTCGGAGCCAGCGCCCCCGCGGTATAAATAGTGGCGACGACGGCCGCGACCATTATCAGCACAGTCCCAATGATGCGCCCGACATCGCCGTCCGCGACCGGCAGGCGCTCCCCCTCTCCGGGCGCGTAGCGGTAGAACCCTACGATACGGCTGTCGTCGTATCGATCCATCGGAGACACCACTACACCCTTGCGTGGCAGCGCATGCAGCAGAGTCAACTCAGGGGTCACTACCGCCAGGTGAAACCTGCTCACGTTGCCCTCGCTGCGGATCAGCGCGACGGCATATGGCTGAGGCGCATCGAGCACAACCCAATCGTTGCCGGCAGCGGACTCGACCAACACCGAGTCAAGCGCCGTCTCCTGACGCTCCGGCAGCTCGATCTGCAGACCCTGATAAACCTTTCGCACCAGGCCGTAGCAGTTCAGACCGGCACTTGAGCTGCCGCCCAGCGCAAACTGAATCCCGATCAGATCTTGCCAGTCCCCGGAGGACGTTATGACGGGCCGCTGTTCTTTCACATTTCCCTCTTCACGAATTCGCCGTCGATGATGGTGACCTGGTACAGCGTCCCGCTGCTTTCGTCGGGCATGACGATAGTGGCCTTGCCCGACAGCAAGAAGGCCGCGATCCGGTCTTCAATATTGTCGCCGATGGCCTTGTCGGCTTTCTGTAACAGCCGCCGATCATTCGTCTCTCGATCGAACGTCGCCTTCAAACAAACCCGCCGCCACCGGGGATGCCAGGGAAGGAATTGAACCGCAACACGTTCCCATGCCGATCGCAGTCGACGCGTTTTTTGGTGCACGAATCGGGCACTCCCGACAAGAAGGCCGCAGGGGCAGCATAGGTGCCGTCGGATCTTTTCAGCCAGCAGCCGGCGCCCTTGTATCGGCTCCAACAAAAATCGCGCAGAAATTTTTCACTCAGCAAGCTCGCTAGAAACGGGTTGAACATGCCCAACTCAAAGGTGATGCTGTTGTCGACGATGTTGGCAACCTTGATAATTTCCAGGGTTTCCTCGTAGACCACGGCAGCGCATTCCACGCTCCAAACCTTGAAAACAATGGGCTTTCCGTCGATGGCGGGGTTTTGCTTGATCTTGGTCCCAAGCACGCCGGTGATATTGCTCACCGTCATATGCACCGTGGCCACCTCGCCCTTGCCGTCGTCCCGCAATTCGTCGATCATCACCGGATACGGCCGGTAATCGTGACCGTCAGCCGTAATTCCATCAGGGCAGGGAGTCAGATACTGGACATCGTCCGGGGACAAGGTAATATCGAACAGCGGCACCCAAGTGCTCGGATCATTGAACTTGCGGTGATCGTTGAAAGGGACTGTAAGCATCAGACTTCCTCGATCGTGAGCTTGGCCGTAAAGAAGCCGTAGGCGACGGGTTTGATCGCGATCTCGTCGTCGACGATCCGACCCAGTCGGATTATTGGAGCCACAGAGCCGTCCGCGCCTCGCGGCCAGAGCGACTCGGGCGGAACGAAATAAAAGGTGCTGGAGCCGATGTATTCAATCCAGTCCTCAAGCATGTTCGTCTCCGAGACCGTCAGCAGCGCCCACTCCAAGGGATAGCTGTAGCGGGCAGACGGCCAGCGTTCGCGCTGATGGCTGTAGCCGGCTGTAGCCTGGAACTTGATCTTGGGCGCCTTCCGAGTCGGGACGTAATTACCCCAGCTAGGAGAGGGGAGCAGATCGTAGCTGCGGTTGTCGATGGCGATCGTCACAGGTACCCCTCGGGAGTCAGGCCAGCCCTAAAGCCGGGGTCCGACTTGTACTTGCGGAGCACCACGTCGACAATCATCTGGTCGGCATCGAAGCGGACATTCTGACTGGCCACCTCGTTCTGCTGGCCAGGAGGGTTGATGACGTTCACCTGGACGTTGTTGCCTCCAGCCGCGGCCCCACCGCCGGTGGCCATCTTGCGGATGACGTCGGCGTACTGCGCCGGCAGCACCATTTCCTGCTCGTGCAATTGCGTGACGGGGTTAGTGCCAGCCGGTATATCAAAACCGCCAGCAGCGCTTGGCATCAGAGAAAATTTCGGCATCACCGCAGGTGCCGAGTATCCGCTCCCGAACGAAGCAGCAGAACCAAAAGAACTTTGGGCGGCAGGAGGCGTCGTGAACATACTTTGGAGGAATCCGCCGACTCCGGCCGCGATCGGTCCGGTAACGTTCTGCTGGATCGCGATGCGCACCAGGTCGGAAATGATAGAGTCAGCGAAACTTTTGAAATCCAACTTCCCTTTTGTGATGAAATTGGTCAGGGCATCCTCCATACCCTTGAACATACCGGTGATCGCGCTGTTGACCTGGGCGCCGATGTTGGTCGCCGCGGTGGCGTAATCATGCAACGCACCAATGGCGCCGCCGATCGCCGTCCGGTCGCTTAAGATTTTCTGTTGAGCGAGCAGCTTCTCGTTGATACGGTCAATCGCCGCTTGCGCTTGCAGACGCGCCGTAATCGCCGCCGGTTCGTTCCCTTGGATGGAGTCGTAAATCGCTTTCTGCGCCAACAGTTCCTGCTGCAACAGCACGATGCGCTGCTGCGCCGCGGCGCTGGTTGTGATCTGATAGAATTTTTCGGCGGTGTCGACCAGCGTCAGCTGGTTGTTGATCTCCGAGATGGTGATCGAGGCGCGCTCTGCGGCCGTCTTCTTCACGGCATCGTTCGATTTTTGCTGATCAAGAGCTTCTTGAGCCCAATAAGCAGCTTCCGCCTCCGCGGTGCCCTTCATGGCCTCGGTGATCAGCGCCTGGCGCTGCTTACTGCTTTCATCTAAGTCCTTCCGGATCAGCGCGGCCGAGGCGTACTTGCCCTGCATGTCAAGCATCTGCGCTTGAATTTCCCGATATCCCCGCAGTTGGTCATCGGTCATCGCGTGGGTTTCATCGGCATCAGTCAGCTTGGCGATGGTCAGCTTGCTCTGGGCTTCCGTTACAGCCTTGATGGCATCCAGAACCTTGGCATCCGCCTCGTACACATCCTTTTGCGCCGTGACGGTCGGATCTTTTTTCTTGGCGGCTAAGGCCTCTTCATAGACGCCGCCGGCTGCCGATAGCGCTTTGAGCTTGGAGTCGACATCGGCTTGCAGCGCGTCCTCGTTGAGCTTGTGCTTTGTGTCCAGGTAGGTCTGGAGATCGGTCAGCCCCCAGGCATAAGACTCCTTGTTAAGCTCTTCAATCTCCGCGTTCGAGGCCTTAACCAGGGCGGCTTGCTCTTCCCAAAAAGCCTTTACGTAGGAGGCGTAAGCTACATGAGATGCATGCAGCTGCTGCAGATAGGCCGCATTAGATGCATCGTCATTAGCATCCGTCTCAGGGTCCTTGTCGGGCTTAGCGACAAACGATTTTCCTTTTTTGGGTCGCCCTGCTGAGGCATCGGTTCGATCATCGAACCCCCAGGCAAGCTTCATTGCAGCAGCATTATGCTGGGCATCCTTGACGATATCTTGGTCAACTTGGTTAAGCTTATTTCTGGCGTCATTCCAACTTTGAACGAGAAAATCTTTAGCCTTGTCAAATTCGCCAGCCAGCGCGTAAATCGCTGAAACTCCCACTCCAAGTAGAACATCACCGAGAGCTTCCACCATTCCCATGATAGGCTCAATGGTAATCTCCGCAGCCATTTTGAGGCCATAGAGAAGGGAGGTTATAGATGCCATGGTATAGCGAAAAGCGTTTACAACGTCTGGCCAGCCATCCTTAAAGAAAAGTGCTAGGTCGGTGAGTGCCGGCATGATGTTGTCGGCGATCGCGCGCGAAAATCCCTCGCTCATCAGCTCCTGCTCGTTACTGAACTGCCGCATCGCGTCCTGATATGCCGCGACCGCCGCCTGTGTCTCAGGACCGATTCCCAGGTTGTATTCGTCCAAGCGGTCTTTCGAATTCCTTAGTTCCTGCTGGTTGACCTTCAGGTAGTTGGTGATCTGTTCATATGATCCAATGCCAAGCGCTACTGCTGCTTGGTTCCGGTCCCACCCCTCGGTATACTGGTCTAGGGTCGCCTTGGCATTCTGCACGATGGTCGTATTACCCAGAAGAACGCCGCCAGCCCCCTTGTAGGTCACACCTAGCCTATCAAGCTCATCGCTATTGTTTCCAGGTGCGGACTTGACCCCACTTTCGACCGCCGAGATATCAGCCTTATTGACGCCCAGCCGCCGCAATGCATCATTGAGGGCACCGGCATCGACCGCCGAAAGATGCAGAAGTTGCTGGAGCTCCATCACCTCCTTATTCGTTGCGATTAGCGCATCAATGTTGGCGCTCTTATAGCTATCGCCATTCAGCAGACCTATTGCAAAGCTAAGTCCTTTATATGCAATGGTCAGTTGCGTGATCACTGAAAAAATCAATCCAACTGCAGCTGCTCCCTCTACACCCCATTTATAATAAGCAAATGTGGCAGCAGCAACTTTTTCAACGTTACCCTCTATGTAGTGGCCAACAGCCCCGGCAGTAGCCTTGATCCGATCCTCGGTAGATTGGACCTCCTTGCCAACCCCAGCGGAAACCTCGCGCCCTAGCGCCTGAAACTCCGCGCCCACCTCGCTGACGAGCGCTGAAATTTCCCCCAAGGTCTCCTGAAGGAGACTAAGATGCTCCGACCCCTCCTCGCCGGCGAGCTTCGCGCTTGCCCGGACGCCATCGATGCCGTCGACAACCTTCTTCGATTCGGCGATCGCAGCCGAACCGCCGCCGGTAAATTCGATATTGACGTTGTTGTCTCCCATCAATCACCGCCTAATTCGGACACGTGCTGCAAGTCCGCGCCAACCCTTCCCCGAAATTCTTCCGGCACTCCTCGACATCCTTACCCCGGCAGTACTCGCCGATCGCCTGGTTCGTCGCCGCCGGCTCCTTGCCGCCGGCCCCGGCCCCCATTCCGAAAAATGCCAGCACAGCTTCGCGGAATAGCACCTGCCGGACCTGGCTTTTCAGGTATGGGCCGGCGTCTCCCGGTGTGCATTCCCAGAGGATTCGCTCTCTTCGGCAGATGTCTCCTCCGGCAAGGAGGCAGACGGTTTCTGCAATCCCGTCGAAATTTTCTCCCTGATCGTGCCGAGCACCCCCTTTAGCCTCACCAAGAGCGACGCTATCGGGTTGCAGGTAAAAAAATCTTCAATCACCTGAAAAACCTGTTCCGGCGAAATGGTAAACTCGATCTCGTCGGCCAGCTCTGGCAGGTCCTTGCCCTTTGCCGAGCCCCCCTCCAGGATGAGCACCACGGCCAGCGCCAGCGGCAACCGATCCCCCAGGGCGGTCAGCAGTTGCGCCTGGTCGAAAGTCGCTTGCAACCTGAGCCCCTGAAGGATCTCCTGCAGCTGCCTCACCTGGCCAAAGACCAAAGGCCGCTGCTCGTACTTCTTCTCGCCGATCAAATATTTTTTGACCACCAGTCACCTCTCCGTTGCTAAAAATGTCCCTTCCGTCCCTTCCGTCTCTTGCGTCCTTTACGTCCCTGCAGCGCCCCGTCTCAGGAAAACTCCAAAACGAATTCGTCGTCGCCCGTACTCATCGCCAACTGAAAATCGACGGCCATCGTATCGGTCCCGTTGCGCGTGGCTTCGTTGACCTTGGTGGTGACCAACTTGGGCGCGGTGATCTTGACCTTGTTGTATTGGGCCGGGCCGAAGGCGCCGATGGCGAGTGCCCCAGTGATTCCCCCCTTCCACTTGCCGTAGTAGTCGTAAACCGACACTAGCGTCGCCTCCGGGTCGAACGAGCCGCGGGTGTCGCCGTCGGTCAGCATGAACGACTTGATGCCGCTGGGCGAGTTCATGTCGTCGCGCTGGTTCAGCTTGTTCCCCAGGTCGACGGTGAAGCTTTTCAAGGTCGGCGAGTAGGCGCCGATGGCGAAGCCGACGTTGAGCAGCTGCGGCGGCGCCAGCGAGCTGTAGGTCGGAGTCAGCATGGAGCCGTCGGTGGGCGCGATATACGAACCGATGAAATCCATCTCGGCGTAAAGCGCCCCCCCCGTGTCCCCGGTGAATTTCAGCGTCCCGCGCGCCCCGCTGATCGTCTTGATCACCCCGTCCGTGTACAGCCCGAGGGTCATCGACGGGATGCCCGAAGATGCCCGCTTGTAGGTGACCTTCTCCACCCCGGCCGATACATCCACCGTCTCTGCCAGGCCGCAAGCGCGGAGATACGGCGAGAGCACCGGCAGGTTGATAGCGGAGTAGGCCGTCCCGCGGCCAATCACCTCGCACTTGAGCGCGATGTGGGCGAGCTGCTGTCCCGCCAGATCCGGGTATTTTGAGAAGGTGGCCAGAATCACCCCGCGCGGCAGCATCTTGATATCGGGCGTGTACTTTGGGTCGATGGAGATCAGACCCGTTTCCGTGTTGGTAAGAGTCTCCGGAGTCCCCTCAGCGCTCTCGATCTTCCCCGCCACCACCCTGCGTTTAGTTTGCATGGACATCGGTCTTTACCTCCTCGATAGCAGTCGCCGCCGGCTGAGCCGGTTGTTCCGGCACCAGGGCCGCTTCCGCAACCGGCGCCACAACCGCCGTGTCAGCCGTCCCACTACTCCCAGAACTCCCATCCTTCCCATCGTTCCCATTGCCCTCTGCTTCGCTCCCGGCCGCCGGCAGCACCTCCACTTCCACCCCGTCGACCATCCGCACCACCCGCGTTTTCGATGCGTCGTTGATGTTCAGCGAAAAATCCAGACTCATAAGCCTTCTCCTTTTAAGCTACGGTTCGTTCCTTCACCGCGATATGGATCTCCACGTAATGGCACAGCACCGAGCCGTACATCCGGTCGCCGATCACCGGCACCTGGACCGGCGAGTGATCCGGGCTGTCGCCGTCCTGATAGATGAACCCTTGATTAGGGTCGGCGGGCTGCGCCGCCCGGAACTTGGCACGGACGGCGTTGACTAGCGTCTGAAATGCCACGCTCGACTTCACGGCATCCTGCAGCCCCATGTAGCCGCGCACCACCATGCGGTTTTGCGCCTCGTACACGCTGGTCAGCCATTTTTCCGTCACCTGCGCCCGGGTAATCTCCCAACCGCAGATCTTTCCGGCATTATCCTGGAACATGCCGATAAACTTCCCCAGGTCGACCACCTGCCGCTCGTAATCGTAGACCCGGCCGATGCCGGGGATCTCCTCCAGCTTGGCCTTGATGTCGGCGGTGATGTCCGTGTAGTCAGCCATTGTTCAATTCCTTCGCCGCGGCGACGCCGTAGCTCTCGAAAATCCCCCGCAACTGCGGCCAGTAGGTGTTGAGCGCCCCGGAGAACATCTCCGCGCCCTGGTAATCAAAGCGCTTGATGGTCCCTTTGCGCATGATGGCCCGCTTCACCACAAAGTTAAGCCGCTGGGCCGTCTTGAGGTCCACCCCGAAGCGGCGCATTATCCAGCCGGAGAGGTCGAGATCCTTGGGCACCGGCTTGCCGGCCGTGCGGCCCAACTCGGTGGCTAGCCCGTAGATCTGGGAGGTGCCGATGATCCCCTTGAAGACCGGCGTTCCCTTCCCCTCGAAATCCGGCAAGATGGAGCGCATCAGGTTGCCGGTGTCCTGCGGCGTCATCGCCTGGATCTTAGGCAAGAGGAACATCACCGCCTCGGTGATCGCCCCCTCGACCTTGCGCTGGATCACCTCTGGCGCGCCGCCCGAGAAGAGCGGCCCGGAAGCGGCGACGCTGACCCTCAGGTCCGTCACGCCCGCCGCCCGTGGGTCATGCGCACGCGGCTGTTGAGATGGACGAGCCCCACCGGCCCGTTGTCAGGCTCGGAAGCGCTGGCCGTGGCCGCCTGCACCGGCGCGTCCTTGCCGATGCCCAGGTGATCGTTGTACTGCTGCTCGAAGGCGTCGGCCAGGCGCCGGAACTCGTCCGCCTTGCTCCGGTAGTTGACCGTGTCCGCCTGGATGGTCGGGTCCGAAGTCTGGCCGGAGGCCGCCGCCAGCCGGCGCAGGCAGTTCGCCGCCGCCAGGTTCGCCACGGCGTCCATGTCGTTGTCCGGGAAGGTCCCCTCGACCTGCGGCGCCGTGAAGATCACCCGCATGGTTTCAGTCGCGTCCGGAGAGGCGGAAAGGATACGCAGCACCTCGCCGTCCGGCGTGAGGTAGATCTTGTAATCGCGGGTATCGAGGTACAGCTCCGGGATGCTCCCCAGGGGATACTCGATCTGTTCAACAGACGAGAAGCCGGGCGTCCATTCCTCTGGAAGCGCGTAGTCGTGGCCGCCGTTGCCGATCAGGTCCGTCATCACCCGCCAGGGGCGCACCCGGCTGTAGCGCTTGAGCGCCTCGCCAACTGCGGAGCTGTAATCGTCCGAGTCCAGCTTGCCCGAGGAGTCCTTGACCCTGCCTATGACCATGTCGACTAAAGCCATCTCGATATCCTTTTCAAAAAGGGGCGGAGCATTCCGCCCCCTAGCTTTGTCGCCGTGCCGTCAGAGCTGCTTCAAGAACATGAAGAGCGTTATGTCGCGCCATTTCGGCGCCGTCCCCCCTATGGCCAGGTTGACGGACACCGCCCCCTCGTCGACCAGCTTCGGCGACGTGCCCAGCACCGCGTCGGTGATGGACCCGGCGGTGACCGCGACCGGCGCGCTCAAGATCGAAGTGCCGGCGCTCTTCACGTCCACCGTCAAAGTCGGGTTCGTTCCCGTCACCGCCCTGGCCGTGACCGAGGCATGCATGACCCGGTAGCCGGTCGGAGCCTTCCAGGTGACGGCCGCCGTGGTCGACGAGCTGTAGGTCCCCTGGAGCGGGATCGCCATCGGCGTATAGCCGGGCGCCCCGGTAGCCGGGTTGTTGGTGGCGGCGAAAGCCGAGAAGCTGAAGAGCCCAAGAGCCAAGGCAAACAGCAAGATGAATGTCCAAAAATTGCATCCCTTTTTCACGAGGTAACTCCTTTCAAGTTGGGGCAAGGCTCGCACCTTGCCCTGCGGTCCCATAATTCCCAGAACTCCCATAGCTCCCAGAAAGTCCCATGAAGCCCTACCCGGCGACGATATTCCTCTGCACCCCGCGGAAGTCGGTCAAGGCCGCGTTGTACTCGTGCCTGATCTTGTACTGGATGCGGTCCCCGACAAAGAACTGCCCGAAGTTCGGGTTGTCGGCGACGAACATCTCCGGTTCCTGCTGGCCGTTCAAGAACGCCAGCTCCACGATTTCCGACTCCACCATGTCGCACAGGCCGATGAAGTCGGTCACGTCCGCCATGAAGGGGTTGATGAAGATGTTCTCGTTGTTCGCGCCGAAGTAGTGGTAGAAGGGGTTCCCCACCTGAGCGGAGCTGACCAGGAAGTTCTGGGTCTGGTTCAGCGACACCGCCGCGCCCCACAGATCCTCCGGAATGACCAGCGTCTTCAGACGCAGCGCCAGGGTGGCGCCGGAAGTGCCCAGGGGGCCGGTCGGCTCGGTTTGGCGGTACATGCGCGACTTCATGGCGGTAAGCGCCGTCTGGCCGAAGGCCACCGTGTCCAGGTTGTTGTGGTCCGCGTGGAACAGCGCCTTGTTGTCGCCCATGTAGGTGGTGTTGTTCAGCAACAGATTCCAGACCGTCTTGGCCAGGGTCCGGCGGGCGGCGCGGGGCAGGCGCCGGCGGATGGTGTCGACCGCGCGGATATCGTCGTTGATGATCATCTTGCGGGTGATGGTGATGATGCCGCCCTTCTGCCCCAGGGTGTAGTCGACCTTTTCGTCGGAGAGTGTCCCGAGGTCGGCGTAGTCCATGTCGTTTTCGGGGTCGACGCTCGGCAGGTCGTCGTAGTAGGCGACCCTCACGCTTTCCAGCGAGCGGAAGTCGCGGGCGTTGCGGATGTTCTGCCCCACCACCAGCGAGACGCCGAAGTCGCCAATCTCCTGATAGTCGCCGATCATCCGGCGATAGAGCGTGTTCCCCAGAACGAACTGGAAGGTGGAGGAGTCAAAGCCGGCGGCGCGCAGATGGCGCAGCTTGCTCTGATCGTCGATGTAGCCGCGGATCTCCGTATCTCCCGTGATCTCCACGTAGGCCGCGCGCAGGGAGCGGAAGGGGGATACGTCCTTCACGGTATCCGCCACCTTGAGCCCGAACAGCAGATCGCTTGCCGCCTGCAGCTTCTCGGTCGGCTCCAGCACCACCCGGGCGCCGCCCATGCCCTGGACGTTCCCCGAGCCGGTCAGCTCGTCGCAGATCTCCTTGGCGGCCTTGATCTGGCCGACCAAGTCCTCATCCTTAAAGACGATTCCCTCGAAGCGGCTGCGAACGCTCGCCTCCATCTTGAACGGCAGCTTTGCCGCCAGCAGTTGCCGGTCCAGGGCCAGCGAGCAGGCGAGGATCTTGACCTCGTTGCCACTGTCGCCGGCGGCGAGCATGCCCTTGAGCCCCGCGGTCACAGCGGCCACCAGATTGGCGCCGTCGGCCTTGCCGCCGGCTTCTTGCAGCGTGGCCGCCGCAACCATCTCCATGACCTGGTCATCGGTCATCGTTCCCGCCGCCATCCCCGCAGCAATCTGCCCGTGCAGGTCGGGACGCGTCCTTTCCAGCGCTGCCAACAGTTTCTTGATCATCTCTTCGTCTCCCTCTTGGTTTTGCTGGGTTCGCCGTGCGGCGGCCAGCTGTTCGAGAAATTCACCCTTGCCGACCGGGTCGTGCACCACGTCGACCTCAACCCTGCTGATCACCTTCGGCGCAACCATCTGCTTGCCGCCCACCATCCTTTTCACCGTGCTACCGCCGATATCGACCGACAGGCCGTAGACGTAGGGGATCTTTCGTTCCTTGCACGCCCTCAGGTCCTTCTGAAGCCAGGCCGCGGAAGGCAGGATCACCAACCTGCCGTAGATGCCGTCCGGCCTGGCCTCCGGGTTGGAGATGGCGCCCACCAGCTCCGTGGTCGACTTGCCGTAGGTCGGCGCCGACTTGGCGTCATGATGCTGGGATTCCTTCAGGGCGAAAACCTTTGCCCCCTCAAAGAGCGCGAGCGCCGCAACCAGCGGGGCTTTCTCCCAAAGGATCTTGCCCATCTTGTCCGGGCCGTAGGCGATCACCCGCACCTTCCAGACCGAGCCGGAATCGTCCCCGTCGTCGGCCCCGACGATCTCCGCCGCCGCCTTGATCGGCACATAGGAAACCTCGCGTTCCACCTCGGTCGGGTCTCCCAGGGTCACCTTGCCGTCGACGATCGAATAGGAGCGCCGATACGTCTTCTCGACCTGATCCTGGACCGAGCAGGAGGAGTAGATCATCGAGTCAAGGAACATCTCTCCCACGTAGCAGCGATACCCGGCCCCCTCCGTCGCACAGATCGCATCGCAGACCATGTCCCGGATGGCACTGAAACTCATGTCCGCAGCCTGAAGTTGCTTTGTTCCCATCGACTACCTCCGCCCGGTTATTTTTTCGGTACTCTGACCCGCTGGCCATCGGCGGTAACGATGGAGATCTGATTGCCCAGATCCGCCCAGTCCAGCACGTCGTCGGGGGTGAGGTCGCGCTCGACCAGCGCATGCACCGTCGAATCGTCGTCGCTGGGGCCGCCCTTGCGCGCCTTCGAGGTGCGGTAGCGAAGCCCCGCCAGATACTTCGCCGGGATCTTCCCTTTCGCCTTGGGCGCCGGCGGCGGAGGCGCGACTGCGACGCCGGAACTGGCGGCCAATCCCTGCACCATAGCGTCGATAAGCGACTGCACCTGATCTCCGGTGACGTGGCCAGCTGTTGCCTGCTCGATCATCGAAAGCACCTGATCTCCGCTGACATGGCCGGCAGTTGCCTGCTCGATCATCAACCCTACCTGGTCGGCCGTCACTACCGTCTGGGCGTCAGCTGCGGGTGCGGCGCCAGCCGGAGCCGCGGTCGCTCCCGGACCGCCAGCCTGTACTACATTTTCCTCTGCCATGTCATGCCTCCTTGGACTTTTTAGGTTGTTCGTTCACCTTATGTGCGGTTGCGTCAAACGACGCCGCGAAATCCTTAGCGCTTCCCCAGGTCTCCTTGTACGGCACAAGCAGGCAGCCGCACCGGATCACCTCCCCGATCGGCGCGTTCGGGTCCCTCGGGTACAGGACCGGCGTGCCGTCGGTAGCCGTGTAAAACGGGTTGTCGATCCCCCGCACCTGGCCGTGCATCAGCAGATGCACCATGCGGGGCGCCCGTGGGTGGCCGGCATGCAGCCACATCCGCTGCAGCCCCTCCACCGTATCGGCCGCCGTCTCGATAGATCGCTGGGTCGCCATCGCAAAGGCCCGGCCCATCTCGGTCTGGGTGATCACCTCGGAGCGCTCGGCGACGCTCTTGAATATCGACGGTCCCTCCAGGTTTCCGGCGATCTGCGCCGCCACCTCCTGCGGCGATTTCTGGCCCAAGATGCCGAGCGTCAGCTCCCCCTTGATCTTCGTGTAGGCGTCGTTGGAGACCGCGCTCATCCGGCCAAAGGCAAACTGCTGAAGCGCCTCGATCAACTGGCTGGAGACGTGCCCCATGCCGAAATAGACCCCGCTCTCGCCACCCGCCTCCATGGCGGCCGGCAAAAGCCCGGCGCCCGCACTGAAAGAAGATGAGATCCCTGCCGCCAGCTCGCGGTCGGCGGCCGACTCGAAGTTGCCCAGGTACTTTTCGATACTGTTCAGCACCTGCTTCATGTGCAAAGAGCTGTAGCTGCTCGTGCTCGTGGCCAGCTCGGTCAAGATCTGGCTGCGCACCTCGCTCAAAAGAGCCTGCACGGCCTCGACCCCGAGCGCGGCCCGCTTACCGTTGGCCTTCAAGACTTCCTTGATTTTCGTGGTCACCTTGACAGCCATTCAGTGCATGCCCCCTCAGCAGTCCCATTCTTCCCAGACGTCCCATTCTTCCCATAAGTCCCATTCGCCCCTCAAAGACACCCGCAGCCGGCTCTCAATTCATGAGGAGAGAGCCGCAGGCGCGTTCATGAACTAGCAAACTTTTTATTCTCATGGGACAGGCGCTTTAAACATCCCCCGCCTGTTCCTGGGGCGTTTCCGGCGTCTGCGTTTTTTTCGGCCCGGCGGGTCCCTTCGGGGGGTAATCCTTGTAAGCCGGGTCGGATTCCATGACCGATTCCTGGTCGATGGCGAAGCCGATCATCTCCATGATGAAGGCGAAGCACTTGACCGCGTTTGGCTGGTCGAGCCACCCCTGTGTAGCTGCCATGACCATGGCTGTCACCAGCTGCTGCACCGCGGCCGCAACCTTGGTCACGTCCTTATTGGTCGCCTCGGGCACCTGGATCTCGTAGGAGTAGAGTTCGTCCTCCGGAACATCCAAGGGGTAACCCGCCTCGATAGCGCACTCGATAGCGTAGTTGATCATCACGACCAGCATCTGTTTCACCATCTGCTGGCGCTTGCCGACGAAGGCCATGATCGGGTCGTTGCTTTCGCCGGCGGTGGCACGGTTCACATTCCCACCGCCGCCATACCAATGCTCGGGTATGTTTTTGGCGCCCAGGATGTGATTGCGAAACTCCCGGATAGCGGACGCCATCTCGGTTGCTTTCAACTCCGGCGCTACGGCGTCCCAAGTTACTCTTTCATTGTGAACACGAATCGAACCATCGGTCTGAGTTGGGTACTTCCTGGCAAACTCCTCACAAGCTTTGTCGTCCGCACCCTCAAGCTTCACGTCCCAGATGTAGGCGTTCTGCTTCTTCGCCTTGCCCGAGTAGTTGTAAAGAAATTCCTCGTACTCATCCAGCCAGTCCGCAACCACGAAGATGTCGGAGGTCCCGAAAGGGTCGTTACTTACCCGGTTGATGGCGAACAGGAAGCATTCGCCGTCCTGGTAGCCGTCGCGCATTTGCTGCCCCTGCGCGCTCAGCACCGTCTCGACCTCCTTGCCGATTACCGTCTTCAGGTAGCGCGGCTCCCCGGTGTGGAAATTCGAGATCTGCACGCCGATCAGCAGCTCGGCGTTCTCCGGGTCCGAGTAGATGTTGCGGATCTGGGCGGGGTCGACCATGCCCAGCCGCACCCGGCCGGTCTGCTCTCCTTTGAAGATCGTCCAGCACTGCACGCCGAAGATCTGCAACTGGCGAACCTTGTCCTCCAGCTTTACGTCGAAGTTGTTGATAGGGTCGTTCCAGAACGAGTCGATGAAGACCTTAAGGTTTTCGTTCTTGGAGGTGACCGAGAAGCCGTTGCTGGTGATGAGAGCGGTCAGCGTCTCAATGATCCAGTTCCCCAGAGGGTTAGTTTTCCAGAGCCAGTAACAGACCTCGACCTGCCGCGCCCAGGCGGCGATCGGCAAGAGCCGGTTCGAGTTACCGGAAAGCCGGCGCCACTCCAGGTCGGGATCGGTGCCGGCGGAGGCCGCCACCAGTTGCCGATTCGCCTCTTCCTCGACCGCAGGCGCAGCCGCAACCATTCGCTCCTCGACCGCGGGGGCGCTTGCCGCCATGCGAACGCCGACGGCGCGCTGCACGGTCCCGCCCAAGGGGTGGCGCTCCGAGACCCAGATCGTTTCCATCTACACACACTCCCGAATGTTGATGGCCAGCCATCCCTGATCGCCCACCATGGACATCTGGTCCTGTCGCGCCTCGATATCGTTCAGGTGATCGGTCTCGTCGCTTAGGATGCCGCGCAGCAGCCGTGCCGTGTCCTCGTCGCCCACCGAGATCGCCAGCGCGATCGCTTCGTTGTAGGCGGCTATGGCGTCGATCTCGGCCACCTGGTCGAAGCGGAAGATCTCCGGCACGTCGACGCCGACGCTTACCTGATTGATCACGCCCGGAGTGATGGTCCCGCGCAAGAAGAGCACGCGATCCTCAAGCATGTCCTGGTGGCGTTGCTCGTCGGCGATCCGCTCGTCGAAGTAGAAGATCTGGCCGGCAAACTGCCAGTTGACGAACTTCGCGCGGTGGATGCGGTACTGGTCGATTCCCGTTCTCTCCCTGGCGATCAACGCATTCAGAGTATCGATCAGTTTCTGGTTGCCTATCATGCCGCGTCCCTCCTTCGGAAAATTCTGCTCAACCGTCCAAGCCCCAACACACCTTCGCGCCCTTCTTTCCCGGCGCGAGGCTCCTCGTCGCCCCCGCCGGCGCAGGCCGCTTGAATCAGCCCTCCCACCAACAGGTTCTTCAGCATGTCCAAAGCGTCCGGTCCGTCGTCGTGGCCACCGCGGCCCTTTGGCCGGTAATGGATCAACTGCTTGATCAGCTCGCCCATCCCAGCCCGCCGAAACTTGATCCAGCCGTTCTTGATCCAGGGCTGCAGGGTCACGATGCGCAGGTCCTTGTCGGCCGTGGGCTTGATGGACTTGACGTTGATGGTCAGCCCCTTGGCGTGCGCCTCGGCCTGGAACGTTTGCGAGAAGAATTCCTGGAACTGGATCTCCTCCATCGCCAACTCGTCAAAGGGGTCCCGCGCATGATAGAAGAGAATGTCGGTCATGATCCGGTCCGGGTGGCGCTTCTCGATATCGGCCACCGTCAGGTAGATGACGTTGTCCTTCATGCGCCCCCCCAGGATCGCCGAGGGGTCCGCGTTCCTCGATTTTTTACCCAAGGACGGGTCGCAGGCCCCGCCGTGCTTGATCCCCTCCAGGTCGACCTCATCCTCATCGTAAAACTGGATCCACTTCTCCAGGAAGACCGCGTCCTCCGGGTTGATCGGCTCGTTCTGTTTTTCGCTTTCGAAGTAGGCCGGGCCGTCCGAGACCCGCATCTTCATCAGGTAGTAGTAGGGCTCCATCTCCGGCCAGAGCACCTCGGTGCCGGCCAGCATTTCCCGCTCGTGCGCGGCGAAGTAGTTGTCGGCGGCGATCTCCGCCTCCTCCTTCCCCACCGTGATGTCCGCGTACAGCTCCTCCCACTTCTCCCAAAGCTTCACCGCCGGCGACCACTTCATCACCGCCTTGAACTTGTGTCCCTTCCAGCCGGGCTTGACCAGGAGGCGAGAGAGCAAGGATTCGAAATGCAGGATGGTGCCGACCACGATGAACACCGTATCCGGCTGGCCGATCTTCATCAGCGCCTTAAAGAACCAGCCCTCCAACTTCTTTCGCTGCTCGGGGCTCTCCACCGACTCGTCGTTTTCCAGGTCGTCGACTATGACCAGGTCGGGCCGGCAACTGCCGTGCCGCAAGCCCCTCAACTTCTGGCCGGCGCCGGCCGCCTGGATCTTCACGCCGTTGCGGGTGATGATCTGATCGGCCCTCCATACCGGCCCCTCGCCGACTAGCTCCGGGAAATCCTGCTGCAGCCGCTCGTTGCTCTCCAGCTCGGTCTTGATGAAGGAGAGGAACGCCTCCCCCTGGGCGCGGGTCTCGGAGACGATCAGCGCGTACTTGCGCTTGCGGAAAGCCGCAGCCCAAAGCGGCAGGCCGAAGGTGCCCGTGGTGCTCTTGGCGTTGCCGCGGGGGGCGGCGTTGGCCTCCTTGTCCCCTTGGCCGGTGGCGAGCGCCTTCTCGATCATGGCCGGGTAGCGCTCGGCGAAATAACGGTGCAGACGGCTGGAAGGCTTGCTGAAATAATGCGGAAAGTAGGTGCGGTTGAAGAAGTCCAGATCCCGCTCGGCGCGCGACTTGCGCTCCTTCTGGGCCTTCTTGTCGTCAGGGAAGGGTCGGGCCGACGCCTGGATCACCTGGCGAAGCGCCTCCACCTCCTTGTCGAACAGCCTCTTCTTCGCCGCGCTAAGCTGCATACTTCTCCCGGCCCCACTGGATCAAATCGTCAAAATTGGACTCGACTACCCGAACCATGTCCGAGTCCGACTTGTGGCCGAACTCGACCAGGTCGCGCACGAAGGCCAAGAACATCTCCCCTTTCTGCTGCGCGATCCGCTCGGCGGCCTCCCGAGCGTTGCGGGTGCGGCGGTCCAGGATCGCCTCCACCTTGGAGAGCGAATCGAGGTAGGAGCCGGCCTGCAAGGGCGCCATGGTGATCTGCATCATGATCGTGTCCCGCACCTCCAAAAGGCGCGCCTCGTACCCTTCCTTGGCGGCGCGCGCCTTGTCCCATTCGTCGAACTCCTCGCCGAAGGTTCTGGTGCGAGCCTTCCACTCGGACAGCGTTTGCCGGGACACCCCCAGGGTATCCTCGATATCGGTGAGCGTGCGGCCCTGCTCCACGAAGAGCATGCGCGCCACCGGCTCCAGCCGGCTCCTGTCGCCCTTGACCGCCATCAGCGCAACTCCCTCTCCAGCCGGGAGATGTCGCCCTGCACCCCCTGCAGCTCCGCCCAGGTCATGACCAGGTCGTCCATCTGGCCGGCCACCTGCGGGATCTCCTGCTCGGCGAAGGGCGTCAGTGCGGTGTTGAGCCCTTGACGGATGGCGGTGCAGAGACCTTCGCCGCGCAAAAGCAGCCTTTTCAAGTTCTCCTGAGCCTCGGCCAGCTTTCCCTTCATGGCGGCGCGTTCCAGGTTTAAGCTGCTCATAATGTTTTCTCCACCTTCTGGTCCTTGCGCATAAGCGGGCAGAAAAGGTTGTTATCGGCGCGAGTCTGCACTCCGGTCATGACCTGGGTGGAGAGCACAACGATGCTCTGCAGCCCCTCGGCCAGCTTCTCGTAATTGACCACCAGCTTGACGTTTTCCTCGTACATCTTGATGGCGGCTTCCAGCCTCTTTTCGTTGCTGCGCGTGCTCAGCCACATCATTACCCAGGGGCCGAACACCACGGCAGCGACGATGGAGCCGATTGGCCAGGTGCCGACCTTGGAGACGATGGAGGCTATTGCCGTCAGTGCGGCGATTTGATCAGGTGTCACAGGATTCCTCCACGCCGGGCGACGGCATTCCCATCATTCCCATCATTCCCATCATTCCCCATCATTCCCATCCCAGCATCAGGCCTGATTGACCGAGGCGAGCACAGCCTGAGCGGCGGCAACCTGCTCGGCCGTTGGAACTGGCGCAGCCGGAGTCGCCGACACAAGAGCTGGCTGCTCAACCGCAACCGCGGGCGCCGCAATTGCCTCCATAACCACGGGCGCCGCTGCAACCACACTCTGCTGAGCCGCCTGCTGCGCGGGTGCAGACCCGAAGGCGGAGAGCGCCGCCGACATATCGGAGAGCGCGCTCAAGGTGGCTTGCGCCTTGCCCGCCTCCTGCGAGATCGCCTGGTAATGGTCCGAGATGGAAAGGGCGGTCGGCGTTAGCGCCCCGGCCGTCTGCACGGCCTCTTCCAGCTTGGTCGCTGCCGGCGCCGTCTGTCCGGTGATGTTGTTGGTCCCCAGGGCATGGATGCCGTTCGTGGTAAGGGCGCTAGCCGCGCCGATGGACAACTCGTTTACCGGCACCGCGCCGGTAGCCATGCCGTAGCAGGTTGCGGCGGCACCGGCCAGCGAGACGACGCCCTTGAGCGAGCTGACCGGGTCGGCGGCGATGTTTTTGAAAAACGACGAGAAGAACGTTCCGATTTTTCCCCACATAGTCTTTTCCTCCTTTTATTTGGCCCGCACGGTTCTCGGCGGGATCAGGGCCTTAGCCCTTAGCGACGATGTCGATCAGATTGTTGTAGCGCCGGCGGCAGTCGTCCGGGTGGGCATGGCCGTAGGGAGTGCAATCGAGCTTGAAGTCGAGTACGTCCTTTGCCGTAAAGGCGTGGGTCAGGCAGAGCAGGTAGTGAACCAGGTAGCCGGGGGAATCGATGTCGGAGAGGTAGTACTGGTTGGCGTAGTCCGCGACGGCCAGGACCGCGGCATCGTCGGCGGCCTTGATACCGCGCTTGGAAAGGATTGCTTGAGCGCGGCCGATGCAGCCGGCGAACTGCACGTCGTCAAACTTCTCGACCGTCGCCGCATTCGCCTTCAGCCGGTACTCCAGCGCATGCACATTGATGCTCTGCGCCTTGACGCCGGCTATCTCCTCCGCCGTAAACCCGCAGGCGCGCAGGCAGCTGGCCGCCACCGGGTTATTGGCGACGTCGAACTGACAGCGCCCGAAGCTCCACCCCGACTTGCCCGACCGCACGCCGTCCGGGTCGGAAAATCTCAGAATAAAGTCGATATTGTTGCTCAGTTCGTTGGCGACGATTATGCGGCTGAAGATCTGGACGAGGGCCGTCTGTTCCATGGTGCCTCCTGTTTGGTAGCAAAGCTACAATGCAGGCTGCACAATAACGAAAACCGCCCGATTGCTCGCGCGGTTTTGTCATGGTTTGTCAGTCTTTTTAGGGGTATGTGGGGTTTTGCTGCGATTTTTCCGTATAACACCAAACGGGCATGAATGTCAAATTAGGACGGGAACAGGTCCATCTGAGCGGGGTCCACGGCATGCGAGCGCTCATAGGTGTTGTTGCGATGCAGGAACGCCACCAGCTCGTCATAGAGGACGCGGCGGTGGCGGGAAAGCGTGATCGAGTCAAGGCAGTCGGGCCGGCGCAGCTCCCCGGCCTCGTCCCGTTCGTACTGGCTGGTCAGCCGCCAGAAAGTGCGCTCGCAAATACCAAGAATGCGGCAGATCTCACCGGGGTTGTAGGACGCCTTGACCGGCAGCGCCGCCGCTCCCAGCATTCCCCTCAGCTTCATTTCGGCAAGCTCCTGCTGGGTCATTGTTGCGCCTTGCATAAGTCCAGGCAGAGCAAAGTGGACTCTACCGTCAGCGATCCCCGGCAATGCTTCATGTACCCCAAAAAGCTCATAGCGCTGGACCTCAAGCGCCCGGCATCGACCTGGCCTAAGCGGTAAAGCTCCGACAGTTTCCGAAATCGTTTCTTCGCCGCCTTTACCGTCCTTTTGCGGGGCTTGGTGCAGTCAGGCCAAATCCGATATCCGCAAAAGTCGATGGAGTGGCAATTGCCGGAACCGGATTTAAAGATGGCGGTCTTCGGATTTAAAGTCAGGTGCAAGCGATCGGTGATGTAGTGGTTAATATCGACCAGCAACGTCTTCAGATAACCCTTATCCTGATGCACGACCAGGAAGTCATCCATGTAGCGAGCATACATTTTCACGCCGAGATCGTCCTTGACGTGGTGATCCAGCGCATCCAGATAGACGTTGGCGAAAAGCTGGCTCGTCAGCGCTCCGATTGGAATACCGCGATGGTCGCCATCACAAGCGATGATCTGCCGCACCAGCCAAAGGACATCGGCATCGGAAATCGTCCTTTCGATCAGATCCAGGAGGACGCGACGATCTACGCTATGGAAGTAGGCTCGAATGTCACCCTTAAGCACGTAAAATCCGCCCCACTGCTTTTGCGCCGCCTTGGCAAATGACTCCACCCGGAGCTTTGCGGCATGGGTGCCTTTGCCGGTCCGGCAGGCAAAAGAATCGGCGACGAACTTGAGTTCAAAAAGCGGCTCGATAACCCGCACCAGGGCGTGATGCACGACCCTATCCTTGAAGGCCGGCGCGCTGATGAGGCGCTTTTTCGGCTCATAGACGCAGAACTCGCGATAAGCCAAAGGCTGCCATTGCTTCCAGCTTAACAGGTTCAGAGCGTCGATCAGGTTCTCTTCGAGGTGTTGTCGGTACTTGAGCGCCGCGGGTTGATACCTCTTATTGCGCGAGGCGGCCCTATACGCATGGACGAAGTTTTCAAAGTTCACGATCTGTGGCCACAGGTTGTTGTGCGTAGTAGGCATGTCGTTCCTTGATGATGGTAGGCGGTCACCATGTTCCCCTTTCACAGAGTACTTACCGTGACCGCCCGATGGTGCCTGTTTGTATCCTAAGATACGGGAGTAAAGTTCCTTTTGCCTGCGCGCTGAAAGCAGCCCCTTGAGGCCTTCTTTTTCCGGCTACAGGCGAGAGCGGGGCGAAAGCCGAGATTGATGTTCGAGATGGAGCGCTCGTAGTTCAAGTTCAGGGCAGCCAGGCCGGCGTTGTCGCCGTTGTTCCAGCTGCCGCCACGGATTGGCAGAAATAACCTTACCCCCTATTCAAAGACTTAATCCAGCCGCCGAGCATCCGGCCGATTTCGGCCAGATAACCGCTCCACGTCTCGTACCTGCCTAAGGGCATAAATTCCAGATCGGTTGCAAGGCGGACCTGTGTTCGAAGAACCTCCAGCTCGGTATCGATTGCGTAAAGCGCCTCGCGCTTGTCGCGGGCGCGATTGGCGCGGATAATCATTTCCAGCGCGGAAAACATGGTTTTCTTGATGTCGGCCGCCAGGCCAAACTTCTCGCTCTTCGGAAACTGGCGGAGCGCGAGATAGCCATATTTGATCATGTCTTCGGCTTTTAGCTTGATTTTCAGATTTTCCACAGCCATGCCCTTCGGGCAGCAGGGGCTAAAACCGCCCCTGCAACCCCATTCAGATACCCAGAAAACCAGACGTCAGATCACCCAATAAAAGCGGGGCGAAAGCCGAGAACGATGTCCGAGACGGAGCGCTCGCAGTCCAAGAGCAGGGCAGCCAGGCCGGCGTTGTCGCCGAAGTGCCAGCTGCCGCCACGGATTGGCAGAGCCTCAAAGTTTTTACTGCTGTCGACCCAGCATCGGCCGACAATATCCTGGTTCTTGTCAGGGTAAAGATAGGCCTTCTTAAGAGCTGCGGGGACGTCATAGCCAGACTTAGCGGACATGTCGGAAAAGTTGACAGAAGCCCAACCCCCCTGAGTGGCAGCATTGGATATCGCAATACCGTTGCGACCGATCATCTTTGCACCAACGTCAGGCCAGCTTACCTCAGAAAGCATAAAGTCGTTGTCGGCGGCCATGAAGATCTTACCGCCAACCAGCTTAAGACCGTCGACCCACTCCCAGACATTACCCACCAGATCGGCGACCCCAAAAGGGGTGCCGTCGTGGCGCCAAGCATCCGGGCCGGAACCGGTAAGAGTTCTGCCATACCTGGAGACCTGGCCGGCTTTCGAAGGATCAAGAGGAGATTTACCCGAGTTGGTATTGCCGTGGAGTTGGCCATTCCCGTTCTTGATGCAACAGCCAGCAAGGAACGCCCATTCCCAATTTGTCACCATATGGTGACCCGGTCCGGCGGCATAACATGCCGCCTTTGCCTGGTCATAGGTAATGCAGTTGACGGGGTCCTGTCCCGGAAGAGATACTGCCTCACCGTCAACAATGACCGCCTGGTAGGTGCCGATATGGATGGTATCCTTCACGACACCTCCGACCACGAAAGTCGGGTGCCCATCCGGGCCAAAATCTTGCCGGTTAAAAACGTTCATGTAGGTCGGTTGGCCTTTGGCCGTCACCAGCACGGTCTGCTTTCCGCCCGATGCGGCCTCCACTTCTGCTTTGAGTTTTGCGGTTAATGTCATCTTTCTCCTCACTTTGCTCTATGGGGCGTAAACCATGCCCTTCGGGCAGCAGAGGGCCAAAACCGCCCCTGCAACCCCATTCAGATACCCAGAAAACCAGACGTCAGACCACCCCAATAAAAGCGGGGCGAAAGCCGAGAATGAGGCCCGAGATGGAGCGCTCGCAGCTCAAGAACAGGGCAGCCAGGCCGGCGAGGTCGCCGTTGCCCCAGCTGCCGCCACGGATCGGCAGCGCCTCAAAGTCTTCGCTACTGTCGGCCCAGAAGTGGCCGGCGAGGTCCTGGTCGGCAGACGGGCAAAGAAGCGCCTGCTTCAGGATCAGCGGCGGTTCATAGCCGGGCTTGATCGTTACCTCCGAAAATTCAGCGGAGCCGTAATCGGGCTCTTCGTTTACGTCCGATATCTCGATGCCGTTCGCAGCGCTGATTCTCACTCCGGTATCGGGCCAACTCGATTCGGGCAGCAAAAAGTCGTTGTCGGCGGCCATAAGGAGGCGGCCCTCCATCAGCTTGAGTCCGTCATTCCACTCCCAGACGTTGCCCACCAGGTCGGCGATCCCGAAGGGCGTGCCGTCGTGACGCCAGACATCCGGGCCGGAGCCGGTTAGGGTTCGGCCCGCCTTACAAACCGTCCCGTGTTCCTTGGGAGTCAGATGCGACTTTCCGGAGTCCGTATTGCCGCGAAGTTGGCCGAAGCCGTTTTTACTGCACCACAAGGCGACTCCCGCCCACTCCCAGTTAGTCATGAGATGCCAGCCGGTGCCGGCGGCGGCGCAGACCGCGCGGGCCTGGTCGAAGGTGACACCGACAGCCGGGTCTTGGCCCGGAAGCGAGACCGCCTCGCCGTCCTTGACAATGGCCTGATAAGTGGCAATGTAAATCTCGCTCTTCGCGACACCGCCAACGATGAACGCGGGGTGCAAGCCCGTGCCGAAGCCGGGGCCGAGGTCCTCGCAATTGAATGCGGGGATCACGGTCATGTGGGTCGCCTGGCCCTTGGCGGTGTACATCACCACCTGCCTGCCGCCCGACGCGGCCCCTACTTCCGCCTTGAGCGATTCCTTCTTTGCCTTCGAAGCTTTCATTGTCTTTCCCTCTCTTGTAGTTGCGGTCAGTTATCAAATATGCGGCCCATCCGCATAATCAAATCGTTGTGTTTCGGGGGAGAGGAAATCAAAACCGGGGATTTATCCGTCACAGAGCTATTTCCGCTGGGCATCCACCTTGAGTCGTTCTTCCGCAACCGTTTAGCTTTCCCCTCCCCCAACCGTTATTACCTCCACTCGGCAGGCTTATGAATCTCGATATACCCGTTGACCGGCTCCGAATAGCTCCCCGTCCACCAGCCGGGCCCGTGCGCCTTCTTCATCCCGTTCTCGAACATCTTCTTGAGCCCCTCGATCGCGAGATAAGCCTCCTGCGAAGTCCGAATCCGCCCCCCCTTGATCTTCATCCGCTTCTCCAGGAAGAGCTGCAGCCCGTTCTCCTCGCGCCACACAATCAACTGCGCGACCTGGTCGACCTTCTCCAGCTCCCCGCGAGTGGCGAGCCCAACAATCTTGCTGTCCGTGCGGCTGATCGGCGGCCGCGCCCCCTTCTTGGGAGCGGTCTTCTCCGGCTTCGGCTTGCCCTTGCCCGGGATGATGGCAAACCCCTTGTCCTCCAGCTCTTTGATGTACACCGTAGCCTGGTTGAAAGTCAGCTTGGTGCAGGACCGCACCCCAAACCGCTCCTGCAACCCATCCCGATAGTCGTCGTCGCTGATCCCGAGCTTGCCGACAGCCATCTTGATAACCGTCCTCTGCTTGCCGTTGATCGGCAGCTCCGCAAATTTCCGATAATTCCGTACAGTCACCGTTGCCCCCTTGAACCAGATTCAAAGTCCTTCCCTTCCGTCCTTTTGGTCCCTGAAGCCTTCAAGAAGCCTGGGCCGTCAAGCCTTGCAGCTCGTCAACCAACACGCGCAACCGGTGCAGCTCGCCGAGCTGCTGCAGATTCTTAATTTTCAAATCAAGGTTCTCCTCCGACAGCAGCCGGATCTCCCGTTGCTGCCCCGACTCAAAAGCCGTCATAGACGAATTATGGCTACCCATTGACAACCCCCTTTGAGCCCAAGAGCCGGGCGGAGTGCACCCGCGCCGCGTCCGGGTCGGTCAGCTGATAGAGCGCCGGCTTCGACCTGCTGACGCAGTAGCAAGAGAAGCCGTTGCGGCGTAGCTCGCAGACCGCCGAATTGACCGCACAGACCCCGGCGCCCCGGATGATGTCCAAGGTAGTGCGGACCTGGCCGTCCAGCAGATAGGCCAGCAGCCGCTGCAGGCGCTCGCTCTTTGCGTACCGAGCGTAATGGATACTGCCGTTTTCCCGTTCCATAATCCCTCCATACCGGTTTGACCATTGAAATAAGGGCCGGAGCCAGGCTCCGGCCAGTGCTTCATGGGTCGAACGCTACAGCGCCGCGATGTCCAGCGGAATGGCGACGTAAGCCCCGGCCTCGTTCCTCTCGTAGAGCCGGATCTGCTTCTTTTTACTGGTCACGATGATCGCCGCGTCGATGATGTCCATCGCCTCGTTCCAAAGCGCGTTCTCTATCTTGAAACTGCGCAGGCGCAGCACCTCCGCCACCCTCAGCTTCCCGTCGACCAGCTTGAAGGCCGCCGTTACCAGCGTCTTCAGGTCCGCCGCGTTCGAGGTGTTCTCGTCGCCGGTGCTGGCGGTGAGTTCCTCCATGGCCTCGATCAACTTCCCCTCCGCCGCCTGCAGCTCCGGCCCGAAGTCGATCTTCTTCTGAATGGCGATCGCCAGCTTGAACTTGCGGTCGATGGTGAAGAACTGCATGTTGCCGTCCGTGCCCCCCCGCTTGACCCCGTACTTCTCGTGCAAGAGCGCCAGTACCGCCTGCACGTCCCTGAAGTTGTACCCCTTGAACCGCTCGATCTTGCCGGCGAGGCTCTTCCAGATCACCGCGACGCTCAGCACCAGGTCGTGGTAGAGGAGGTCCGTCTCGTGGATGTTCTTAACCAGCACCAGGTCGTCGTTGCCGTTCCTCATCCGCCCGTCAACCACCTGAGGAAACTCGGCCTCGAAAGCCAGCCGCAGCGAGTTTTTCAGGGCAAATCCGGCGCCGGCAGCCGCCGCGCGTTCCGTCACCTCGCCCCAGGTAATGGAGTTCAAGATGACCGGGTTATCGATGCCAATGACCGAAAAAGCGTGGATAGCGTCCTCGGCCGTCGCCTTAGCCTCCTTGCCCGTCTCGTGGTACAGCATGCCGTTGCTCGGTGAGTAGCTGAAAAAATTCATCCTATTTCTCCTTTGTTTGATGTCCTTCAAGTCCCTGTCGTCCCTTACGTCCCCTACTCCTGCATCTGCTCCCAGACATCCATGACCGAATCCTGAAGGCACATCAGCGCCCCGTGCAGCCCGTCCGGTAGGTCCGGTTCGTCGGAAAAATTGCCGACGACGCAATCCACCGTCCCGTCGGCGACCCGCGCCCACTCCTCGGAGATGCTGCGGCCGTCCTTGTCCATGACCTTGAGCGTGATCCGCTGCGCGGTGATCACCACCATGACCGTCTCGAATTCCACGCTCATCTCCATACCCTCGCCAGCGGAGCCCCGGTCAACTTGTCCCCCTGCAGCGACCCGGAGCAGATATGCCTGACCGCCGCCGATTGGGCGCGAAAGTCGGACAACTTGCGCGATCGCCGATAGTCGCGGTTCTTGTGATACCAGCACAAAAGCCTCTTGAACCCCTGTTTAATCATTGTCAATCCCCCTTCGCAGCTCATCCATGCGGTCGTTGAAGCGCTTCAAGCATTCCGGGCAGTCGTTGTAGTTGTGGTCGGTCCGCCCGAACCGCGAGCAGCCCCAGACCGGCCTCAACCCCGTCAGCCCTCCATCTTTGTTGGTTACCCTCAGCCATGGTGTCCACTTCCCAGCAGCATGTTGCCGGCGGCTGTCTCGATCTCCCCCAGGGCGTCCATGCTCATCGGCTGATCGCGCAGGGCGGCCAGCAGATAGAGGCAGGTTTTGGACAGGCAGATGACCGTCTCCTCCTCGGCTGTGCCGTAGACGGCCACCCGGCCGGCGATGGCGATAATGGAGCCGTCCAGGCTGGCGGCCAGCTTTGGAGCCGGCAGCGCAGCGGCCTGTTCGGACCATTCCTGGACATGCCCAAAGAGCGAAGCAACCGTAAGCCCCTTGCCCCAGAGCCAATCGCTGATGACCGGCGTAGCGGCGACGAATTCGGCCACGTCGGCCAGAAAGCGCTGGCGCTCGGCCGGGTCCACCGGCAGCTCGCCGAAGTTGAACACCCGGCTGATCAGCCCCTTGCTCCAGCCGGTGGCGTTCACCAGCTCCGACTGGGTCAGCTTGCACTCGTTGAAGGCCAGCTTGATTCTCAGCATGCCGACACCTCCTTCAGCTCGACTTCGCCGCCCGCGCGGCGCGCCTGCACTTCTTTCAAGGCGTCCTTAGCGGAGAGCGCGGCCACCGGCTGCTTCTTGGCCAACCCCTTGGGAAGCGCCGTCGCCTTCGGGGCCCCGCCGACCGCCTCCACGTCGCCGACCGTAGCCATCTGCCGGCCGTCGGCCCAGGCGTAGTTCAGGACGGCGATGCACAGCTCCTGCAGCTCCAGGTAGTTAGTCGACTGCGGCCGCCCCGCCAACGCCTCGATAGCCTCCTCCTCGAAATGCTTGCCCAGGGTCGCCTTCACGTACCCCACGGCCTCCCCGGCGAACAGCCCCTGCATCCGCACCAGATCCGTGCGCAGCCGCACCTCGCTGACGCCGGGCCGGTTCATCGGGTCGCTCTGCCCGATCAGCACCACCGTGAAGAGCTCGCGCTCCCCCATCCACTCGATCTCCCGGAGCGTCTTCAGGCTCTTCAACGTGGCGCCATGCAGGCGCTGCGCCTCCTCGATACAGACCACGATCTTCTCCTTCTGGCTGGCCGCGCCGACGATCCGCCGCAGCTGCCGGCTCCGGGTCTCGCCCCGACCCAGCGGGGCCTCGTCGGAGAGGTCCAGGATAATCGCCGTCTCGATATCCGCGATCGAGATCTTCTCCTTTTGCGCCCGGGCCACGTCCACCCGGCGCACCCCCAGCTTATGCAGCGCCGCGTTGATCGCCTCCGACTTGCCGACGCCGCGCTCGCCGACGATGCTCACCATGGCGTTCGACTCCACCGCCATGGCCAGAATCCGGCGCACACGCAAGCTGTCGCCGGTGTCGAACCGAGCCTTCTTGAACGGGTCGACCTTGTAACCAAGGTTGACAAGCAGTTCCAGTTTCGTCATAATCAAACCTCCTTGTAGTTTAGTAGGTGGGGGAGGGCGGCCCATCCGCCCTCCCTGAAGTCCCATCATTCCCAGCAATTCCCATAATTCCCAGATCCGCTCCCTACAACGCCTGCGCCTGCACCGCCTGTAATTCCAAAGCCAAATCCGCCACGAACCGCCGCGACAGCCCGCTCTCCACGATCATCCCCTTGACTTCGCTCCTCATTTCCGCGTCCATGAAGGCTCCGCAAAGCCCCTGGAACTCCCTCAAGGCAGTCTCGATATCCGGGTAGCTGTCGACGCTCAGCGGGTCCTCGATCTGGCGCACCTCCTTGATCCTGGTCGGCATCTGCCGCACGTTGGCCGCCCTGGCGCGATCCTCCGTATAAAGCGTGTTGGTCAACCCCGTAAGCTCCACGGCGGCCTTACGCACCTGCTGATAAGTGCTCTCCGGGGCCTCCGAATACTCGCCCAGGGCGTTCGGAGTGAAGTCCTCGACCTCGTATTTCGCGCCGTCCTTCTGGTCGACCACCACCATCCTGTTCGCGAACATCCCCTGGTAGACCCAGACCCAGGCGTCATGCAGCCCCTTCACCTCGTAAATCACGTTATCCAGGGAGAAACAGCCGTCCTGGCCGAGCTTGCGGGACCAGCGGCGCACCAGCGTCTTGATCGCATTCTCCGGCAGCGCCACAGCCCCGCCGATCTGGTTGATCTTCAGCCACGCCTGACGCCGGCTGATCGTGCGCTCGTAGCGGTGCTTCATCTCGTTGTAGTCGCGCTGGTAGCGCAGGAATCGCTGGTTAAGCTCCGACAGCGATATCTCGAACTTCTTCCAGTCGCTCTCCGCGAAAAAAGGAAGCTCGAAGCGCTGCCACATGGTCCTCCAGGGGCGCTCGATCTTGCCGTGCGCGTCCTTATTGAGCACCTCCGAGGGGGCAATCTCGATACCGAGGCGCTCGAACCATTCCGGGATACCGTCCGAACTCATCATCGGCCCGTGATCCCCCTTGATCTTCTCCGGCAACCCGAACATCTCCTTCTCCGAGTTCTGCGACCAGGCCCAGCAAAGGAAATCGAGGTTGTCCCCGGCGCTCTCCCCCAGGGCCGCGACGTAGCGACCCACATGGAAGCCGCTGTAGTCGTCGACCACCCCGTAAATCCAGGGGCGCAGCCGGATCGGCACCGGCTTGTTCTTGTAATCCTTGGTGCCGCCGTAGATCCGGAGCATGTAATCGCCATCCGGCAGCTCACGGTGCACGTAAAAGCAGTTCGAACTGGAGGCGTCGACGTGATGCATCTTGTTTGGCCCATCCGCCTGGTAGCGCTCGATCCGGCGGCGCTGCTTATTGGCGCCGATCTCCCTGATCACCCGGTCGAAAGTGGCCACATGCGCCATCCCCGCGGGAATCAGCCCGTTGGCCACGGCGATCTCCACCGCATCCTTGGTGGTGATCTGGCCGCGGTGCTCGGGCGGCCGGCTCTTGACCTGGGCAACCAGCAGGGCGGCCTGTTCGATGTCCTCGATCTGCCGCACACCCGCCCGCTTCTTCCCCACCCGTTTACCGGTGGCCGGGATCGAGCGATACAGCGTCTGGTAGCTCACGTCCAGGCGCTTCGCCCAGTCCTTCACCACCGTCCCGCGGCCGCCCTTCGGGCAACCCGCCAAATCCGCTTTCAGCATGGCCAGCACGGCCGGATCGATTGCTTTTGCCATTTCACGCCTCGAAGAGATTAACGGCCCGTTCCCAGCGCTGGCGCAGATCCGAGAGAGCAAGCTCCACCGTCTGCATGTGCCCCTCAACCTGCCCCATGATGATCGGCTCCTGCTGCACCCGCTCGTCCACGATGAAGCTCGACATCAGAGCGACCACGCAAAGGACGCCGTCCTTGATCCCCTGCAGCTGCTCGGCCGCGAAAGAGAGGTCCCGCTCCTCCGGGTCGAAAGGCTTCAGGCGGCGGACCTCCTTCACCAGCGCCTTCACCTCCGCCTTCAGCCCCTTGGTCTCCTCCTTCACCGCGTCATCCAGGCGCCCTTCCAGCTTCTCGACCCGTTCGGTCAGCTTCGACCGGCTTTCGAGCACCCTTTCGATAGCCGCCTGCAGATCCTCGTGGTGGTCCTCGTCGATCGGGATCACCTCCTCTCCGATGGTGAGGCAGTCGATGCTGACGGCGACAGTCCCATCCAGGGTGAGTTGGCGCAGCTTACGGAGGTCGCGGTAACCAACCCTTAAACTGGCGACGGTCCCCAAAAAATCCTCCCCAAATGCTTGCAAGTTGAGCAGGTCCTCGTCTACCTGCCGACGAGATTTACCTATAGATTCACAGAACTTATCCCAAGTACCTATCCCAGGGACATCCTTGTATATCTTTAACTCCTTAACCTCCTTCAACCACATCAAACTGGCGACGTCGCCAAATTTGACGACCATCTGTACGCCTTGAACTTGCCCAATCACCCTATGACAGCGGGCAATTTGGCTTTCTCTCTCTATCTGCTCCACAGCCCTTAGGTCCTTTGCGTCCCTTTCGTCCTGCAACGTGGCGATCTCCATCCCAGTAGTCCTCTCCTGCCGATTGGCGGTGTCCAGAACAGCCTGGTCGGTAATGGTCGGTTCTGCCGTAAACTGGACCAACCTCTGGCGCAAGGCCTTCTCCCTCATCCGGTTCCCGGGCAATCCCTCTACCTGCTCCAAAGCCTGCCTCACCGTGGCCTCGTCTGTCCGCGCCAGTACGCCCTGGAAATTCACGTCAGTTGCCGGAGTTCCCATCAACCACATGAGGTCGGTCCCGTCCTTTGTGCCCTTTTTGCTACCCTCCGCACCGTCGCCCATCTCACACCTCCAGTCTTGTAATTTCCCGCTCAATACCGGCCTTCCTATCCTTCAGCCCCTGCAAATAGATCGCGTACATACCGCTTATCCGGGAGCCCGCCTCGTACATCTCTCCCACCTGACGCACCCATTTGCGCTCCAGCGCCGGCTGCAGGTGGCTCATCACCGTCCCATGCGCCATGTCCAGCGCCTTGGAGATCTGCGTACCCGACACCGGACCGGACTGCTGGTGCAGAAACTCCAGGATGTCAATGAACTTGTAGTTCGACTGCACCGGGTTGTAGGTCTTCTTGTTCATTGTATTGCCCTCATGATAGTTTATGCGTTGCTAACCGCCTGTTTTTCTGCTACTCTTCCGACCTTCTTTACCACCTTGGCGGTGCGCTCCTTTAGTGGATGCCCGCGGCGATCATATCGACTAGGCCAGATCACAGCCGGCTTCACTCCTACAATCTTGGCCACAATCCTCTCCATGATCGGCCACGCCTTATGCAGCACCATATTAGGGGAGTTCCTGACGTACCCCTTCTCCCGAGCAATCCTGGCAAAGCTGTACCCCTTCTTAGCCAGGGACGCCTTAATGTCGGCAGGATGCCAATCAATGACGGGAGACGTTTCACAGGCTGATGATTCCATTGAGGCCTCTTTTTTTGACTACATACGTTTTACAAGTAATATCTGCATAGACAAAATACCGCTATCGCGATTTCATGTCAAGCAAAATACCGCTATAGAGATTTTTTTATGATTAGTGATAGACTTAGGCAGTTAAGAAAACAAAAGTCATTATCGCAGAAGGAGTTAGCTCAACTTCTCGGTACTTCGCAGGGGTATATCAGCGACATCGAAAAAGGCATCAAGAAGCCAGGAGCGGAATTTCTAATATCGCTAAAGAGGTTTTTCGGGGTAAGCTTAGATTGGTTTTTAACCGGCCAAGGAGAGCCATACCCCCCTGGAATGGGTTTCCTGCTTGTAGAGTGTGAGAATTTAGATTATAGGAACACACCAACTTTAGGTAAAATCCGAATAATGCTTGAAGGCTTGAATGAGGAGGCGTTGTACAAGGTGCTACTCTACACTGAAGAACAAAAATTATTGATGCAGCTAAAACACCAGCTCAACAAAAATGATCCCTCGCCAGGCGGCAAATGAGATACATAGCTAGCGTTTTACCTATCATCCTACTCATTCTGTCTGTCTCTACGTCAGAAGCCCGGAAAAGGCTTGAAACTTATGTTGACAACCAAGGTGCACGACGGGTAGTTGGTACCCACAAGATCTATCGTGACTATGCAGCCGTCAAAGCCTTCAAGAAAAAGAATCCTCAGCCTAACGACGGACACGCCTACGACATTCACCATGTAAAGTCGTTAAAACATGGCGGAGCCGACAAACCTTCGAATATGCAATGGATAAGGACCGTGGACCATAGACGCAAGAGAATGTGAGAGCAACGAGGAGGTGAATACGATGAACAACGATATGAAAAGCATAAAAATTTTGATGACGCTGAGTTGTCTGCTCATTTGTGGTTGCGTTTCAGGTCAATTCCAATATACCCAGCCACTTAAACCAGTGATCTCCCAACCTAATTTTGTTGTCCTTGAAAAGCCAAAAGATATCGTATGGAAAGAACTAATCCCAGCAGTCGGAAAGGCTTTCTGGGTTATAAATAACTTAGACAAAGCTTCTGGTCTGATCAATATAAGCTACCAGGGCGATCCCCTTCTATATGTAGATTGTGGCTCCATGAAAAGTTTCGTAAATCATGCTGGCGTTCCAAGAAAGTATGAATTTTTAGGATCTAGCTCAGACACTTTTTTTGAGACAGTTGAGCATGGCAGCATCTTAACTGTTCGTAGAAAGTTGAGTTTGGAAGGGAGGGTTAACCTAATTCTGGAAGAGCTGACACCAGGTCAGACTAAAATTACTGCTAGCTCTAAATATATCCTATCCAAAACCTCCATATTAAACCCTTCCGGTGGCACCCAATACACCGAACACGACACCATTTCCTTTAATTCTAATCAAGGGTCGGTCTTTAGTAAAGGCGGGACGATCTGTTATGCAAATGGCAAGCTTGAGGCTTCTTTACTTCAAATGGTCCCAAGTAAATAGTTTTTACGTTTTCCCTTATAAAAACGCGCATGCCGTCAACGGGAGATCCCATCGGCGGCATGCGCGAGAGCAAAATTCTTTCGACCGGCGAACCCCATCAAGAAACTCTTGACCCGCCCTCATCCGTCCTTAGATGTAACCCATCCGTAAACCATCCCCACCCAACCTTATCCCAATTCCAGCGAGTTCCCTATCCCACCCCCCTTGTCAGGCGCTGGAGCGCGGCCGCCGCGGGGTCTACGGCCCATGGTCCTTTCGCAACGCGCCGCCCTGGCTTATGGAGTACTTCGGCAAACAGCAGGACGAAACCTACCAGGTGGCGCAGCGCATCCGCAAGCTGGTGCAGTTCAGCCAGTTGAACCTGGCCGACGACTGGCGGTCGACGCTGGCCGGCGACCTGGGGGAGTTCGACGTCATCTTCTGCCGCAACGTGATGCTCTATTTCGACGCGGCTCAGATTGAAAAAACCATGGCCAAGTTTCAGGCCGCGCTGCGCGACGGCGGCTGGCTGTTCGTCGGCCCGACCGAGGTCAACCACAGTAGCTGCCAGGGACTCTCTTACCGACAGTACGACGGCGCCTTCGTGCTCGCTAAGGAGACTGCTGGGAGTGTGCTGGGACTGCTGGGACTGCTGGGACTGCTGGGACTGCTGGGACTGCTGGGACTGCTGGGACTGCTGGGACTGCTGGGACTGCTGGGACTGCTGGGACTGCTGGAGCTCTTGGGACTGCTGGGACTGTTGGGACACAAGCTGAACGCGGTGGCCGAGGACCGGGCCAGGGGACTGTTGGGACTGCCGAGGCCGCTGCCGCGCAGGACGAAGAGACGCCGCTGCCGGCGGCTGAACGCTATGCGCAGGCGCTGGAACTGTACCGCATGGGTCGCTATCGCGAGGCGGCCGAAGCGGCGCTTGGCTGCCCCGACGACCGCTCCCGGGAACATGCCTGCGCCCTGGCGCTGGCGGCCCGCGCCTTCGCCAACATCGGCATGCTCGACCCGGCACGCGAATGCTGCGAACAGGCGATCGCCTGCGACCGGCTGAGCGCCCCGAACCATTATCTGCTCTCGGTGATCCTTGAACAGTTGCAGGACGCGGCCGGCGCGGTGCTTTCCCTGCAGCGCGCGCTCTACCTGGACCACGATTACCTGCTCGCTTATTTTTCCCTGGGGAGCCTGCTGAGGCAGGCCGGCGACCGGCGGGGGGCGCAGCGCAACTTCGCCAATGCCCTGCGCCTGCTGGAAAGACGGCAGCCGCAGGAGGTGCTGGAAGATTCCGAGGGGATGACTGCGGGTGCATTGGCGCAGATCATCCGCAACTTGGAAATAGGGAGCGAATATGGCAGCTAGGGAGGCCCGCGGTTTGGGAGTGGGCGGCGGCATCGACTGGTCGGCCCTGCTGGAGCGCCAGCAGGCGGCGAACGAGGCGGTCTCGGAGGAGCATTCGCTGTCTCCGGAAGACGACCGGGCGCTGCTCAAGGCGCGCGCCGCTCTGCTGGCCGGGCGCCCGACCAAGGACGCGGAGTCGGGAACGAGCATCGATTGCCTGGAGTTCCTGCTTTCCGGGGAGAGATATGCGGTGGAGACGGCTTACATCAGCGAGACGCTGCCGCTGGTCGAGTTCACCCCGCTTTTTTGCACGCCTCCCTTCGTGCTGGGCATCATCAACTGGCGGGGACGGATTCTCTCGATCATTGACCTGCGGCGCTTTTTCGAACTTCCCGAGATCGGCCTGTGCGATCTGAACCGGGTGATCGTCGTGGGCGACGGTAACATGGAGTTCGGGGTGCTGGCGGACGCCATCGTCGGCATCAGTTCTGTCCCGGTAAGCGAGCTGCGGCCGGCTCCGGCGACCTTCACCGGCATCAGGGAGGAGTTTCTGTCCGGGGTGACGGCCGAACGGCTGGCCCTTTTGGACATGGGGAAGATCCTGGCCGACAAGAGGGTCGTGGTGCACGACGAGTGAACGATTGCCGGAGTTGAACCGAAAACTACACCGAAACGCTGCATATGGACATCGAGCGTTGTACCGTTTTTTTCAGGGGGTTTCATGCTGAACAATCTCAAGATCAGATCCAGGTTGATCGCCGGCTTCGGCATCGTGGTGCTGTTTCTTATCCTCATCGGGGTGCTCTCCCTGAGAAACCTGTCCGCTCAGGCCGAACTCCTCTCCAATTTCTACGAGCACCCCTTCACGGTGACCAACGCGATCCGCGAGGCGGACGGGCAGATCGTCAGGATGCACCGGGGCATGAAGGATCTGCTGCTCTACGCCGGCGACAGGCAGGAAGTGGAGCGGGCGCTCAGCGGCATCGAGGCCGCCGAAAAGATCGTCTATCAACAACTGGCGTTGGCCCAGGAGCGCTATCTGGGGGACAAGTCGCAGATCGACCGGATCAGGGAGTCGATGGATGAATGGAAACCGGTCCGCGCCCAGGCCATCGACATGGTGCGCCGCAACAAGGTGCAGGAGGCGGCTCTCTTCCACAGGACCTACGCCAGGCGCACGGTTGAGAAGATCGACGCCCAGGTGAATGAGGTGCTTAAATTCTCGGTGAACAAGGCGCAAAGCTTCGAGAGGGAGACCAAGGAAAACCAGCGCTGGACCTTCGCCATCGCCTCGCTGTTGATCCTGCTGGCTGGCTCGCTCGCCGTCGGCACCGCCTTTGCCATCACTTCTTCCATCGTCAAGCCGCTGAATATCGCGCTGGAGGCGGCGAACCGGCTGGCGCAGGGGGATCTCTCCATCGAGATCGGCAGCAAGCAGGCGGACGAGATCGGCGGCCTGCTGCGCGCCATGGAGAAGATGGTGCAGTCGCTGCGCCTGATGGGAGAAAACGCCAATCGCATCGCTTTGGGGGATCTCGGGGTGGAGGTGGTGCCCAATTCCGAGCGTGACGTCTTCGGGGTGGCCATGCAGAACATGGTCTCCTCGCTGAGAAGTCTCGCCGCCAGCGCGGACCGCGTCGCCCTGGGCGACTTGACCCTGGACGTGGTTCCCGCCTCGCCCAAGGACCAGCTCGGCAACTCCTTTTGCGCGATGACCAGGAACCTGCGCGAGCTGAACCTGGAGATCCGCGAGGTGGTGAACGTCCTGGCCAGTTCCGCCGGCGAGATCATGACCACGGTGAGCGAGCTCGCCTCCAGCTCGGCGCAGACCGCCACCTCGATCTCGGAGACCAACGCCACCGTCCAGGAGGTGCGCCAGACCACGGATCTCGCCTCGCAGAAGTCGAGGCAGGTCTACGAAAGCTCGCACAAGTCGGTGCTGGTGGCCAAGAGCGGCCGCGACGCGGTGGAGAGCTCCATCGTCGGCATGCGCGGCATCGACGAGCGCATGGGTTTCATCGCCGAGAGGATCGTCAACCTGAGCGAGCAGAGCCAGGCGATCGGCGAGATCATCGCCACGGTCAACGATCTGGCCGAACAGTCCAACTTGTTGGCGGTGAACGCAGCCATCGAGGCCGCCAAGGCCGGCGAGCACGGCAAGGGGTTCGGCGTGGTGGCGCAGGAGGTGAAGAACCTGGCGACCCAGTCCAAGCAGGCGACCGCCCAGGTGCGCGGCATCCTGGGGTTGATCCAGAAGGCGACCACCGCGGCGGTGCTGGCGACCGAACAGGGGAGCAAGGCGGTCGGGGCGGGGGTCAAGCAATCCAGCGAGGCGGGCGAGTCGATCCGCCAACTGGCGGTGACCATAGAGGAATCCTCCAACGCCACCTTGCAGATCGTCACCTCCACCCAGGAACAGTCGATCGGCATGGATCAGATCGCCATCGCCATCCAGAGCATCCACCAGGCGAGCGGGCAGAACCTGGAGGGGTCGCGCCAGATCGAGGCCGCGGCGCGCAACCTCTACCAGTTGAACCAGAAGCTCCAACAGCTGGTAAGCCGGTATCAGGTGGCATGACGGCGATGAGTCTGCATAGCGCCCCAAGGGGCGCCGCAGCCATCGACCGCAGGGCAGCCCCGGGCGAGGCCGGCAGGCGCAAGGCCCGCAGCGGCCAAGGCGGCAGACGACATGGTTGACGGCGACGCCTTTTTCAAAGAGCTGCTGGAAACCTTCCGGCTGGAGGCGCAGGACCACGTCAGCGCCCTCGCTACGCTGCTGGTCGCTCTGGAAAACGAGAGCGAGACCGGCGAGCGCGGCCGCATTTTGGAGAGCGTCCTGCGGCGCATGCACACGCTGAAAGGCGCCGCGCACGCGGTGAACCTGTTGGAGGTGGCTAAGCGCTGCCAGGACCTTGAAGACTTGCTGGCCGACCTGAAACGCGGCGAGCTGCAGTTGGACCTGGCGGTCTTCGACCGGCTGCACGCCGATATCGGCGCCATGGTCGGACTGATTCTGGTGCAGCAAGGCGGCACCGAGGACGCCGCAGCGGGCGAGGACTCTGGGGGGGCTGGGACTGCTGGGAGTAATGGGAGTAATGGGAGTAATGGGAGTAATGGGAGTAATGGGAGTAATGGGAGTAATGGGAGTAATGGGAGTAATGGGAGTAATGGGAGTAATGGCGCTGCTGGGAATGCTGGGGCTGCTGGAACTGGGACGGACGCGGCTGAGCTGAGTAAGGACGCCGGTAAAGCGACGCCGACGCCTGGCGAACGGGGACGCTCGCCTCGGACGCCGAACGACGAGACGGTGCGGGTCTCTACCCGGCTGCTCGAAGCGCTGCTGCTGCAGGCGGAGGAACTGGTCTTGGCTAAGCTTCAGGCCTCGGCACTCCTGGAACAGGCGGCTGCGGCGACGGCGGAACTGGCCGCACGCGACTTGCAACGCTCCCGGGCGCTCGACTTGGCCCGGGAGTCGCTCAGAAACCCGCAGCTCGAAGGGGGGGAGGGGGCCAGACTCGCGGCTCTGGTCCAGCAGGGATGCCTCGACGAACGACAAACGCTGGCCCGACTGCTGCAACTCAGAAAAAGCGCGGACAAGCACCTGCGGGCGCTGCGTGGCACGGCGGACCCGCTTTTGGAGGACATGAAAAGGCTCCACCTGCTCCCGTTCTCCTCGCTCACCGACCCCTTCGCCAAGCTGGTGCGCGACCTGGCCCGCGAACTGGACAAGGAGGCGGATATCGCCTGCTCCGGCACGGAAATCGAGATCGACCGGCGCATCCTGGCGGAACTCAAGGAACCGCTTTTGCACCTGCTGCGAAACATCCTGGACCACGGCATCGAGAAGGGAGCCGAACGCCGGCTCAAGGGGAAGCCGGGCAAGGGACGGATACGCTTCGATATCCGGCTGCAGGACGCCAACCGGGCGGAACTGGTGATCGCCGACGACGGCCGCGGCATTGATCTGGCCAAGGTGAAGGCGGCGGCCTTGAGGCTGGAGCTGGCTACCCCGGAGGCGCTGGAGCGGATCTCGGACGCGGACGCGCTGGCGCTGGTGTTCGAGTCGGGGGTTTCCACCAGCCCGGTAATCACCAGCCTCTCCGGACGCGGCGTGGGACTCGCCATCGTGCGCGAGTCGCTGGAACGGCTGGGGGGGCACGTGTCGCTCGATTCCCGGCCGGGCGTGGGGACCGAATTCCGCCTGAGCCTGCCGCTCTCCTTCTCCATGATGCGCGCTCTTTTGGTGGAGGCCGGGGGACGGGCCTGCCTGCTGCCGGCCGCCAACGTGGAACTCACCGCCAGGGTGGCGCCGGGCCAGATCCGGAGCGTGGAAAACCGCGACACGGTGCTGATCGGCGCCGAGGTGCTCTCCCTGGTGAGCCTCGCCCGGCTCCTGGAACTTGAGCGGCCGCGCCCGGCGGAGGAGGGCTTGTTGTCGGTGGTGCTCCTCTCCACCGGCGACAAGCGGATCGCCTTCGCGGTCGACCGGGTGGCGGAGGTGCAGGAGATCCTGGTGAAGCCCTTGGGCCGCCAGCTGTCCCGGGTCAGGAACGTGGCGGGAGCGACGGTGCTGGGAAACGGCCAGGTGGTGCCGATCCTGAACATAAGCGATCTCTTCAGGTCCGCTCAACTGGGCGCCGCCTCCGGCCGCGGCGGCGCTCAGCTCTCGTCCCGCCCCAAGCCCAAGCGGCTCTCGGTACTGGTCGCCGAGGACTCCATCACCTCGCGCACGCTCTTGAAGAACATCCTGGAGGCCTCGGGATTCCAGGTGCGCACCGCCATCGACGGCCTGGACGCCTTCTCTCAGCTGAAAAACGAGAGCTGCGACATCGTCATCTCCGACGTGGAGATGCCGCGCATGGACGGCTTTCAACTGACGGCGGCCATCAGGGCGGACGGCCGCTGGGAAGGGCTGCCGGTGGTGCTGGTGACCGGACTTGAGTCCCGCGCCGACCGGGAACGCGGCATCGACGTGGGCGCCAACGCCTACCTGGTGAAGAGCAGCTTCGACCAGGGCGGACTTGTGGAGATCATCCAGAAATTGACCTGAAAGGAAACCGTCCGTGATCAGACTCGTGGTGGTGGAAGACTCGAAGACCGTGCAGCAGGCCCTGGTGGCCGCCTTCAACGCGGACCCGCAAATCCGGGTGGTGGGGACGGCCGACAGCGGCGAGGCCGCGCTGGAGGCGGTCCGCAGGTTGAGCCCGGATATCGTCACCATGGACATCAACCTCCCCGGCATGGACGGTTTCCAGGCGACCCGCGCCATCATGTCCAGTTGCCCGGTCCCCATCGTCATCGTCACCGGCAGGCTCAACCCCAAGGAGTCGCAAACCCTGTTCCGGGTCATGGAGGCGGGGGCGCTGATGGTGCTGGCCAAGCCCGACCCGGTGGGGACCCCCGGCTACGAGGCCTCGGTGGCGAAGCTCGTGCAGCACGTAAAGCTGATGAGCGAGATCAAGGTGGTGCGTCGCGCCCCGCCGGCGACCCCCCGACCGGCGCTGCCCAAGCCGCCGCCGCTGCCGGTTACGGCGGCGCGGATCAAGGTGGTGGCCATCGGCGCCTCCACCGGGGGACCGCCGCTTTTTCAGCAGATCCTGGCCGGGCTGCCGGCCGATTTCGGCGCGGCGGTGTTGATCGTGCAACATATGGCCGAGGGTTTCACGGAAAATTTCGTGCATTGGCTCAAGGAGAGTTCCGCTCTGCCGGTGCAGTTGGCGGCGAGCGGCATGGCGATCCTCCCCGGGCAGGTCTACGTGGCGCCCGACTGCTGCCACCTGGAGGTGGGCGCGGGCGAGCAGATCGTGCTCTCGCTGGCCCTGCCGGAAAACGGGCTGCGCCCCTCGGTCAGCACGCTGTTTCGCTCGGTGGCGAGGCTCTACGGCCGCCAGGCCGCCGGCGTGATTTTGAGCGGCATGGGAAGCGACGGCGCCTCCGGCTTGAAGACGCTCAAGGATCTAGGAGGCGTCACCATCGCCCAAAACAAGGAGAGCTGCGTCGTGTTCGGCATGCCCGGGCAGGCGATCGAACTGGAGGCGGCCCGCTACGTGCTCCCCCCCGACGAGATCATCCAACTGCTGGCGTCGCTGGTGCCATCGCGCAATAAAAGCAAGGAGCAACCATGCAACACCCCGTAATGACCGCGAAGGGCGCGGCCTCCATCCTGATCGTCGACGACAGCCCCACCCAGGCGAAGCTTCTGGAACAGGTGCTGGCCGGCTACGGCTACCGCGTGCGCGTGACCAGAAACGGCGCCGAGGCGCTGGCCGAGATCCTGGCCCGGCGCCCGGACCTGGTGATCAGCGACATCCTGATGCCGGAGATGGACGGCTTCCAGCTCTGCCGCCAGGTGCGGGAGGTGGAGCGGCTCAAGGAGCTCCCCATCATCCTGCTCACCCATCTGAACGACCCGGCGGACGTGCTGCACAGCCTGGAGGCGGGGGCCAATTACTTCGTCTCCAAGCCCTACAGCAACCGCATGCTCCTCTCGCGCATCGCGGCGGTGCTGCAGGGACACTGCGCCTGCCTGGCGGGGGAGGCCGACGGCGAACTGGCCATCTCCTACCGCGGCAACAACTATTCTATCCGTTCCACTCCGACCCAGACCATCGAACTGCTGCTGGCCACCTACGAGCTGGCCGCCGAAAAGAACCAGGAGCTTTTGACCACCCAGCAGTCGCTCTCCAACCTCAATCACGAGCTGGAAGAACGGGTGCTGGAGCGCACCCGGGCGCTGACCCGGGAGACCGCCGAGCGCCTGCAGGCCATGGAGGAGCTGCGCAAAAAGGACGAGGTGTTGATGCAGCAAAGCCGCCAGGCCGCCATGGGGGAGATGATCGGCAACATCGCCCACCAGTGGCGCCAGCCCCTGAACGCGGTCGGCCTCCTGGTGCAGGACCTGGCCTTGAGCTACGAGTACGGCAACTTCGACAAGGTGTACCTGGACGCCAGCAGCAACAAGATCATGGAGCTGGTGAGGCACATGTCGCAGACCATCGACGACTTCAGGAACTTCTTCAGCCCCGACAAGGAGATGTCCGAGTTCCACCTGGGACGGGTCGTGGACCGGGCGCTGGCGCTGATCGGCGGGAGCCTGAACGACAAGGGTATCCGGGTCGAGGTGGACACGGCGGAGGCGCCGGTGGTGACCGGGCATCCCAACGAGTTTTCCCAGGTGCTGTTGAACATCATCAACAACGCCATGGACGCCTTCGCCGGCAAGCATTGCCCCGACCGCTGCGACCCGTGGATCGGCGTCAAGATCACCAGCGAGGGGGGGAAGGCGGTGCTGCGCATAACGGACAACGCCGGGGGGATCGACGAGCGCATCATCGACCGGATCTTCGAGCCCTACTTCACCACCAAGGAGCAGGGGAAAGGGACGGGGATCGGCCTCTACATGGCCAAGAACATCGTGGAAAAAAACATGAACGGCTCCCTCACCGCCCGAAATCTGGGCGACGGCGCCGAATTCAGAATCGAGGTCTGAGATGGCTCTTGAGGGGAGCGCATGCGCGGCGACGCTCTTGTACGTCGAGGACGAAGAGATCACCAGGACCACGGTCTGCACCCTTTTGGCCAGGAAATTCCCGGAACTCTCCATTCGCGCCGCCGCCGACGGGGAAGAGGGGCTCAGGCTTTTTTGCGAGATCGCCCCGGATCTGGTGGTGACCGACATCAGGATGCCGGTGATGAACGGCATCGAGATGTCCAAGCGCATCATGGCGATCCGGGGAGGGGTGCCGATCATCGTCACCAGCGCCCACTCGGACACCGAGTACCTGATCGAGTGCATCGAGAGCGGCATCACCCATTACGTGATCAAGCCGATCAACATGGCGAAGCTGTTCGCGGCGGTGGAGAGCGCTTTGGCCTCCCACAGGCTGAAGCGGGAGCTGCAGGAGCAACAGGCCTTCGTGCGCAAGCTTTCCCGGGCGGTGGAGCAGAGCGCGAACGGGGTGGCGATCACCGATCCTTGCGGCGTGGTCGAATACGTGAACCGCAGCTTCAGCGCGCTTACCGGCTATCAGCCGGCGGACGTGCTGGGGCGAAACCTGCGGGAGCTGCAGCGGACCGGGGAGCAGAGCTGGGTTACGGCCGCCGCAGGCTTTGAGTGGCACGGCGAGCTGGAGAGCGCGACCAGGGAGGGGGAGCCCTACAGCGAGGCGGTCTCGATCGCGCCGGTGTTGGACGAGCTGGGCGCGGTCGCCAACCTGGTGGTGACCAAGCAGGACATCACCGAACGCAGAAAGAGCGCCAGGGAAATCGAGTTGTTGAACCAGCGGCTGTCGGCCCACGCCGAAGAGCTGGAGAGCGCCAACCGCGACATGGAGGGTTTCAGCTACACGGTTTCCCACGACCTGCGCTCCCCGCTCAGCACCATCAACGGCTATTGCCAGTTGATCCAGGAACTCTACGGCGCGAGCCTGGACGAGGAGTGCGCCCGGTTCATCCAGGTGATCTACCAGGAGACGGTGACCATGGGAGAACTGATCCGCACGCTGCTCGATTTTTCCCTGGTGAGCCGCGGCGAGATTTCCCGCAGCCGCGTCGACCTGAGCGAGACGGCGACGACGATCGCGGCGGGCCTGATGCTGCGCGAGCCCGAGCGCCAGGCGAAGATCGAGATCGCGCCGGGGCTTTCCGCCCACGGTGACCCCGCTCTTTTGCGGGCGGCGCTGGATAACCTCCTTTCCAACGCCTGGAAGTACACGGCCAACAAGGAACAGACGCTGATCGAGGTCGGCGCGGAGCCGGACGGCGAAGAGAGCGTCTATTTCGTCAGGGACAACGGCGCCGGCTTCGAGATGGCGCAGGCGGGGAAGCTGTTCCACGCCTTCCAGCGGCTGCATACGGAACAGGAGTTCAAGGGTTTCGGCATCGGCCTGGCCACCGTGCAGAGGATCGTCCAGCGCCATGGCGGCCGCATCTGGGCCGAAGGGGAAACGGGCAAGGGGGCGATCTTCCGCTTCACCCTGCCGTGAAGCGGAGCGGCTGTTCCTTTGCGGGCGGTTTTGCGACACATGAGATAATTTTCGATAACTCTGCAACAAAGTTGAGCAAATTTGGCTTCATGAGACCTGTGATCAGCCAGTTACGGCGAAATTCGGCATGCCGAATTTTCGGTTTTTTTAATGATGGCGCGGGAGCAGCATTAAGGAGCATTGCCTGTGAAGAGCGACAACAAACACCATCAGCGCATACTGCTGGTGGACGACGAAAAGCAGATTCTGGAGAGCTGCCGCAGCTGCCTTGTCACCAGCGGCTACAAGGACGTGCTGACCGAGGCGGACAGCCGCGAGGTCATGCCGCTTTTGGCCAGGGAGGAGGTGGCGGCGATCGTGCTCGACATGCGCATGCCGCACCTGACCGGCCTGGAGCTTTTGCCGCAGATCGTCTCGCTGTACCCGCAGATTCCGGTGATCCTGGCCACCGCCAACAACGACGTGGAAACGGTGGTCAACTGCATCAAGGAGGGGGCCTTCGACTACCTGGTGAAGCCGATCGAGGTGAAGCGCCTGGTGACCTCGGTCAGAAAGGCGTTGGAGATGCGCAGCCTCTCCAGCGAGCTGTCGGTACTGAAGGAGTACCTGTTCACCGACCGGCTCGACCACCCGGAGCTCTTCAAGGACATCGTCACCGGCAACAAGAACATGCGGGCGATCTTCCAGTACCTGGAGGTGATCTCCGGCACGCGCCAGCCGGTGACCATCACCGGCGAGACCGGCACCGGCAAGGAGCGGATAGCGCGGGCCATCCACAACCTGAGCGGCTGCAGCGGCGAATACGTGGCTCTCAACGTGGCGGGGCTGGACGACAACATGTTCTCCGACACCCTCTTCGGCCACAAAAAGGGGGCGTTCACCGGGGCCGATCAGACCCGCGACGGCCTGATCACGCGCGCCACCGGGGGGACGCTGTTTCTGGACGAGATCGGCGACCTGAACGAGATGTCGCAGATCAAGCTGCTGCGTCTGTTGCAGGAACAGGAATACTACCCGGTCGGCTCCGACTTTCTGAAAAAGAGCGACGCCCGCATCGTGCTCGCCACCAACCGCGACCTGCAGGAGCTGATCAAGCAGGGGAAGTTCCGAAACGACCTCTACTATCGGCTCTGCGGCCACCGGGTCCATCTCCCGCCCCTGCGCGAGCGGCTGGACGACATCCCGCTGCTGCTCGACCATTTCCTGACGGCCTCGGCGCTGTGTCTCAACAAGAAAAAACCGACCCCCCCGCCCGAGCTGGCCGTGCTGCTGGCGCTTTACCACTTCCCCGGCAACGTGAGGGAGTTGGAGGCGCTGGTGTTCGACGCGGTGCTCAGGCACGGCTCGGGGATACTCTCCATGGACACCTTCCGGGCGGTGATCGGGGATCAGCGCGCGAAGGCCAAGGGTGCCGGCGCGGCGCAGGCCTCGGAAGGCGAAGAACCGCTCTCCGCCATCTTCGGGCACTTCCCCACCATCGACGAGGTCGAGGAGTACATGATCCGCGAGGCGATGAAGATCGCCAAGGGGAACCAGGGGATGGCCGGCAAGATCCTGGGCATGGGACGACAGACGCTGAATAAGAGGTTGAAGGGGCGGGAGGAGGGCTAAGAGATGAGGGATGAGCACGCTCCGGAACATTATGCCGCTCCCCGCTCCTTAGGGCTTAAGATGCCTCTGATGGCCACTCCTCTGCGCCTCTACTCTCTCTTGTTGTGCACGATCTTCCTTTCCGACCTGCTGCAATCGTTGTTCCTGCCGCTTAACGGCGCCGGACGGCTGGCCCCGCTGGTCGATGCCGCGATCACCACGCTGTGCGGCGCGCCGCTCCTCTGGCTGCTGGTGGTGCGGCCGCTGAAAAACGCGGTCAGCGCGGAGAGCCTGCGCATCGAGGCGGTGCGCTCGCAAGTGATCGACGCCCTGATCGAAATTGACCTGCAAGGGGTGATCGGATCCTACAACCTTGCCGCCGAAAGGATCTTCGGCTACCCCGCCGCCCAGATGCTGGGACAGTCGGCGGCGCAGCTTTTCGACCTCGGCGAACAGGGACTGGCCGCCGTAATGGCGGGAGCGTCCGCCTCCGGCCCTGGAGAACCGACGCCGTCGCTTTTGAGGGAGGTTCGCTGCAGACACCGGGACGGCTGGGAGGTGACGGTCGACCTCTCGGTGATCGAGTTCCCCGCGCCGGGGGACGCGCCCCAATTCCTGCTGATCATGCGCGACATCACCGACCGCAAAAGGATCGAAGAGGCGCTGCGCGACTCCGAGACGCGCTTTAAGGAGATCTTCCACCAGTCCGAGGAGGCGATCCTCTTTTTCAAGCCCGGCAGCTGCGTCATCCTCGACGCCAATGAAACCGCGATCAAGCTCTTCGGCTTCACCAAAAATGAGCTGCAAGGCGGCGCCCTGGAGCGGGTGATGGGCGAGGAATTGCCCGCGCTGGTTGCTGCCGTCAGCGGCATCGGGGCCGGGAGCACCCTGTCGCAGGAATTCCATTGCCGGCGCAAGAATCAGGAGCAGATGGTGGTGGCGGTGCGCGGCAAGACCATGTTGCTGCAGGAGGTCCCCATAACCTGCTGCACCTTCCGTGATATCACCGAACGCCTCCGCGTCGAGGAGAAGACCCGCGATTTGCAGGCTCGCCTGATCCAGACCAACAAGATGACCTCGCTGGGACTGCTGGTTTCCGGGGTGGCCCACGAGATCAACAACCCGAACAATTTCATCATGGCCAACGCGGAGCTGTTGTCGAGGATCTCGGAGGACAGCCTCAAGGTCTTGAACGAGTACAGCGAGGAGCACCCGGAAAACGGCGAGTTCTACATCGCCGGCATTCCTTTTCCCGAGCTGGGCAAGCACTCCAGGAAGCTTTTCGACGGCATCGCCGTCGGCTCGCACCGGGTCAACGACATCGTCAACAACCTGAAAGGGTTCGCGCGCCAGGAACGCAGGCAGGCGATGCGCGAGATCGACGTCAACGAGGTGGCGCGCAGCGCCGTCTCGCTCTTGCATCACGAGCTGATCAGGCACACGGACAATTTCCACCTGGATCTGGCTGCAACCGTGCCGCCGGTCACGGGGCACAGCCAGCAACTGGGGCAGGTCATCATCAACCTGTTGATGAACGCCTGCCAGGCGCTGCCGGAACGGCAAAAGGGGATCTGGCTGTCCACGCGCTACGACGTCGGTCAGCAGATGGTGATGATTTCGGTCCGCGACGAGGGGGTCGGCATGGCGCGGGAGGACAGCCGCAGGATCATGGAGCCGTTCTTCACCACCAAGCTTGACGACGGCGGCACCGGGCTCGGGCTCTCCATCAGCGACTCCATCGTCAAGGAGCACGGCGGCTGCCTCGATTATCACACGGAGCCGGGCTTCGGCACCACCTTCGAGGTATGGCTCCCCGCGGCGGAGAAGGAGCAGAAGCCGCAGCCCTAGCCGCTGTACCGGTCCAGCTCAAACTTTCGTAGTATGGCCCGCAGTTGGCTATCTACGGGTTTACGTGGTTCGGTAGGGGCGAATCTTGTATTCGCCCTTTTCGCTCGCTGGCGCCGGGGCGAACACAAGGTTCGCCCCTACGGCAAGCAACTCACCCGGAGGCGCCGAGGTTTCAACAGCCGCTCGGGCATCGGCCCTTCGACCGGAAGTTCGCTTCGCCCGCCTCCCCTATCGACGCCAAGTTTTCCCCTTGCCATTTCCAATGCTTGTTGCTAGTATGCTCATTTTTTAGGCAACAAAGGAATCGACGTTTTATGCAAAAGACGGTGGCGATCGGCTCGCTCACTTTGAAAAACCGCGTTTTTCTGGCCCCGATGGCGGGGATCACCAATCTGCCGATGCGCCTGATGGCGCGGGAGCAGGGGGCGGCGCTCACTTTCACGGAGATGGTGAGCGTCAACGGGCTGACCCGCGAGGGGAAAAAGAGCTTCGAACTCTTGAAGAGCACCCCGGCCGACCGCCCGCTGGGGATGCAGCTTTTCGGCGACGACGCGCAGCTGCTGGCCGAGGCCGCCAGATTGGTGGAGGGGTACGGCGAGCTGATCGACATCAACATGGGGTGCCCGGTCCGCAAGGTGGTGGGCACCGGCGCCGGCAGCGCGCTGCTCAAGGATCCGCTCAAGGTCGCCGACATCGTGCGCTGCGTCAGGCGCGCCACCAAGCTCCCTTTCACGGTCAAGATCCGCACCGGCTGGGTCTGCGGCGACGACGCCTTTCTGGAGATCGGCAGGATCGCGCAGGAGGAAGGGTGCGACGCGGTGACGCTGCATCCCAGGAGCCGCGCCCAGATGTTCGAAGGACGCGCGGATTGGTCGAGGATCGCCGAGTTGAAGCGCGCCCTGGATATCCCGGTCATCGGCAGCGGCGACCTGTTCAACGCCGACGACGTCGCCGCCATGCTCAAGGAAACCGGTTGCGACGCGGTCATGGTCGCCCGCGGCGCCATGGGCAATCCCTGGATCTTCCGGGACGCGCTGGCCTTGTTGGCCGGCGGCGAAGCGTCCGCTCCCGGCGCCCGTGAGCGTCTGGCGGTCTGCCGTCGTCACCTGGCGCTCTTTAGCGAGTTGGAGGGGGAGCGGATCGCCCTGATGGAGATGCGCAAGCATCTCTCCTGGTACGCCAAGGGCCTTCCCGGCGCCGCCCAGTTTCGCGCGGCGATAAACCGTATCGAGGATTGCGCGGAGCTGGTTCGCGCAATGGAGGAATTTTTTCATGGCTGATCCGCTGGAGAGTTACTACGCCAACGTGGTCGACAGCGTCGGCGACGGCGTCATCGTGCTGGACAACGCCGGCGTGGTGACGCTGCTCAACCCCGCCGCCGAGGAACTGGCCGGTGTTTCCCGGCGCCAGGCGAAGGGGGGGCGCTTCGACGACATCTTCAAGGGGGAGGCGGCGCTGATCGACATGGTCGCCAAGACGGTCGCCACCGGGATGTCCGTGTCGGACCACGAGAACATCGTCCTGAAAAGAGGTGGCCGGCTGACGCCGGTGGGGGCCAGCACCTCGCCGCTCTTGAGCTCGGAGGGGGAGCGGATCGGCACCATATTGCTTTTGCGCGACCTCACCAACGTGAGAGAGCTGGAGGAGGCTGTCAGGCAGGCGGACCGCCTCTCCTCCCTGGGGGCTCTGGCGGCCGGGCTTGCCCACGAGATCAAGAACCCGCTGGGCGGCATCAAGGGCGCCGCCCAACTGCTGGAGATGGAGTTTCCCGAGAACGAGGAGCTGCGCGAGTACATACGGGTGATGCTGAAGGAGGTGCAGCGGGTAAACCTGATCGTGGAGGAGTTGCTGGCGCTGGCCTCCCCCGGGCGGTTGAAGCTCGGCAAGGTCAACCTGCACCGGGTTCTTACCGACATCGTGTTGCTGCAAAGGCGCGCCACCGACGGCATGGAAATCAGCTTCGGCCAGTATTTCGATCTGAGCATCCCGCCGATTTTGGCCGACGAGTCGCTCTTGACCCAGCTCTTTTTGAACCTGATCAAGAACGCCATGGAGGCGGTCGGGGTAGGAGGTGCGGTGAAGGTGACCAGCCGGGTGTGGGCGGATTACAGCATGACCCAAAAAGGGGAGAGGCGCGCCCGCATGGTCGCCATCGACATCGCCGACAACGGTCCGGGGATCGCGGCGGACGTGTTGGACCATCTGTTCACCCCGTTTTTCACCACCAAGTCGAAGGGGACCGGCCTGGGCCTGGCCATCTGCCAAAAGATCGTCTCCGAGCATCGGGGGATGATCAAAGTGGATTCCGAGATCGGCCGCGGCACCGTTTTCACGGTGATGCTGCCGTTGATCCAATAAGGCGAAGAAGGTTCTACGTTCTACGTTTTATCAGTCGGATCGGTCGGATCGGACCGATCGGTCGGATCCAAAGTAGAACGTAGAACGTAGAACCGATCATATGGGAGCCATACATGTCGATTAACAACATTCTGGTGGCGGACGACGAAGAGAGCATGCGCTGGGTCCTGTCGAAGGCCTTGCGAAAGAAGGGCTTCAACGTGGAACTGGCGCGCGACGGCGACGAGGCGCTCAGGATGATCAAGGAGAACGCCTACGACCTGGCGATCCTCGACATCAAGATGCCGGGCGTTACCGGGCTCGACCTTTTGGACCGCATCAAGGAGGAGCGCAGCGAGCTGTTCGTGGTGATCATGACCGCCGAGGCGAGCATGAAAAACGCGGTCGAGGCGATGAAGCGCGGCGCCTACGATTACCTGACCAAGCCCTTCGACCTGGGGGTGATCGACGCGGTGGTCGAGAAGGTGAGCCGGGCGCGGGAGATGACCTCGCAGGTCTCGCTCCTGAAGGAGGAACTGAAGGACCGCTACCAGTTGGAGAAGACCATCATCGGCAACTCCGCGGCCATGAGGGAGATCTACAAGACCATCGGCAAGGTGGCGCCGAGCGACGTCACCGTGCTGGTGCAGGGGGAGTCGGGCACCGGCAAGGAGCTGATCGCCCGCGCCATCCACTACAACTCGAAAAGACTGGGGAAGCCCTTCGTGCCGCTGAACTGCGCGGCCATCCCCAAGGAGCTTTTGGAGAGCGAGCTGTTCGGCTTCGAAAAAGGCGCCTTCACCGGCGCGACCGAGCGCAAGCTGGGCAAGTTCGAGCAGGCCAACGGCGGCACCATCTTCCTGGACGAGATCGGCGACATGCCCTTCGACCTGCAGGCCAAGATTCTCAGGGTGCTGCAGGAGCGGGAGATCACCAGGACCGGCGGCAACCAGAGCATTCAGGTGGACGTCAGGGTGGTGGCCGCCACCAACCAGGATCTGGAGGAGAGCGTCCGCAAGAAGCAGTTCAGGGAGGATCTCTACTATCGGCTGAACGTGATCCCGATCCAGCTGGTGCCGCTTCGGGAGCGCAGCGAGGACGTGCCGCTTTTGGTCGACTACTTCAGGACCAAGATCTGCTCGGAGCTGGAGGTGCCGCTCAAGCGCTGCTCCGCCGACGCCATGAAGCTCCTTACCGGCTACAGTTGGCCCGGCAACATCCGCGAACTGGAAAACACCATCAAGCGGGCGGTGATCCTCTCTCCCGATCCGCTGCTGGTGGTCGGCGACTTCCCCGGGCTCAGCAGCCGGGAAGGGGAGGGGAAGGGCGAGGATCTCTCCCTGGAGGGGATCGTGGACCTGAAGCTGCGCGGCAGCTTCACCAATATGGAGCGCATGGAGAGCGGGGACGTCTACGCCATGGTGCTGGAGCAGGTCGAGCGGCCGTTGATCAGGTTCGTGCTGGAAAAAACCCGCGGCAATCAGGTCCGGGCCGCCGACATCCTCGGCATCAACCGCAATACGCTCAGAAAGAAGATCACGGAACTCGGCATCGAACTTAGGAAGGAATAACACCAAAAGCGATCTAGCCACAAAAAGGCGCAAAAATCACAAAAGGTGAGTCAGATTCAAAATCAATCTGATTCGGGGAACCAAGCTTTCTAGCCACAAAAAGGCGCAAAAAGCACAAAAGGTGAGTCAGGTTCAAAATCAATCTGATTCGGGGAACTGCAAAACTAAACAACATGGGGACCTGCTTAAAGATTCCGATTGGTTTTCCCCGGCTTGTCAGGTTTTAAGTCTGGAAGGTTGTGGTTTAGCTTCACTTTTTGTGTATTTTGTGCTTTTTTGTGGCAAGAAAGCTTTTAAGGGAGGTGGCGCTGATGGAGAAGTTTTTTTTGCATAGGGATAGTGCGCAACTGGTGGTGGTGGACGTGCAGGAGCGGCTTTGCCGCGCCATGGATGCACGGGTGCTGGAGGGGCTGGTCGGCAACATCTCCATCTTGATGGAGACGGCGGCGGAACTGGGCCTGCCGACCATCGCCACCGAACAGTACGTGAGGGGGCTCGGCGAGACGGTGCCGCAGCTGAAGGAAAAGCTCACCGCCCCTTGCCTGGAAAAGATGACCTTTAGTTGCTGCGGGGGCGAGGGGTTCATGGAGACGCTGGAGGCTAGCGGACGCCGACAGGTTATCTTGACGGGGATGGAGTCGCATGTCTGCGTGCTGCAGACGGCGCTGGATCTGCTCGCCAACGGCTACGTGGTGCACCTGGTCTGCGACGCGGTGATGAGCCGGCGCAAGGAAAATTGGAAGACGGCCCTGAAAACCATGACGGCGGCGGGCGCGGTGCTGACCTCGACGGAATCGGCGGTCTTTCAACTGCTGCGGGTGGCGGGCACCGAAGAATTCAAGAAACTCTCCAAGCTGGTCAAATAAGCGTCGCCGTTCAATGCAACTGGGGATCGCTTTCGATGAAGTGGCTGAGCGCTTTCGCCGCCTGCTCGGGGAGCGCGATGAATTCCACGCCGAACCCCAAGGGGAGCGACGGCTTGAGCCGCGCCTCCTTGGTGTTCAGCCAGGCGATGCGCGCCTTGGTCTGGATGATGGAGCCGTCCGGCTCGGGCAGGGCGAAGATCAGGTCGATGACGGCACCTTGCTCCACGACGAAGTCGCTCCCCAGGTAGAGGCCGTGCTGGCTCAGGTTCGCCACGAATCCGGAAAGGGTGAGCCCGAAGGCCCGGTACTTGACGTTGAAGCGACAGCTGATCCTGCGGTCCCGACGATCTATGGTCGGCAGCAGCCTGCGCGCCGCCTCCAGAAAAATGTGGCGATCCAGCGGCTTGGTCAGAAAGTGATCGCACCCCGCCTCAAGGCAGGTGCGCCGGTCGGCGTCCTTTCCCTCCGAGGTGATCAGCACCACCGCTGTCCCCTGCAATTGCCGGTGTTTCTTGATGGCTACGCACGCCTCCGCGCCGTTCATCACCGGCATGTGCAGGTCCATGAAGACCAGGTCGGGGCGCTCTTCCAGGCAGATGTTCAAGGCTTCCCGGCCGTCGCGCGCCGTCAGCACCCTGACGGCGGACAACTGCAGGTAGTCCTTCTCAAGCTCGATGAACATGCTGACGTCGTCTACGATCAAAACCTTCTGTGACATACCGTGCAACTCCCGTGCATCAAGCCTGGTTGGCGAGTCTCTTGGCGATGACGTCGTGGTTCAGCCAGTACAGCGGCGCTTGCGGCTCCCATGAGGAATCGAACATCAGCTTCCCTACTCCCTGGAAAACGCCTCTGGAGAGGACGGCGCAGACGATCTCCTTCTGGTCGGCGTTCATGGCGATCAGCTCCGCCGAGCAGTTGAGCATGAATTCCTGCTGTTTGGGGGAGTTGTGCTGCGGCCAGCTGGCGAGGTCGCGGGTGGCGGTCACGATCGGCGAGCTGAGATAGGCGTTGGCGCGCTCCAGGAGCGCTTCGATGCTCACCCCTTCCCGCAACAGCCCCTGGCACTCCTCGGCGATCTTCCCTTCTCCTTCCATCCTGAGCGCGCCCAAAAGCGGGTACAGGGAATTTTCCACCCCCAAAAACAGGGCGCTGGAGTTGGTCTGGATCTCCGGGCAGTTGTAGACGGTCGCCTTGATCCCTTTTTCCCAGGCGGCGAGGGCTATGTCCTCCAGACGAATCTTGGCCCACCCTTGCAGGTAGGGGGTGTAGGATTGCCAGGTGTAGGCGCCGTCGATCAGCACCTCGCAGCCGTGGTAGCCGTAGGCTGCGTAGCGCACCGAGAGCCGCTCCCGAAAAGGCGCCGTGGCCTCGATCAGATAGCCGAAGGTGTCGGCGGTCACCTCGTTGAAGCTTTCGTTGCAGAGCCGTCCCATGTCCGAGTTCCAGAAGGCCTCGGAAGAGAGGAAGCGATCGCCCTGTCCCTTGAAGAGTTTGTTCAGGATCGGCATGAAGACGCGGGCTCGCGGAATGCCGCCCGCCATGGTGTGCACCACCAGCAGGTTGCCGGTCGCCGGCAGCATCCCCTGCAACTGGGCCACCACGGCGGCCAGGTTGCCGCGGAACCTTTCGCTGCCGCGCTCCTTGGAGAACCGGATCTGCTCGGGGTCCAGGCGCACCGACGCCCAGTCGTCCGGTTTCACCCCTTTGAAACGGTCAGCCGGAGCGATGCCGTCTTGGCCCGGTTCCAGGTCGAAGCCGGCCTCCAGCGGGATGTTGATGATCTTGCCACCCAAGGAAGCCTCCGCCGCGGCCAATTCTTCGTCGGTCAGCGCCCGCAGCCGTCCGTCGGTTTCCCGCCTGCCGACGGTGCTGCCGATCACGGTCATGCCTTTGGCCCTGGCCTCGTCGACTATGCCGTTGGCATAACCGCGGCCGAACAGCTCGCCGCACAGAAAAAGCACGTCCCCTTCCTTAAATCCGGCCGTGTCTGGCAGCTCGCGCATCGCATTGTAACGGGTCATAGAGCGTTCCTCATTCCTGTTTTGATTAGTTAGCTGGCAGATTTCTCTGCTCAGTATTCGTCCCGGTGGCTCAAGTTCTCGAAGCGGGTATATTCGCCCCGGAAGGCGAGATCGACGATGCCGGTCGGTCCGCTCCGGTGCTTGCCGATGATGATCTCCGCCTTTCCCTTCAGGTCCTCGTTTTCCTTGTCGTACACTTCCTCGCGGTAGACGAACATGATGATGTCGGCGTCCTGTTCGATGGCCCCCGACTCCCTCAGGTCGCTCATCATCGGCCGCTTGTCGGCGCGCTGCTCCAGGCCGCGGTTAAGCTGGGAAAGCGCTATCACCGGGATGGAAAGCTCCTTGGCCAACGCCTTCAGGGACCTGGAGATCTCCGAGATCTCCTGCTGGCGCGATTCCGGGTTGGCGCTGCCGCGCATCAACTGCAAATAGTCGATGACGATGATGCCGATGTCGTGCTCGGCCTTCAGGCGCCTGGCCTTGGAGCGCAGTTCCATCACCGAGATCGAGGGGGTGTCGTCGATGAAAATCTTCGCGTCGTGCAACCCGCCCGCCGCCTTGGTCAGCTTGGGCCAATCGTTTTCCTGCAGGTGCCCGGTGCGCAGCCGGCTCAGGTCGACCCGGGCGAGCGAGCACAAAAGCCTCTCCACCAGCTGTTCCTTGGGCATCTCCAGCGAGAAGATCGCCGCCGGATAGGACTTGTCCGCGTCGATGGCCGCGTACTGGGCGACGTTCATGGCGAAGGTGGTCTTACCCATGGCGGGGCGCCCGGCGATGATCACCAGGTCGCCGGCGTGGAAGCCGGCGGTCAGCTTGTCGAGGTCGGTGTAGCCGGAGGGAACGCCGGTGACCAGTTCCTTCTTCTCGTACAAAAGCTCGATGTTCCTGATGGTGTCCTTGAGGATGTCGCAGACCTGGTAGTAGGCCGGGCGGATCTTGTTCTCGGAGATCTCGAAGATCACCTTCTGGGCGGCGTCGAGCATTTCCTCCACGTCCACCCGGTCCTCGAACCCCTGGCTGACGATCTCGGTGGCCGCGGAGATCAGCTTCCTGGTGATCCACTTCTCCTTGACGATCTTGCAGTAGTAGGAGATGTTGGCGGCCATCGGCACGAAGTCCACCAGAGTGGCGAGATAGGCGCCCCCGCCCACCTCCTCCAGTTCCCCCTTTTTCCTGAGGATGGTGGTCATGGTGATCAGGTCGCAAGGCTCGCCGCGCTCGTTCAGCTCGATCATGGCGCGCAGGATCTTTCGGTGGCTCTCGCGGTACAGGTCGTCCGGGGTCAGGATCTCGAGCGCGCGGTTGATCGCCTCGTTGTCCACCAGGATGCCGCCGAGTATAGACATCTCCGCTTCGATGCTTTGCGGGGGCAATTTTCTCATATCCTGATGGTTCATGACACCTCTGGGAAACCGTTGCGGAAGAACCGGTGAATACTACCTGTATCCGCGACGCGGGTCAACTACTTTGGCTGGAGCGGCTGGAGCAGGGGACTCGGCGAGTGGTTCGGTTGCAGGCGGGAGAAGTCAAATTTTTTCGCTGCTTGCGGGAAAGCCGGGGCGGCGCCGCGGTCGCCGTTCAGCACCTGTTCCCGTAGGTCGCGTTGAGGTACGAAACGCGACGTCGCGACGGCGCCACGGTCGCGATGTCGCGTTTCACGATGAAGCCGTTCAAGGTGTGCGAAGTTGGTGCCGACGTAGCTTGCCGGTCCTCAGCGGGGATGCGCCGCCGATTGATTGTGGAGCGCCTTATAGATCAGATGCTGTATGTAGTTCTGCTCGTAGGGATTGAGAAAATGTATGCCTAAGGAGACGGAGCCATCCTCTTCGGTCGAGGCGTAGACGCACATTCCGGTGAACCACCTCTCGGAGGTCAGCATTCGCACCAGGATGGTGTCGTCCTTGGCGGGATTATCCGGCGAAACCTGCGCAGCCGGGATGATCACTCTTACTCCGTGAGCGGAGCAATTGGCCATGGCTGTTTCCAGCTGGGCATCGCCGTCCCAGCGGATCGTCGCCGTGCCCATGCAGTCGGGCAAAAGGCTCGAAGAGTACCTGACTGCTTTTCTCTGCTCCATACTCCCCCCAAACCAGCCCAAAAGAAACGACTATGCAGCGTTGAACGGCTTTAACCGCCGCACTCCTTCAAAAAGAGCAGCGACTTGAGTTCCCGGTCGAGGTGGAGGTCGATCGCCTGGTTCAGGAGCAGGTCCGCTTCCCGCAGCAAGCCGTCCGGAAAGACGATCGAGCCGAACCTGCCGCTTTGCATGGCCCGGGCCAAAAGGCGCGCCGTTTGCTCCGATACTCCCCGCACCTCCAGCTGGGGTTGATAGCCCAGGATCTTCAAGAGGTTGACCGCGAAAAAGCGCCGGTCGGAAGCGGAGACGGGGGCGAGGTCGAGCCGTTGCAGGTAGCAGTAGAGCAGGCGGAACAGGCGGGGGCTGGGCTCTTCGTCGGGGCTGAGCCGCTCCACCAGTTCGCAGGCGTAGGCGGCGGAGCCGATCTTGGTCAGGTTTTGCCGGATGCCCGGGAAAATGTCGAGGATGTCGGCGGAGACCAGGTTGGCGAGCCCGGAGCCCAAGTGCAGTTGCAGTTTCAGGTGCGCGAACGGCTCCAGCGCGCCGGCGAACCGCTTGCGGCTCCGTTTCGCCCCGCGGGCGATGCCGCTGATCTTCCCGTGTTCCAGGGAGAACAGGGAGACAATCCGGTCCGCCTCGGCGTAATCGGTGAGGCGCAGCACTATCGCTTCCGTCTCGGCGTTTTTCATCGGCTGAAGTTACCATCTCGACCCGGCCGAAGTCAACAGACGAAGCGTCGCCTGCGTCACCTGACTCCGATGCGGTGCAGCATGATGCCGAGGTATTTGTTGAGGAGGTGGTTCCTCGGCAGAGACTTGATCGGCGGCGGCACCCTGACGCCGACCCTGGCCAGTTCGGCCAGAAACTCCTGCCCGCCGCCAAACTGCACCCCTTTCCTGAGCGTCGCCAGTCCCATCTCCTTGTCGCCGAGAAAGATCTCTATCTTCGCCAGATTGAGCAGGCAGTGGGTGTTGGTCGGCTGGCTCGCCAGCGACTCTTCGGCCAGTTGCAGCGCGGCCTGCGGGTCGCCGCCGCTTTTCGCCAGGCAAAAGGCCAGGTCGGAGCCGGCGTCGGCATCGGGCTCCAGGGCCAGGGACAGTTCGAAGCAGCGCCTGGCCAGGAAATACAGCTCCCGCCGCATCGCTTCCGCCCCCTTCTGGCGCAGTTCCTCCGCATCCGCCCCCGGCTCGATCCGCTCGACCCTTTCAAAGACCAGGTAGCTCAAGGGGGGCCGGGTGTCGGGCCGCTCCTCCCGTTGCAGCTCCAGAAAGCTCTCCGGGATCTCGGGAAAATGGACGTCACCCGGATAGCTGCCATGGACGACGGTGAGGTAGATCCTTTGGCAGAAAGGGAGCGCCTCGCTAAAGAGGGCCTCGCCGCCGCAGACGAATACCTCTTCGAAATCCTGCGCCGTCGAAATCGCCTCGGTCAGCGAACGGGCGACCAGGCACCCCTCCACTTCGGCGAGCGTCCTGCTGAGCACGACGGTGGTGCGTCCGGGGAGCGGGTGGCCGATCGATTCGAAGGTCTTTCTTCCCATCAGGAGCGCGTGCCCCATGGTGATGGACTTGAAGCGGGCCAGATCGGCCGGGATGCTCCAGGGGAGCTTGCCGGCCCGTCCGATCACCCTGTCTTCCGACATCGCCGCAATCAAAGAGATGATCATGGGAACCTCCGCAAAGCGTCTGCCACGAGAACGTCCGAGAAAATCCGAAAAACTCCCCCCGCAAGGGGAGGGGGAACTGTTTTAGTGTCGCGTTTCCTTAACTTAACGGCAGTGCCCCCTGCCATACAACGCAAGCGGACGGGGAGCTAACGACGAGCCCTTCTCTGGCGTCAGCGCATGGTCACCACGGTCACGCCGTTTCCTCCTTCGAAGCGCTCGCCGATCCTGAAGGTGGCGACCAGCGGATGGCCGCTCAGGTAGCCCCGCACCCCTTTCATGAGCGCGCCGGTGCCGTGGCCGTGGACGACGCGCAGCTCGCCGATCCGGTCCAAGGCGGCGTGGTTCAAAAACGGCTCCAACCGGTCCAGCGCCTCGTCGACCCGCAGGCCGAGCAGGTTGATCTCGGCGACCGGCTCGCGTTCCTCCTGCTGCGCCCGTTTCTTCTGGATCTTCTGCTCCTTCCCCTTGGCCTTGGAAAGGGCCGACAGGGAAACCTCCAGCTCCATGCTCCCGGCCCGCACCCGTGCCCGTCCGTCGCGCTGGTCGATGGAGATCACGGCGGCGTCGCAGTTGAGAGGCTTCACGAAAAAGACCCCGCCCACCGCGACGTTTTCGGCCGGCGGCTCCGCTTCTTCCGGGTGCAGCTCGGCCAGCGCCCGATCGAGTTCCGCCGCCGCCCGGTCCAGCTCTCCCTTGGCCTCCCGCGCCTTGTCCCGGCGCGCCTGGTCGAGCAGTTCGGTCACCTCGCGCCGCGCCTTCTTGATGATCTGCTGCGCCTCCAGGTATCCCTTCTCCTTCGCCCCCTTGAGAAGCAGGCTCGCCTCCTGCGACCGCTCCGCCAGCCGCTTTTCCGCGCGCGCCAAGGATTCTTCCCGCCCGGCGAGCTCGGCGAGCGTCTCCTCCAGAAGCCGGCGCTTCTCCTTTAGATTGCGCAACAGCGCGTGAAAATCCGCCTCCATGCTGCCGATCATCCCCCTGGCGAAGGCCACCACCCGATCGGGGAGCCCGTAGCGGCTGGCGATCTCCAGCGCGTGCGACTCCCCCGGCTCGCCCACGGTCAGCCGGTAGAGCGGAGCGAGCTTTTGCCGGTCGAAGGCCATGGCCGCGTTCACCATGCCGGGCTCCCTCTGCACGAAGCCGATGATCTCGGTGAGGTGCGTGGTGGCGACCACCAGCGCTCCATTTTCCTGCAGCTCCTTGAGCACGGCGCAGGCGATGGCGGCCCCCTGTCCCGGCTCGGTGCCGGTCCCCAGTTCGTCCAAAAGCACCAGCGCGCCGGTGTCGGCGCGGGCCATGATCCGGGAGATCTTGGAGATGTGGGCGGAGAAGGTGGAGAGGCTTTCCTCGATGGACTGCTCGTCGCCGATGTCCACCAGTATGCTGGTGACCAGCGGCAGCACGGAGCCGGGATCGGCGGGAACGGGCATGCCGCACAGAGCCATGACGCACAAAAGACCGGCGCTCTTGATGGCGATGGTCTTGCCGCCGGTGTTGGGGCCGGTCACCACCATGACCCGGTTCTCCCGGGCCAGCTCCAGGTCGAGCGGCACCACCTCTTTGCCCATCAGCGTCAGGATCGGGTGCCGGGCGGACTTGAGCGAGATGCAGGCGCCTTCGGCGATCACCGGGGTCTCGCAGCGCAGCCGGTCGCTCAAAAGGGCGATGCAGTTCAGCAGGTCGAGCCGAACCAGCGCCTCGAACTGCTCCAGCATCTGCTCGGCATCCTCCCGGATCCAGTCGCAGATTTCGCGCACGATCCTGATTTCCTCCGCCCGCTCGTCGGCGGCCAGGTTCTCCAGCTCGTTGGCGAGCGCGATGATCTCCAGCGGCTCCATGAAGGCGGTCTCGCCGGAGTTGGAGACGTCGTGCACAACGCCCGGCACCATCCCCTTGGAGTCCATGCGCACCGGGATCACCCAGCGCCCCGACCTCTGGGTGATGAAGTCGTCCTGCAGGAAGATGGCGGTGTGGCGCTCGCGGACGATCTCTTCCAGCCGGCGCTTGATGCGCGCGGTGAGCCCCTTCTTGCGGCCGCGCAGGTCGGCCAAAAGCCGCGAGGCGGAGTCGAGGATCTCCCCCTCGGCGTTGACGGTGTGCTCCAGGGGGTTCAGGATGTCCGGGAAGCCGGTGATGGAGCCGGCCTGCGAGATCAGCAGCGGGATGTCGGTGCGAAAGCCGATCTGGGCCGCGATCGCCGCCATGACGCGCAGCGTCGGGATGAAGCGTTGCAGCTCGACCGGCGCCAAGACGGCGCCGCGGGGGCGCACCGCCTTGATCTGCCGGCTGATGTCTTCGAAGCCGGAGAGTTTCAGCGAGATGCCGAGTCGGGAGAGGTTCCTGATTTCCGCCACAAGGCCAAGGCGCAGTTCCATCTGGTCGCGGCCGGCCAAAGGGACGATGGCGAGCGCCGCCTGCCGGGACGCCTCGCACTGCGCAAATCCGGCCACCGTCTCCAGTATCCGGTCGAACTCCAGCCTCTTCAGTGTTTCCTGGTCGATCATTCTTACCCCTTCATAAAAACCAGCTGACCGGACTGGCGAGCCGCTCCAGAAAGCGCACCGGCCAGCCGCGCCTTTCGTGTTCGAGCAGCGCGATCCGGCGCGCGCCCTTCAGATCCTTCTCCAGCATCTCGGCCACCTGGGCGCCGAAGTCGCGGCTGTCGACCACCACGTTCAACTCGTAGTTTCTGTGGAAGCTGCGCTGGTCCATGTTGGCCGAGCCGACCATGGCCCAGCTTTCGTCGATCAGCAGCACCTTGGCGTGCAGCACCGCGCTGTCCAGTTCGAAGATCTCCACCCCGCTGTCCAGCAACTGGCCGTAATAGCTCCTGCTCACCAGCCGCACCAGCGGCACGTCGCTCTTGTGGGGCAAAAGCAGCCTCACCTGTACGCCTCTGCCCGCCGCGCGCAAAAGCGAGCGGAGCACGCGCGGGCCGGGGATGAAATACGGGCTGGCGATGGTGACGCTCTCCGAGGCGCCGGCGATGGCGACCCTGAAGGCGCTCCTGATGAAGGAGCGTTTGTGGTGCGGGCCGCCGTTGATGATCATGACCTTGGCGTCGCCGACCACCTCGGCCGACTGCACGGTGGGGTAGAGCTTGGGCGGCGTGCCGCTCTCCTCCCGCCAGGTCTCCTGGAACAGCCGAAGCAGTTCCAGGACCGCCTCGCCCTCGATCCTGATGCCGACGTCGCGCCACTTGGTCATTTTCTTGCCCAGGCCCGAGTAGACGTTGGCGATGTTGATGCCGCCGGTGAAGGCGCGCCAGCCGTCGATGATCGCCACCTTGCGGTGGTCCCTCTTGTCGAACCAGGCGATCCCCCTGGAAAAGGGGGGCGGATTGAACGGGGCGCAGTTCACCCCCCCCTTGACCAGTTTCTTGAAAAACGCGGCGGGGGTGTCGAAGCAGCCGATGTAGTCGTAGAGAAGGTAGACCCGGACCCCGCGCGCGGCGGCGGCGAGCAGCGCGTCGGCGACCGAGCGGCCGGTTTCGTCGTCGCAGACCGTGTAGAACTCCAGGCAGACGCTGGACTTCGCCAGGGGGATCGCTTCCAGCAGCGCCGGGAAGAACTCGGAGCCGTAGCGGTAGAGCGTGGCGCGGTTGCCAAGCGAAGAGACCGCCTCCGTGTTCCTCCTGAAGAAGTCGAAGAACCTGGCAGTCTGGAACAGCAACCGCTTTCGTTTTCGGCGCATGACTGTCATGGGTTTTTACCGAAAAGCCGGCCCGTCGGCGCGCTTAAAGCAAGAAAGCGCGGAAATAACGTCAAAAAAGGCATTACTTCCGCGCTTGCCGTGCATCGCGCAACCGGGCCTGTGGGGAGTCAGACGGAGACCACTTCCTTCACGCCGGGCACTTTATCCTTCAGGGTTCTCTCGATCCCCATTTTCAGGGTCATGGTGGACATCGGGCAATGACCGCAAGCGCCGACCAGGCGCACCTTCACCACGCCGTCGTCGCCTACCTCGACAAGTTCCACGTCGCCGCCGTCAGCCTGCAGCGCGGGCCGGATATTTTCCAATACTGCTTTTACTTCTTCTACCATGTGCTCCTCCAGAGTGACTTTTTTTTGACTAATAGTTACAGCTTAAAGGATTGACGGCAAAATTGCAAAGCGAGATCTATCGCCCCCCTTGCCAAATGATTGCCAATGGACCGGTAAACGACCGGCAATCGAGTGCTATTTTTCGCCGTGGACGCCGGGAGTGGTGAGCGGGTAGGGGGCGAGCACCTGGTCGAGCGCCTCCGCGCTCAGGATGCCGCGCTCCAGGATCACCTGGCGAATGCTCTTGCCGCTTTGGGCCGACTCCTTGGCGACCTCTGCCGCCGCCGCATAGCCGATGCTGGGGGCCAGCACCGTGGCCAGGCCCACCGATTGATCCAGAAAGTCGCGGCAGCGCCCCTCATTGGCGCTGATGCCCGCCACGCAGCAGCGCGTGAACTGACGCAGGCAGTTCTTCAGGATCTCCAGGGAGAACAGCAGGTTGTAGGCGATGACCGGCATCATCACGTTCAACTCCAACGGCCCCGCCTGCGCCGCCAGCGCGACGGTCAGGTCGCACCCCATCACCTGGAAGCAGACCATGTCGGTCACCTCGGCCATCACCGGATTGACCTTCCCCGGCATGATGGAGGAGCCGGGCTGCATGGGGGGCAGATTGATTTCGCCCAAGCCGGTCCTGGGGCCGGAGGAGAGCAGCCGCAGATCGTTGGCGATCCTGATCAGGTTGACGGCGGTCCCCTTGAGCCCCGAACTGAGGGCGACGAAGGGGTCCATGTTCTGCATCCTCTCCACCAGGTTCTGACTGCGGGACAGGTCCTGAGCTGTCTCCGCGGCGAGTCCCTCCACGATCAGATCGATGAAGGCCTCCTCCGCGTTCAGCCCGGTGCCCACAGCGGTCCCGCCGATGCCGAGTTCGCGCAGCCCCGGCAGCGCGCGCAGCAGGCCGTCGCGGTTGTTGTCGATGGCCCGGGCGTAGGCGGCGAATTCCTGTCCCAACCGGATCGGCACCGCGTCCTGCAGGTGGGTGCGGCCCGATTTCAGGATGCCGTCGAACTCCTCCGCCTTCTTGCGCAGCGCGCCGGCCAGCCCGTCCAGTTCTTCGTTCACCGACTCCGCCAGTTCCAGCGCGGCGAGCCGCATGGCAGTGGGGAAAACGTCGTTGGTGGACTGGGCCATGTTGACGTGGTCGTTGGGATTCACCCTTTGGTAGTCGCCGAGTTGGCCGCCCAAAAGCTCGTTGGCGCGGTTGGCCAGCACCTCGTTCACGTTCATGTTGTGCGAGGTCCCCGCCCCGGCCTGGAAGGGATCGACCAGGAACTGGTCGGCGAACTCTCCGGCCAGCGCCTGATCCGCAGCCTCGACGATGGCCGAGCCCAGGGCCGGGTCGAGCCTGCCGGTGGTCATGTTGGCCCGGGCCGCGCATTTCTTGATCCTGAGCGTCGCCCGGACCAGCGCCTGGTGCGGCTTCAGCCCGGAAATGGGAAAATTGGCCACGGCCCTTTGGGTCTGGGCGCCGTAGTAGGCGTCGGCCGGCACCTCGACCGTTCCCATGGTGTCCTTCTCAAGACGCGTCGTCATATCGGTCCTCTTAAAGGCGGCTAAAGGCTAAAGGCTAAAGGCTAAAGGCTAAAGGCTAAAGGCTAAAGGCTAAAGGCTAAAGGCTAAAGGCTAA
>CAIYDQ010000148.1 GCA_903925075.1 uncultured Geobacter sp.
CGCACATGCACCTTCAGAATGTTTTCGCGGCCGACCACGTCCGGGTTCGGCACCACCACCTGGCGGTCGAAGCGGCCGGGACGCAGCAGCGCGGGATCGAGCACGTCGGGACGGTTGGTGGCGGAGATCACCACCACTTCGGAGTGCGGGTCGAAGCCGTCCATCTCCGAGAGGAGCTGGTTCAAGGTCTGCTCGCGCTCGTCGTGGCCGCCGCCGAAACCGGCGCCTCGACTCCTCCCCACGGCATCCAACTCGTCGATGAAGATGATGCTCGGCACCGCCTTCCTGGCGCTGGAGAAAAGGTCGCGCACCCGACTGGCGCCGACGCCGACGAACATCTCGATGAAAGCCGAAGCCGAGATGGAGAAAAAAGAGACCCCCGCCTCGCCCGCCACGGCCCTGGCGAGAAGCGTCTTACCGGTGCCCGGAGGCCCCACCAGCAGCACCCCTTTGGGCACTTTCCCTCCCAGTTGCTGGAACTTTTTCGGCTCCTTCAGGTATTCGACCACCTCGCGCAGTTCCTGCTTGGCCTCCTCCATGCCCGCCACGTCGGCGAAAGTGACGTCCACCCGCTCCGAGGTGTAGGCCTTGGCGCCGGAGCGGGCGAAGCCTCCCATCATGGCGCCGGGGCCTTGCGCCTTCATCCCCCTCACCACGAACCACCAGACGCCCAGGATGAGCAGCCAGGGGAGCAGATACAGCAACAGATTGCCGGCAGCGGAGCCCTCGGCTGGGGTCACCGAGACGTCCACCTTGCGGCTGGCGAGTTCCGGCAACAGGGTGGGATCCCCCATCGCGGGGATGTTGCAGCTGAAGGCGGCTACCTCCACGGGGGCCGCTTTGGGATCGGCGATCGCCGGCGGCATCTTCACCGGCGTGCGGAAATCACCCTTGGCGCTGTTCCCTTTCAGGGTAACCTTCTTCACGTTGTCCGCGGCAAGCTCGTTCCGGAAGCGGGTGTAGCTGATCTCGGCCCCGCGCTCGGCCGCCTGTTTCACGACTGCGCCGTAAAACAGGTCGAGCAGCAGGACAAAGAGCGCGGTTATCAGCAATGGCTTCCAGATCGACTGTCCCATGAGAACGCTCCTCCTCTGCCGCTAATCTTTTTTTCGACCTGGGAATTCTAACCTAAAAGATAAGCATTACAAGACTAATCGAGCTGGCAGCTCTCGAAGCGATAGCAACCGAAACCGAAGGAGGCCCCTTTGCCAAGTTGCGTCGCCAAGCCCAACTGCAAAAGCAGGTGGAACGGCTCCAGGTCGCCGCGAAAAGTCGCCGCGCCGACGATGCCGGCCGGGCGCCCCTGCCAGGAGACGAAGCGGCAATCGGAGCAGACGGTTTCGACGTGTTCGCTGCGTTGGGAAAGCCAGCGGTAATCGAGGGAGGGTTCGGAGCCTTCGTAGTGGTAGGCAAGGGAGGAGATCCGGCGCATGAGCGAACGGGCGAAGTGGGAGAAGGCGAACTGTTTCAGCAGGCGCCCCTCGTGCACTAGTTTTAGCGGGGTGAGCAGCCGAATGGCGACGGCGTCGGGCGCCAGCGGGCCGCAGGCGCTCGGATCGAGCGCGCTCAAAATGGGAAGGGCCGGGTGATCTCCGCCGGCGAGCGGCGCGCGTCCGCCGCCGGGGCACTCGGCCTCGACCCGGATCAGGACGGCGGGGAGAGCGCCGAGCAACAGTTCCACGGCCGCGACGTAGCAGCCGGCATCCTGGACCGCGCTTCCTATCAGGGTCAGCGCGCACTCGGCGGTGCTCCCCCGGTTCGCCCCTTGGGTGAGTATCGGGAATCGGAACACGAAAGGAAGCGGCGGTTTCTGGTGGCGTCGCACAGCCTCGGGGTCGCGCGCGATTTTCTGGCCGAAATTTGCGGGATAGGGACAGTTCGCGGCGGCGCGGCAACCGGCGCAGTCGAGCCTGCGGCAGGAGAGCGCCTTGCGGAAGGCGGCCTCGAAATCGGCGCGAGAGGAGAAGAGCGCGTAGGGGTCGGAGAGGTTCGCGCTCAGCGTGAAGGTGAAGAAAAGCCTGACATGGTGCAGTTCCACGGCATTCTCCAAGGATATCTACGGGTGATAGGGGCGAATCTTGTATTCGCCCTTTTCGCTCGCTGGCACCCAGGCGAACACAAGGTTCGCCCCTACGGCAAGCAACTCACACGGAGGCGCTGAAGTTTCAAACCGGAGAGTGGACTAGTGCCCCAGCGGGGGAAGTTTCCGTAGGTCGCGTTGAGGTACGAAACGCGACGTCGCAATGTCGCCACGGTGGCAATGTCGCGTTTCACGATGAAGCCGTTCAACACGACCTAAGAGTGTGCGAAGTTGCCAGCCGAGGTGATGAATAGTTACGCAGAAAAAACAATGGCCCTTCATTGCGAAGGGCCATCTATGCCGTTGCCGTCGGCAATTTTTGTGCCGCCCACCGGCTGCCGATCCTACGCCTGGTTGATGGCGCTGAGCTTCCAGGGGTTGTTGCCCACCGGCCGGGTAAAGGTCCAGTACTCCTCGAATTTAACCGGATCGGTCTTGCTGCCGGAAATCACCGCGCCGGTGGAGTCGTCGGTCGTATAATCCAGCAGGTTGGCGTAAATCATGGCGGTGAGGTAATCCCTGCCGCTCTCCTGCCACGCCTCGGAGATCTCCACGCTGCGCACCGCGATGTTCTCCAGGCGGTTCACCCGCCGATCCCGGATCAGCGCGTCGATGTCCTTTTGCATGATGCCGCGCATTTCCTCGGTCAGAACCCCCGACACGACCGAGAGGTCCCGGTTCATCCAGGCGCCCTGGATCTTGAAGAAGATGTCCATCACGTTGTCGTTGAAGCGCTTCTCGTCGAAGGAGGGATCCATCTGCCGCACATGGGAGAGCCCCTCGCCCAGATCGTCGCGCTGCGGCAGATAGCTCTGATTTTGCTCCTGGCCCTGGTAGTCGTTGATGTTGATTACTCGCCCCATCTGCGCGTTGCCCCCCTCATCTTCCCGCTTTTTTTTTAGGAAGCGGTAAATGAGGTAGGCGATGCCGGCCAGCAGCAAAATCTCGAAGAGGCCGATGCCTCCTCCGCCGCCGCCGTAACCGCCGCCGAAGCCCAGCGACCTGAAGAGCATGCCGCCCAGCATGCCGCCGGCAATGCCGCCCAGCATGCCGCGTCCGAAGCTCCCCATTCCGGGCTGCCGGTAAGGCTGCTGGTAAGGGGTGGCGCCTGGTTGGCTGGGGGCGTACGACGGCGATGTCCGCGAGGGGGGCGCCACCGGTTGGGAATAGCTCCTCGACCCCCTGCTCCCCATGGAGCCGCCGCTGCCGGCCCGCGCCTGGGCGCTCTGCTCGGCGACAAGCAAGCTTGTCATCAGCAGCGCCGCCACTACGGCGAAAACTCTTATCTGTCTTTTCATCGTCTGCTCCTTTGGTTGTCTTCCACTCACGGCAGCCGCGCCGCCTGCGGGCCTTGCCGGCTTGGGCTAACGGCTTGGGCTCATGCCGCCGACAGCCTTCGCTCCAGATGACTCTGCACCTGCGACACGACGTCCAGGACCGCCCGTTCGGCGGGAAGGGTCGCGGCCAGTCGCTCCAGCACCCCCCGCTCTTTGATCAGCCGGAGGCTATCCGGAAAATTAATATCATAAATCCAAGATAGTTGCAGCAGTTTAAAATCGTGCAGGCTTTTCAAGGTGGAGAGCTGCACCATTTTGCCGGCGGCGACCGTCGCCAACACTTCGGCCGAGCAGACGGGGAGATCCGGAAAGCCGAGGCCGGCGGCGGAGGCCCGCTCCTCTTCGGGAGCGTCGAAGTATTCGCTGAAGATCCGCCAGATGTCGAGCTTGTCCGCGTCCCGCACGAGCATCAACAGGTCGGCGGCCTCGGGGGGGAGTCCGGAGGGGATTTGGTAGACGTTGTGCAACCCCACCGCGGCCAGCACGCCCCGGCGTTCCGACTCGGAGAGGAAATCGAGCAGGCCGTTCTCTTTGGCGATCTGAGCGGACAGCTGGGCGTGATTCAGCGAATCGCTATCCCTGAAGGTGCGGAAATCGCGAAACTGGGGGAACCGGCCCAGGTCGTGGCAAAGAGCCGCCACCTCGGCCAGCATCAGGCGCCTTGGGTCCCCTCCCCGAGCGATCAGGCGGGCGGCCTCGCAGACGTTTCTGGTGTGCAGTTCCTTCAAGCCGTAATTGCGCAGCACGTCCTGGTCGTCGCTTTGGAAGGAGCCGCAGTAGGAGGCGAACCAGTCATGCAGGGAGACCAAATCCCGTACCGGGGCAACCTCAGACATCGTTGTTCTTTTTGACGAAGTAATCGGTAAACTCCGCCATGGCCTTGGATTCGTCCCCGCCCTGATAGGAGATGATGCTGCGCAAATGGGTGAAGGAATCGACGTCCATCTTGTCGAAGGCGCAGCCGATGCCGCCCGGCACCAGCCTCGCCACCACGCCGCTCACGTTGATCACGATGGGAGGATCCGTCGAGGAGAGGTAGATGGTTATCTCCACGGGCGATCCCGGGGCGATAATTTCCTCGGTCATGAGATACATGCCGCGCAGGCTTACGTCCTTCACCTCTCCCTTGATTGCCGTGCCGTCGCTTTGCAGGAGAGCGGAAACTTTGAACCCAACCCGTGAAAAGTGTCGCTTGTCTTGCATGGTGACCCCTTTGCTTGCCTGCCTCCAAAAAAGGGGGCGCGAAGGCCCCCTTTTTTGCTTGCCTCGATTGCCGTGACGAAAGCTAGTCCTCGAAATTCCCCGCCGGTCCCTTATCCGTTGAGAGCCCCAGGGCTCGCTTGGGGATCAGGTCCTTGGTCCATTCCGCCGGGTTTTCCAGCCGTTTTCCCTTGGGACCGAGGTCATGGGAGCCGGCCTTGAGTATGGCGGCGATCCCCAGCGGCGCGGTATCGGCCGAATTGAAGACTTCGGTGATCAGCTTGTAGGCGAAATCCTCCACGCGGGCGGCCATGCGCTCGCGGATCTCCTTGGGCTGGGCCAAAAGCTTGTTCTCGAACGGCAGGTTCAGGCTCTTGTAGTCCCCCTTCTTCCATCCCTTCGAGTCGGCGAAGGCGACCATCTCGGCCCAAAGCTCCTCGCTCATCCCCTCGCCCTGCACCTTGACGAAGTTGCCGTTTGCGTCCAGCTTGGCGTTGCCGTACTCGTTCACTTCAAGACCCCAGGAGATCATCTGCAGCGCGGTGGCGACGTTGGCCTTGGTGGTGCGGGTCTGCTGGGCGATCTGGCGCAGCCTCTCGTAGCTGTTGCCGGAGGTGCCGTGCTGCGCGCCGTTCACGCCGTAGGGCTTGACGGCCTCGTGGATCTGCGCGGTCAGCTCGACATGGATGCCGGCGTCGCTCGCCTCGATGCCGTGGGTGGTGCCGTTGTTGAGGGCGATCCAGTCGGGAAAGATGTCGTTGGCGTTCAGGCCGCGGATCAGGAAGAGCGCCTCGTCCACGGTGGAGAGCCCCTGAGCCCCCTTGATCTCGCCGACCTCGGTCTCCAGTCCGGCCCAGGCCGGGATGCAGCCGGTCAGTTCCAGGTTGGCCAGGAGGTTCTTGTCGTCGGGGAGATGGGAGGCGTCGATGGCGATCGAGGTGATGCCGGCGTCGAACATGCTGGGGATCTCGACCTTGGCGGACTCGATGTCGGCGTCGCCCTTGATGCCGTAGTGGTCGGCATGGATGGCGACCGGCACCGTGACCCCCAATTCGTTGCAGACCGCGTCCACCTGGCGCGCCATGTTCCAGTAGTTCACCGGGCAATACGCCTTCTGTCCCCCTTCCGACTTGGCGATCTCGATGATCACGGCGGCGTTGGCCCTCTGGGCCGCAGCCAGCACGCCGCGAATCACGAAGTGGTTCCTGCCGTTGGCGGCCAGCGCCAGGGCATGACCCTTGGCGTTCATCGCCCGGTCGATCACCTTGCCGCTCACCAGGAGCGCCTTGGAATTGGGGAAAAGCCGCACCACATTGGGGGGACGACCTACCTCAAGCGCCGTTACGAAATCTGAAGTTGTTGCTGGCATATCTCCTCCTTTTCATTGGCTGTAATAGCTGCATGGAAAAAAAATCGACTTCCTTATAGCATCCTAACCTAATAAAGGCAAGGACCTTCATTTTGCCGCCACGGAGAACTCCGACGCCCCTCCTCCCGCGAACCTGCCGCTCCCCAGAAATTCGCCGCGCCAAAAAACGCTGGCCTCCCCCGGAGGAAGCCCCGCCTCGACCGCCGCGAAGGCGAAGGAGAGCGGGGGATCGCCGGTTGGCCTGCTGCGCAACAGCAACGGGTGCCGGGACAGCAGCGGATAATCGCCGCGCGCCGGCACCGGCGCCACCCCTTGGGAGATGACGCCGTTGGAAACCAGGTAGCGCACCCCCTTCTCGGGCTGCGGCAGCCTGGCATGCAGCAGCAGTTCGCCGCCAGCCTCGCCGGACCAGCGCAGATCGTAACTGGGCGTCCAGCGTTCGTTGTCGATCAGGTACGAGATGCGTGCGCCGGCGCCGGAGAGCCAGATCCGCGCCAGCGCAACCCCCTTTTTGGCCGCCGCCAGTTCGCGCTCCGCGGCCTCCAGGGAACTGCGGCACTTGCGCTTGTTGCGGTAGACCGACTCCAACTGCGCCAAGGCGAAGTCCGTGCCCTGCTGCAGCGAACCGAGCGGATCGGGGTTGGATTTGCTCTTCTTGGGCCCCTTGCCGCTTTGCGCCTTGGCCGCGGCGCTGAAGATCTCTTCGCGCCTTTCCAGCGCCTGCATCCGGTCCAGCAATTCGCTGCGGCGCTCCTCCAACCGGGCGATCTCCCGAGCGCGCCGCCGGTCCCGGTCGGCCGGCACCAGCTCCACCCGCAAAACGCTGCCGCCCCCCAGCGGCTTCGCCCGCAACGATCCGGGGAGCATCGAGTCCGGCAGCGGGTATTCGATGAAGCCCCCCGGCGCCGCGACCTCCTGCTCGACGCGGGCGCCGTCCAGATAACAGGTGACGCTCTTCTCTCCGGCTGCGGCCGATCGGCAGATCAGCAAAGAGAGCAGAGCACAGAGAACCGGGATAGCTCGCATGGGGCACCTCGCTGGCGGGAACGCTTAAACGACGTGAAGGGCCAAAAACGGAAGTGACAAATGTACAGCGCCGGTCCCGCTTTGGCAAGCGTCCCACCAGGATGCCAGAGTGCTAATCGGCCAAACTATTTGGCCGCGCCCAAAAGTTCCACGTCGAAAATCAAGGTGGCGTTGGGGGGTATCACCCCGCCCGCGCCGGCCGCTCCGTAGCCCAACTGGGGAGGGATGACCAGCCTTCTCTTGCCGCCGACCCGCATGGAAATCACCCCTTCGTCCCACCCCGGGATCACTTCGCCGGCCCCGATCCTAAACACGAAAGGCTGGCCGCGGTCGACGGAGCTGTCGAATTTCTTGCCGTTTTCCAGCGTGCCGGTGTAGTGCACGGTCACTTCCTTGCCGGAAACGGGCGCGGCGCCCGTGCCCTTGACGATATCGGTGTAGGAAAGCCCCGAAGCGGTCTTGACCGCGCCGGCAGTTGTCGGCACTTCGGCTGCGCCCTTGTCGGGAGTGCTTTTGGCCTCCTTCTGCGAGCAGGCGGGGATAGAAATAGCGGCGATCAGCAGCAATAAGACGATGAACTTTTCAACACTACGCATCAAACATCCTCCATCAGGTTTATCGGTTGGTCGGCAGGTGAATTCACAGCAGATGCAGGAACAGCCCGCTCCTTAATTTCGGCTCGAACCAGGTCGACTTGGGCGGCATGATCTTGTCCTCGTCGGCAAGCGACATCAACTCCGCGACCGAAGTCGGGAAGAGCGAGAAGGCAACTTGGTACTCGCCCGAGTCCACCACCCGCTCCAGTTCCTGGACCCCGCGGATGCCGCCGACGAAGTGGATGCGCTGGTCGGTGCGCGGGTTGCGCACCCCCAGCACCGGGCTCAACAGGTTGTCCTGCAAAATGGAGACGTCCATGGCCGCCACGGCGTCGCCTTCGTTGAAAGAGCCTTCGCGGGCGATCAATTGATACCAGGTGCCGGCCAGGTACATGCCGAACTGGTGGCGCCGCGCGGGGCTGAGCGCCCCGGAGATCGGGGTGACGTCGAACTGCTCGCCCAGCCTGGCCATGAACTCGGCGACGCTTCTGCCGCACAAATCCTTGACCGCGCGGTTATAGGGCATGATGGTCATTTCGTTGTCCGGGAAGATCACCGTCAGGAAAAAGTTGTACTCTTCGCTGCCGTCGTGCCGCGGATTGGCGCTTTTCCTGAGATCGCGCACCCGGCTGGCGGCGGCGCTGCGGTGATGGCCGTCGGCGACATAGAGGGTCGGGATCGCCTGGAAGCGGCGGGTGAGAGTTTCGATCAACTCGCCCTCGGCGATCTGCCACAGCTCGTGGGAAACCCCGTCAGCCGTGACGAACGCGTAAAGCGGCGCGCCGGAGGCGACCTCTTCCACCGCAGCGCTGATGACCGGATCGTTGCGGTAGGTGTAGAAGACCGGCTCGTCGTTGGCGTTCAAGGCGTCGATGTGGCGGACGCGATCCTCCTCCTTGTCGGCCCTGGTCAGTTCGTGTTTCTTGATGGCGCCGCTTTGGTAATCGTCCACCCCCGCGCACACCACCAGTCCCGTCTGCGTCATGCCGCCCATCTTCTGGCGGTAGACGTAATAGCACTCCGTTTCGTCCTGCAGCAGCACACCTTGCGCCATGAAGCTTTCCAGGTTGTGCCGCCCCCGGGCGTAGACCTCTTCCGAGTGGATGTCCGTTCCCTGCGGCAGGTCGATCTCCGGCCTGGAGATGTGGAGAAAGCTCACCTCGTTGCCGGCCGCCATTTCGATGGCCTCTTCCGTATTCATCACGTCATACGGCAGGGCCGCCACCCTTTCGGCCAGCTCTTTTCTGGGGCGCACCCCTTTGAACGGTTTGATAAATGCCATCGTTGCTCCTGTGTTTTTTTAAAAATACCTTTTGGCGCCGACGAACTTCTTTTGGAAGTAGCTCTCGTCCAGCGTCGACACCTTGATGTCGTCGCCCCGGCGCGGCGCATGCACGAAACGGCCGTTGCCGACGAAGATGCCCACGTGGGTGATCTCGTCCTGCGAGGGGCCGAAGAACACCAGGTCGCCGTCCTTCAACTCCTCTTTCCCCACCGCGTCGCCCACCCGGTACTGCTCGCGCGAGGTGCGCGGGATGCTCACGCCGCAAAGGTTGTAGACGGCCCGGGCAAAACCGCTGCAATCCATGCCGTCCACCACCGTGTCGCCCCCCCAACGGTAGGGGATGCCGACGAAGCGCTCGGCGGTCCGGGCGGCGATGAACCCCATATCGCTCTTTTCCCGCTTGGGCTGCTGCCGTTCGGATCCTTTGCCGAGCGCCGCGGGTCTGCTAAGCGAGGCTTGCGGCGACTTTTCCAGCGACGGCTGACGCACGACGCTGCCGGCGGCCCGCTGCGGCGGCGCGATGAAATAGGAGCTGACGACCCGGCTCTTGACCAGCTTCTGGGCCGTCTTGCTGGCCTCCTCGCGCCGCTCGAAATCGCCGAAGCGCACCGCGTAGATGCCGTTTTCCCGCTTGAAATAAAAGGCCTCGATCCCCTGTTCCTGCAGTTTCCTGGTGAGGCGCTCGGCGTTTTTCACCTCGGTGAAGGCGCCGACCTGTATGGCGAAGCCCATGCTCTTCAGCCCCTCGCGCGGGGCGGCGCATCCGGTGGCCGGCGCCAGCAGCAAAAGGGCGATGCTCAACAAACGGATATTTCTCAACATCGATGCATCCCTCTAAATGTCCTTTGTTTCCCGCCTGACCCCCATCAGGTAAGGGACCACGAAATCCTCCAGCGCGCCGTCCAGCACCGCGTCGGGGTTGCCGCTCTCCACGCCGGTGCGCAGATCCTTCACCATCTTGTAGGGGTGCAGCACGTAGGAGCGGATCTGGCTCCCCCAGCCGATTTCCTTCTTCTCGCCGGCGATGTCGGAGGCCTTCGCCTCCCGCTCGCGCACTTCCAGCTCGTAGAGCTTCGAGCGCAGCACCTTCATGGCGGTCGCCTTGTTCATGTGCTGGCTGCGCTCGCTTTGGCAGGCGCAGACGATCCCGGTGGGAAGGTGGGTGATCCTGATGGCGGAGTCGGTGGTGTTGACGTGCTGACCGCCGGAGCCGCTGGAGCGGTAGGTGTCGATCCGCAGGTCGCTTTCCACGATCTTCACGTCGATGTCGTCCTCCTCGATGATCGGGAAGACGAACACGGAGGCGAAGGAGGTGTGCCGCCGGGCGTTGCTGTCGAAGGGAGAGATGCGCACCAGCCGGTGGATCCCCGCCTCGGCCTTGAGATAGCCGTAGGCAAACTCGCCGACGACGGAAAAGGTGACCCCCTTGACGCCCGCCTCCTCGCCCCCCTGGTAATCGGTGATCTCGGTCTTCCACCCCTTTTTTTCGCAGTAGCGCAGGTACATCCTCAGGAGCATCTCCGCCCAGTCCTGGGATTCGGTGCCGCCGGCACCGGCGTTGATGGAGACGAAGGAACCGGAGCCGTCGTGCGGACCGGAAAGCATGCGGCGAAATTCCACCTGGCTCACCCTCTCCTCCAGCGCCGCGTTCATGGCGGCGACCTCGGCAAGGGTAGCCTCGTCCGCCTCTTCGCTCCCCAACTCGATCAGCTCGCGAATATCCTGCGCCTGCAGGTACAAGGACTCCCAGGCGGTCACGTCCTTCTCCATCGCCATGCGCGCCTTCAGCACCTTCTGGGCGTTTTCGGCGTCGCCCCAGAAATCGGGCCGGGAAGTCTGCTCTTCCAGCTCCTGCATCCGCTCCTTCTTGTCATCTACGTCAAAGAGACCCCCGAAGCTTGTTGATCCGCTCGGCGAGCCCTTCTATCTTGGCGACTTCTTCTCTGAACATCTTGGCGCTCCTTTATGCTTTATGATCTTTTTCCGTTACTCGTTCGGCAAACTATCCTCCAGCCCGCGCTCGGCAGGCTTTTCTACAGCGGTCGGCGTTTGCCGCCGTTTTCTGAAGCAGTACCACCCGATGCCGGCGCAGGCTCCCAGACAGGCGAGCGCGAAGAGATCGCCGTGGCGGCCGTAGAAACTTCCCCCCTCGCCGCGCCTCACCTCGGCCGACAGCGTGGCCTCCTCGAAGAGCGGGGTCATGCCGTGGATATGCCCTTTGCCGTCGATCACCGAGGAGATGCCGGTGTTGGCCGCCCGCACCAGCGGCACCCTGTTCTCCACCGCCCGCAACACGGTCATGCAGAGATGCTGATAGGGGGCGGAGGAATCTCCGAACCAGGCGTCGTTGGTGATGTTGACCAGCAAACCGGCGCCGGCCCGGACGTAGGCGCGGGCCACCTCCGGGAAGATCCCCTCGAAGCAGATCAGCACGCCGATCTTGCCACCGGCGGTCTTAAGCGGCGTCGCCCCGCGGCCGGGCGAGAAGTCCCCGACGCCGGCCACCAGCTTTTCGACGAAAGGGAGCAGTGCCGCCAGCGGCACGTACTCGCCAAACGGCACCAGGTGCAGCTTGTCGCTTCGCCCCTGAATCTCCCCGGTCGGCGCAATCAGGAAGGCGCTATTCAGATAGCGCGTCAGCCCCCCCGCCTTTTCGAAGGCCGGGCTCCCGGTCAAAAGCGAGCTCTTCAACTCGACGGCCAGCGCCTGCACCCGCGCCGCGGAAGCAGGCTCGCTCTGCAAGTAGAAGGGGAGCGCGCTCTCGGGCCAGATCACCAGGGTGCCGGCCGGCGGCGAGGCCTTTCGCGTCAACCGCTCGTAGGTCGCCAGCGTGGCTTCCTGGAAGGCCGGGTCCCATTTTACGTCCTGCGCGATGTTTCCCTGCACCAGCAGCACGCGCTGCAGGGGACCCTTGTCGGGCTTGTTGAGGGCGCTGAAGCCGTAGCCGAGCGTCGCGGCCAGCAGCAGCAGCAGCGCGGTCAGGCCCCGCACCGGGTAGGGCGCATCCTTTTCCCGCAGCCAAACCCAGATCCGATAGAAGACCGCGTTGGCGAAGGCGATCAGGAAACTAACGCCGTAGACCCCGGTCAAGTCGCGGATCTGGATGAGCGGCAGGGTGCGGTACTGCGAATAGCCAAGGAGCGCCCAGGGAAACCCGGTGAAGAGGTAGCTGCGGAGGAACTCGCCCGCCACCCATAAAACCGGAAACGAGCAGAGCGCCGGGACGCCCGCTTCCTCCGCCCGGCGCGCAAGCCCCATGGCCAGCGCCGGGTAGAGCGCCAGGTAACCCGCCAGCACCAGATAGAGCGTGCCGCTCACCGTCCAATGGAGCCGGCCGTAGCTGATCATGACGATGTTCAGCCAGTAGAGCAGCCCGGCGTAGGCGGTCAAGCCGGCGACGAAGCCGAGCCGGCAGCTCAACCTCGGCGACGCGCCGGCTGCGGCGGCGAAGAGCGGCAGGAAGGCGAACCAGGCCAGCGGCGAGATGCCGGGGCTCGGGAAAGAAAGCGCCAGCATGGCGCCGGAGCAAACCGCCAGCAGGTAGCGCACCGACGCCGGCTCCCCCGCGATGGTCCTCGCTTCGCTCACGGCCCTTCGGTGTCCTTATCCCGGGGGTGCGCCTCGCGCCTGACGATGCGCACCTTGGCGATGCGCCGCTCGTCCGCCTCCAGCACGGTCAGCACCAGGGAGTCGCTTTCGATCACCTCGCCCTGCGCAGGGATGCGCCCGGTGAGATGGAAGAGCAGCCCCCCCACCGTCTCGAACTTGTCCCTTTCCACGACGACCTGAAAATGCTCCTCCAACTCCTCGATCGGCAGCCGCCCGTCCGCCACGATGGCGCCGTCCGGCTCGACCGAGAACATCTCCTCCTCCAGATCGTACTCGTCCTGGATGTCGCCCACGATCTGCTCCAGCAGATCCTCGATGGTGACCAGCCCCGCGGTACCGCCGTACTCGTCGATGACCACCGCCATGTGCACCCGGCGCTTCTTGAAGTCGTGCAGCAGCTCTTCCAGGTTCTTGGTCTCGGGCACGAAAAAGGGGGGACGAATCAGCTTCCTGAGCTCGATGTCCGCGTCGGCCTGGCCCCAATACTTCAGCAGGTCCTTGGCGTAGATGAGGCCGATGACGTTGTCGATGGTCCCCTCGTAGACCGGGAGCCGGGAATGCCCGCAGGCGATGATCGCCGCCAGCACCTCGCTCACCTCGTCCTCGATCGAGACGCAGGCCATCTCCATGCGCGGCAGCATGATCTCCCGCACCATGGAGTCGCCCAGGGACAGGATCGAGCGGATCATCGCCTTTTCCTCCTGGTTGATCAGCCCCTCTTCCTCGCCGGCGTTCATCACCTCCTGGATCTCGGCCTCGGTGACCCGCTTCTTGCCGTACAGGAGCCTGCCGAACAATTCCATCAACCCCTGCCCCCTTCGTCCGTTCTCCTCTTCCAAGGATCTCTCCCCTCCGTTGTTGCTTGCGTACCGAACCTCCAGCGTTCTCCGCAGTCAGGCCTTTTCGCCCAATACTCGAGTCAACGAAGCCCCCGGAACAGCAGGGTCACCCCCACCGTCACCGCCGTTCCGGTCAACGCCCCGAAGACCACCTCGCGCAGGGTGTGAATGCGCAAAAGCAGCCGGGAATGGCTCACCATGACCGCGAGTATGACGCTCAAGAGCGAGACCAGCGGGTCCTGGGTGTTGAGCGACACCGAAGTGGCGATGGAGAAGGCCACCGCCGAGTGGCCGCTCGGGACCCCGCCGCTCAGCGGCGTGCCGCGCCCGGTGAGCGCCTTCATGACGATCACGGCGATCAGCACCAGTATCACCGAAACCACCGTCCCCATCTCCGAACCCGGCCCCACCATGGCGAACGCCCCCTTTTGCAGCGGGAAAAGGTATTTCGCCAACACCAGATAGCCCATGACCGCGGTGCCGAAAGCGGCCACCAGCACGGCTCCGGCGGCAACGTCCTTGGCCACTTTCGCCATCGGGTGGAATTGGGGCGAGATCATGTCCACCACCACCTCGATGGCGGTGTTCAGCAACTCGGCGAAAAGCACGAAGGAGATCGCCAGGGCCAACAGCATGAACTCGACCGGGGAGACCCGCAGAAAGAGCGCCGCGCAGAGCACCGCCAGCGCCGCCAGGAAATGCCGCCGCATGTGCTTTTGGGTGCGCGCCGTGTAGAGAATCCCCTCGATGGCGCAGTTCACCGAGTCTATAAAGCGGGTCGGCTTCATCTCACGCTACCTGCGCGGCCTGCGCCGCGGCTCGGCTCGCCATGGCGGCGTTGGCGTTCGTTGCGCCGGCCGCCCGGGAAAAGGGGGCGCTAGACAAGTCCCTCCTCCTGGAGTTGGCTGAAGATCTCCCGCTCCCGGGCCTCCATGCGCGCCGCCTCCGCCTCGCCGCTGCGCTCGTGGTCGTAGCCGGTGATGTGCAGGATGCCGTGCAAAAGCAGGAAGCAGAGGCGGCCCCAAGAGGACTCCTCGGCCTCCTGCGCCTCGCGGGCGGCGGTGTCCGCCGAGATCACCACGTCGCCCAAGAGCTGCGGGTTCAGCGCGCCGAACTCCCCCTCCTGCATGGCGAAGGAGATCACGTTGGTGGCCTTGTCCCGCCCCAGGTACTCGCGGTTCAGGATCCGGATCGAGCGGTCTCCGACGATGGTGATCGAGAGTTCCGCCTCAGGACATCCCAAGGCGTCTAAGATCCTCTGCGCCACCTTTCGCAACGCCGTCGTCCCGATCGGCATCCGCCTTTGGCGGTTCGCTATCGCAATCCTCTGCGCACTTCTTGCCAATGCACTTCTCCTTGTAGGCCGGCTCCGGGTATTCGATCCGGTGGTGGTAGATCCCCGCCAGTATCTGGTTGAAACTCTTCGCTATCTCGTGCAGGTTCTTCAGCGTCAGCTCGCATTCGTCCAGTTGGCCGTCGATGAAGATGTTGTTGATGATCTTTTGCACCAGCCCCTGGATGCGCGAGGCGGTCGGATTGGCCAGGGTGCGCGAGGCCGCCTCCACGCAGTCGGCCAGAAGCACCAGCCCCGCCTCCCTGGTCTGCGGCTTTGGTCCCGGATAGCGGAAATCGCGCTCCTCCACCGGCGGCGCGCCGGGCGTCTCCAGCCCTTTCGCCTTCTGGTAGAAAAAGGTGATCAGCGAGGTGCCGTGCGACTGGCGGATGATCTCGATGATGGGGAGCCCGATGCGATGCTCCCGGGCCAGCTCCACCCCCTCCTTCATGTGCGAGATCAGGATCAGCGCGCTCATGCTCGGCGAGAGCTTGTCGTGCCGGTTCTCGCCGTCGCGGATGTTCTCGATGAAGTACTGCGGCTTCTTCAACTTGCCGACGTCGTGGTAGTAGGCGGCGACCCGGGCCAAGAGCGGATTGGCGTTGATGGCCTCGGCCCCGGCCTCGACCATGTTGCCCACCAGCACGCTGTGGTGATAGGTCCCCGGCGCCCGGATCATCAGCTCGCGCAAAAGCGGAGAGTTGAGGTTGGCAAGCTCCAGGAGCTTCACGTCGGTGGTGTAATGAAAGAGCGCCTCGATCAGCGGGATGGTGCCGGAGGCGCAGACCGCGTTGACGATGCCGCCGAAAAAGGCGAAGACCACGCAATAGATGGTCTGCATGGAAAAAGGGCTGTCGCCGTAGATCTGGAAGCAGAGCGCCGCCGCCATGTTGACCACGCTCACCTTGAGCCCGGCCGAATAGATGATCCCCCGCTCCTTGCACTGGCGCACGCCGTGGGCGCCGACGATGCCGCCCAAAAGCGCGTAGACCACCACCGGCAGCGAGTTGTTGAGCATGATGCCGGTCAAAGGCGCGCAGACCGCGCAATAAACCAGCGCGACCTCGGAGTTGAGGATGATCCTGACGATGATGGCGCTGGCCGCGAAGGGGAACAGGTAGAAGTAGCAGGCCGTGTCGATCGAAGGGAAGAGCCCGCCCAAAGCGGTGGAGACGGCGTAGACGAACTTCAGAAGGGCGAAGTTGAGCACCGTCAAAAGGGAAAGAAGCAGGATGTCCTTGTTGGTCGGGTTGAACTTGCGGATGTTCTTGCGGCCGAACCGGTAAGGGGCATAGCAGAGCACGAGGACCAGGCCGAAGATGCCGATGCCGGTGACGGCCGGGGCGAGGCTCTTCGTCTTGAAGATCTTCTCCAGCTTCATCGCCTGCTCGGAGCTGACCCGCTCCCCTACCCTGACGATCATCTCGCCGCGCTTCATCTTGAAGAGCACCGGGCGCACCGAGGCGCGCGCCTCCCCCTTGCGGTCGTCGGTCACGTCCCGGTTGAAGGTGAGGCTCGGGGAGACCATGCGCAGCACCACCGCCTTCAGGATGTCCAGGTCGGCGGGGGCGGCGCCCTGGGTCAGGCGCATGGCGGCGACCGAGCGCCGGACGCTGGCGAGGTCGATGCAGGAGGAATAATCGCCCCCCGCCACCTCCTGCTTGGTCCCCGGATCGATCACCAGGATGCCGTGGCGCCTGTCGGCGGCGAAGTTGGCGCGATCGGCCACGATGCGCAGCCGGTAAAACGGCGCCAGTTGCCTCCCCAGGTCGGTGAGGAAACCCCGCGGCTGCTTCACGCGGGTAAGCGCGGCGAATTCCTGCGCCGACAGTTCCACGGCCAGGGCCGCGGCGACGGCGGTTCTCCCCGCGTCCGGCTTCTTGCTGTCGCGGGAGAGGTTCAGCGCCTCCTCGAAGCGGCGCACGATCTCCAGATTGGCGTTGGGGGCGAGGCTGTAGACCAGCGGGGCGGCGGCTTCCGCCTCCGCCCGCTTTTTCTCGGTCAAAAGCAGGTCCTCGATCAGATAGTCTTGCGTGGCGCGGATGTCCGAGGTGGCGATGTCCCCCTCGCGGTAATTGACCGAGAGGAATTGCGGGCTGGGGATGATCAGCAGGGTGAGGAATAAGGCGGTGAGCAGCAACAACAGCCAGCGGCTGCGTTTTTCGTACCGGTCGCCGGAGAAGGCCCGGCCGACCGCTCGCATCCAGCAGTCGCAGAGCGTGATCAGGGAGCTCTTCTGCTGCTGCGCTTTTTGTTTGTCGCCGCTTTCGGTGGGCATTATCTCAATGGTTCCCGTGTCGTAGGACAGAGACTGCAGGATGCAGGCAAGTGGCCAATATATCCCTTTTCGCCGATTACTGTCAATCTAAACCCAATGACCGCGCCGCGGGCCGCGGCCGACGGAGCGCGTTAAGGAACTTTTAGAAAACGCTTCCATTTATCGACAGATATGCTATATATCCAGAATTCACATTAACGGGCGCCAGCGTCCGCATACATTAAACCGAGCAGGGGGGAAGAAATGAGCCAGATAACCGACGTGTACGCCAGAGAAATCCTCGATTCCAGAGGCAACCCGACACTTGAGGTCGAAGTTTTCCTGCAATCCGGATCGATGGGAAGGGCCGCGGTGCCGTCCGGGGCGTCCACGGGCGTGCGCGAAGCGCTGGAGCTGCGCGACGGCGACAAGGGGCGCTACCTGGGCAAAGGGGTGGAGAAGGCAGTCTCCAACGTGAACGACATCATCGCCGAGGAGATCACCGGCATGGACGCCACCGACCAGGCCGGCATCGACAAGCGCATGCTGGCGCTGGACGGAACCGACTTCAAGAGCCGCCTGGGCGCCAACGCCATCCTGGGAGTGTCGCTCGCCGTGGCCAAAGCCGCCGCCGAAGAAGTGGGGCTGCCGCTGTACCAGTACATCGGCGGCGTCAACGCCAAGGAGCTGCCGCTGCCCATGATGAACATCATCAACGGCGGCGCCCACGCCGACAACAACGTCGACATCCAGGAATTCATGATCATGCCGGCCGGCGCCGCGACCTTCAAGGAGGCCCTGAAGATGGGCGCCGAGATCTTCCACGCGCTGAAGAGCGTGCTGAAAGGGAAAGGTTACAACACCGCGGTGGGCGACGAGGGGGGCTTCGCGCCCGACCTGAAGTCCAACGAGGAGGCGCTGGAAGTGATCATGGAGGCGATCGTCAAGGCGGGTTACAAGCCGGGCGAGGAAGTGCTGCTGGCGCTGGACGTGGCCTCCTCCGAACTCTTCAAGGACGGCGTCTACACGCTGGAGAACGAAGCCGAGCCGAAAAAAACCGCCGATCAGCTGATCGACTTCTACGAGATGCTGGTCAACAAGTACCCGATCATCTCCATCGAGGACGGCATGGCCGAGAACGACTGGGACGGCTGGAAGAAGCTCACCGACCGGCTCGGCAAAAGGATCCAGATCGTGGGCGACGACCTGTTCGTCACCAACCCGGCCATCCTCAAGGAAGGCATCCAGAAAGGGATCGCCAACTCCATCCTGATCAAGCTGAACCAGATCGGCACCCTGACCGAGACCCTGGACGCCATCGAGATGGCCAAGCGGGCCGGCTACACCACCGTCATCTCGCACCGCTCCGGCGAGACCGAGGACACCACCCTGGCCGACCTGGCCGTGGCCGTGAACGCCGGGCAGATCAAGACCGGCTCCCTTTGCCGCACCGACCGGGTCTGCAAATACAACCAACTGCTCCGGATCGAGGACGAACTCGACGAAGTGGCCATCTTCAGGGGCCACGAGGTGTTCTACAACATCAAGAAGTAGGGCTTTTTTCATACAGGACGAAGCAGGTGAAGACGATAAAAGGGGCGCATCGCAAGATGCGCCCCTTTTATCGTTATTGGAAAACCGTAGATTGTCGCCGTGGTTTATTTGGCGTGTGGCCGGTGGGCGTTCACATAGGCTTTAAGAACCGCTTGCATCCGTGAAATGTGCCCTTTCCCCTGAGACTTGAAGTAGTCGAGGATTTCCTGCTCAAGACGAAGGTGTACGGATTGCTTGGGTTCCGCCAGAACAAGCGTCGCCCGCGTCCAGTCCGGTCGCAGGTCCCGCTCGCCTTCGTCCTGAGCAATGGCCTGCTCCAATTGGGCATCGGTCATGGCATCGACCTTGTTAAGATCGGTGCGGCTGCTTCTGCTGTGTGCTTTAAGTTCTGCCGCGGAATAGGTTTTGATATGCGTCTCTTTCTTCATAACGTGCTCTCCGAAAAGAAATCGAGGCCGTGTTTTTCGAGGTTGGCAACCCGTTTCCGTTCGTCCCATTCATAGCGCATATGAATTGTGTACACAATCCGTATCTACGTGTCAAGACGGTTGAGGCGCATAAAAAATACTCATTTGCTTGGAAGAGACCTCAATTTGGGACGGACGACGCCCTTGAAATAGCAATTGAATCACAGCAACAGATAGGGTAGCATCCGTGCGGGCGCGCCCGCTGAAGCTGTGATGCGAAGCTACTTTCAAAGTGACACAGCCAACTGTCCATCGGACGATTTTGAAATTAGGAAGGAGGATACCATGACCAAAAAACCGTCAACGAAAGGAACCCAGGAACCGTTTATTGAACCGGAAAGCGATCATGATTTCGCCTATATCGCCGGATATACCTCCGGCGGCGCTCCCTACGGCATAACCTGGGAAGAACAGGAAGAGATCGAACGCCGCGCTGCCGCAAAAATATCCGTCACCGCACCGAAACAGAAGGAGCCTGTTTCCCTGAACGACGTCGTCCAGGAGATGCAAACTATTTTCGACACGAGGACCGTCTATTTCCAGCGGAGTACCGGCAAATTCATCATGATTACCGATGAGCATGTCCACGCCGTTGAAAGTGACGCACTGCTCGACGATTATCCGGAATGGGAGCAAGAAATCATCCGAGAGACCGCCGATTTCCTGGAGAGGGAAGACGACGGCGACCATGTCTCACTTCCCGACAGGTATGACATCCACGAATACGCCATCATGGAGGGATTCTGCTCTACCGTCGAAAACAGGAAGCTTGCCAATGACCTGTTTCGCTCCATCGCAGGGATGAGGTAACCTGGTGACAATGGACACTCCCACTTGCTACACTGCCGAGAGGGAGGGGACACATGCCGAAACAGAAACAGCAGCGCTACAGTCATGAATTCCGAGCCGAGGCGGTTAAACTCGTCACCGAACAGGGATTATC
>CAIYDQ010000149.1 GCA_903925075.1 uncultured Geobacter sp.
GATAATCCCTGTTCGGTGACGAGTTTAACCGCCTCGGCTCGGAATTCATGACTGTAGCGCTGCTGTTTCTGTTTCGGCATGTGTCCCCTCCCTCTCGGCAGTGTAGCAAGTGGGAGTGTCCATTGTCACCAGGTTACCTCACTCGCTGTAAGGCTCAGGCAGGCGAACCCTCCCCGGGGGAATTCGACGAATGGATGAAACGCAATGACCTTTCCTTATCCACCGCTGCAGAGGCACTCGGCATGACCCGTAGGATGGTCACGCACTACCGCACTGGCAGCAAGCCGATACCACGGAATATCTGGCTAGCCTGTATCGGGTGGGAAACCGTCAAGCATAGAAACGCCGCCTGATTTGGCGAATCAGGCGCTTGAGATTGCCCGCCGTCCGGCGACGGGAGGTATCGGGGTCATGAGCGAGAACACACCGAGGAAAACGCACCGCCGGATGGTGGATGAATGGAAGCAGTATTCGGAATTCAATGCGGCCTACGGCGAACTGGAAATCGAATTTACCGGAGTCGCGCACGGTGAAGGAGAGCTCCCCTACCGCGTGAACTTTTGTCGGCTCGACGGCGGTCGGGTTTGACCCAAGCGGAAGTTGCAGAAAAGATGGGGCTAAGCCGCCAGCAGTGACTATGTATGCAATTCCTTTTTTCCGGGAATTGACATCGCCCGCGGCATCTGATATTTTCAGCATCCGCCTGCAGCAGGCCACCGGCTAACGGCTAACTACCCGGTGCCGGTCCTCCCTCTTCCCCTCCCACCGCCGCCAACGCTGCCGGCCGACATTCTTGAGATAACGGAGCCCCTCCATGCACAAAAAGCTGTTTATCCCGGGACCGATCGAAGTCAGCCCGGAAATACTGAACGCCATGGCCACGCCGATGATCGGGCACCGCATGCCCGAGTACGCGTGCCTGCACAAGGGGGTCACCGACAAGCTTAAAGAGCTGATGTTCACTCGGGACCGGGTCTTCCTCTCCACCTCCAGCGCCTTCGGCGCCATGGAGGGGGCGGTGCGCAACCTGGTCGGCAAGCGCTGCGCCAACTTCTGCAACGGCGCCTTTTCCGACAAGTGGCACAACGTGACGCTCGCCTGCGGCAAGGAGGCGGACGCCTTCAAGGCGGCCTGGGGCGAACCGATCACGCCGGAGATGGTCGACGCGGCGCTTGCCACCGGCAAATACGACGCCGTCACCTTGATCCACAACGAAACCTCCACCGGGGTGATGTCGCCGCTCCCCGAGATCGCGGAGGTGCTGCGGAAATATCCCGACGTGGTCTCGATCGTCGATACGGTCTCCTCGATGAGCGCGCTGAAAATTCCTCTGGAGGAGTTGGGCATCGACTGCTGCGTCTTCGGGGTGCAAAAGGCCTTCGCCCTGCCGCCGGGGCTGGCCGTCTTCACCGCCAGCGAACGGGCGCTGGAGCGCGCCAAGGGGGTCCCCGGACGCGGCTACTACTTCGACTTCCTGGAATTCGCCGCGGCCGACGAAAAGGACAACACCCCCTCCACCCCCTGCATCTCGCTGATCTATGCGCTGGATCGGCAACTGGATCGGATCTTCGCGGAGGGGCTGGAGCAGAGATGGCAGCGGCACGCCGAGATGGCGCAGTTCATGAGGATCTGGGTGCTGGAGCAGGGCTTCGGGCTCCTGGTCGCCGAGCCGTACCGCTCGGTGACGCTTACCTGCGCGACCAACGAGCGCGGCGTCGAACTGGCACTCTTGAAGAAGCGGCTGGGCGAGCGCGGCTTCGCCTTCGACGACGGCTACGGAAAACTGAAAGGGAAGACCTTCCGGGTGGCGCACATGGGGGACATGAGGCTCGACGATTTGCGGGAGATTACCGCGGCGATGGAATCGATACTGCAGGATCTTTGAACGAAGCGGAGAAAGGGGGGATCGATTCCCCCCTTTTTGCGTGGTAGCCGCGCCTACTCGGGCTCGAAGACGTCCTTGCCGACCCCGCACACCGGACAGACCCAGTCGTCCGGCAGATCGACAAACGGCGTTCCCGGCGGAATGCCGTTGTCCGGGTCCCCGACGTACGGGTCGTACACATACTGACAGACGGTGCAGATGTATGGCTCCATTGATCCCTCCTGGTGGAAAAGTGGCATAAGTCCGGCAAACTCTAACAGAATGGGACCGGGCCGTCAATTAATGCGGAACAATAATTTGGGCTTGGTTTTTAACACCGTTTGTGTTACTTTGTCATAATTAAAATCCAGATTCAACAACATCCCGCGCATTGCGTCATCAGATCCCCAGTAGCAGCATCTAAGCCGGGCAGTTGCAGCAAAAAAGCCGGATCGTCGAAGCACCGATAATCCGCAGGGGGGTCCTGCCGTCTCTTTTCTGTCCGCCCGGCTCGGCAGTCAACAGGCCACTTAGTTGATATTTTCCTTGAATGCATATGACGGCACGGTAGAACGTTGTGAGTTTTTTAGGAATGCGATGGAATCCTAACAACACAAGGAGGGAATGGGCATGAGTTACGAGGTGAAAAACGAGCAGTTAGTGGAGTGGATGAAAGAAGTCGCCGCCATGTGCCAACCGGACACGATCCACTGGTGCGACGGCTCCGAGGAGGAGTATAACGCGCTTTGCGGCCAACTGGTGGAAAGCGGCACCTTCCGCAAGCTGAACCAGGAAAAGCGTCCCAACAGCTATCTCGCCTGGTCCGATCCCGGCGACGTGGCCCGCGTCGAGGACCGCACCTTCATCTGCAGTCTCGCCAAGCAGGACGCCGGGCCGACTAACAACTGGATGCCGCCCAAGGAGATGAAAAAGACCCTCACTGGCCTGTTCACCGGCTGCATGAAGGGACGCACCATGTACGTGATCCCTTTCAGCATGGGACCGCTCGGCTCCAACATCGCCAAGATCGGCGTCGAGATCTCCGATTCCCCCTACGTCGCGGTCAACATGAAGATCATGACCCGCATGGGCAAAAAGGTGATCGACGTTTTGGGCGACGGCGAGTTCGTTCCCTGCCTGCACTCCATCGGCGCGCCGCTTAAGCCCGGCCAAAAAGACGTACCCTGGCCCTGCAACAAGGAAAAATACATCGTCCATTTCCCCGAGGAGCGCTCCATCTGGTCCTTCGGCTCCGGTTACGGCGGCAACGCGCTGTTGGGCAAGAAATGCCTGGCGCTGCGCATCGCCTCCAAGATCGCCAAGGACGAGGGGTGGCTGGCCGAGCACATGCTGATCCTGGGCATCGAGTCGCCGGAAGGCGAGAAGACCTACCTGGGCGCGGCCTTCCCCAGCGCCTGCGGCAAGACCAACCTCTCCATGCTGGTGCCGCCCGACAACTTCAAGAAGAGCGGCTGGAAGGTTTCCACCGTCGGCGACGACATCGCCTGGATCAAGCCCGGCCCCGACGGCCAGCTCTACGCCATCAACCCGGAAGCGGGCTTCTTCGGCGTGGCCCCCGGCACCTCGATGAAATCGAACCCCAACGCCATGCACTCCTGCGCCAGCAATACCATCTTCACCAACGTCGCGCTCACCCCGGACGGCGATGTCTGGTGGGAAGGGATGACCGACGAGCTCCCGGCGAAATTGACCGACTGGCAGGGGAACGCCTGGACCCCGGAAAGCGGCAAGCCCGCCGCCCATCCGAACTCCCGCTTCACCTCCCCGGCCAACCAGTGCCCCTCCATCGACCCCAACTGGGAAAACCCCAAAGGGGTGCCGATGAAGGCCTTCGTGTTCGGCGGACGCCGCAACAACGTGATCCCGCTGGTCTACCAGGCCTTCAACTGGAGCTACGGCGTCTATCTGGCCGCCACCATGGGCTCGGAAACCACCGCGGCGGCAGTGGGCGCCATCGGCAACGTGCGGCGCGACCCGTTCGCCATGCTCCCCTTCTGCGGCTACCACGTGGCGGATTACTTCAATCACTGGCTGCAGATGGGGCGGACCACCCCGAACCCGCCGCGCATGTTCAGCGTCAACTGGTTCCGCAAGGACGCCAACGGCAAGTTCCTCTGGCCGGGCTTCGGCGAAAACATGCGCATCCTGAAGTGGATCGTGGATCGCGCCAACGGCCGCAGCGCCGGGGCCGCGGTGGAAAGCCCCCTGGGCTGGATGCCCCGCTACGAGGCCATCGACTGGAACGGCCTGGAGTCGGTGACCCGCGAGCAGTACCACGAGTTGATGTCCATCGACCGGGACGTCTGGAAGGAAGAGATCCTCTCGCACGAAGAGCTGTTCGTGAAGATGTACGATCGCCTTCCCAAAGAGTTCCTGCACATCCGCGAACTGATCCTTTCCGGTTTGTGGCGCTCGCCGGAGCATTGGGAGCAGTTTACGCCGACGCCGGAAGACGACGGCTACAACGACTAACAATCCGAGCAGCATTGTAAAATATTCACGCTGACACAACAAAAGGCCCCGATAGTCATATCGGGGCCTTTTTGCGTGACCTTTACCGTTGCATTGCCGAACTCTCCTGTTATCTTATACCCTGGCTTGACATCCGCTGAATAACGAGGAGGGATTGTGAGACTCAATGACATTACCAGGGGAAC
>CAIYDQ010000150.1 GCA_903925075.1 uncultured Geobacter sp.
ACTTCGGGCGAAATCCCTTATATTTCAACAATACTTTGGCAGGACATTTAAGGATTAAACCAACGATACGTACCAGATGCGGGGATGTAGCACCCGCGTTCAGACAACGCATGGAAAGGGTTTAGCCGCAATGGTTAAGCCCTTTTTGTTTGAGAAACAGGTCAGGGAGGCCCTATGGAGAGACGAGTCGCAACGGCAGGAGATCCGGTTGAGTCACAATGCACGCGCTGCAAAGCGCTTTTGAACCACACCATCATCGCCATGGTGGCGGGGAAAGTGGCCAGGGTCAAGTGCAACACCTGCGGCAGCGAACACAATCACCGTCCGGTCAAGGAAGCGAAGGTTGCCGCCGTGAAGGGAGCCAAGGCCGAGAAGGTGATCAAGGCTCCGAGTACCCGTGCCAAGGCGGTCAAGGCGCCGGCGATCTCCGACGAGGCGGTCTGGGAGGAGCTGATCCGGCCGCTGGATCCCGATCTTGCGGTTCCCTACAGCATGGACGGGAAATTTCGGATCAACAGCCTGCTCACCCACCCCACCTTCGGGATCGGCATGATCTCCTCCAGCCAGTCCGGCAAGATCGAGGTGGTGTTCAAGGCGGGGCGCAAGCTGTTGCGTAGCGCCTGCTGAGCGAGTCGACCAGCCGAATCAACCGGCAGAATCAAGAGCGGCACGCGGATTGAACGGATTGAACGGATAAAGTCAGATAAGTCAAAAACCGAAATCTTGAAGAAACAAAGGCTTTAGGGTTACCCCCAAAGCCTTTGTTTTTTGCTTGATCTGTTTTTATCCGTTCAATCCGTTCAATCCGTGTGCGAGCCTTGGACTTTGCCGGGGTATGCCTATTTTTTCACCCGAAACCCGGCCTTTTCCCAACTGGGCTGCGCCGCGGTGGCGGGTTTGGGCTGCTGCCTCGGCTGGTTTTTCGGTGCCGCCCCTTTTTGCGCCTTCTCCGGCTCGGCCTGCTTGATGGAGAGCGAGATCCTCTTTCTCGCCGGGTCCGCCGACAGCACCTTCACCTTGACGATCTCGCCCACCTTCACCGCCTCGTTCGGATCCTTCAGGTAACGGTGCGACAACTGGCTTACGTGCACCAAGCCGTCCTGGTGCACCCCGATGTCCACAAAGGCGCCGAAGGCGGCCACGTTGGTAACCACCCCCTGCAGTATCATCCCCTCCTTCAGGTCGGCGATGGTCAGGACGTCGTCGCGAAAACTGGCGCTTTGGAACTGCTCGCGCGGGTCGCGCCCCGGCTTTTTCAACTCTTTCAAGATGTCGTTCAGGGTGGGAAGTCCGACCGTCTGCGTCACATAGCGCTCCGCCTTGATCCCCGCCGACAGTCCGGGGTCCGCCACCAACCGGGCCACGCTGGCATCGAGGTCGGCCGCCATCCTCTCCACCAGCGCATAGTTCTCCGGGTGCACCGCCGTGTTGTCGAGCGGGTTGTCGCCCCCTCTGATCCGCAGGAAGCCGGCCGCCTGCTCGAAGGCCTTGGGGCCGAAGCGCGGCACCTTCAGGAGCGACTGCCGGGTCGGGAAGGCGCCGTTTTCGTCGCGGTGGCGCACGATGGCGCGCCCCTGGTTTTCCGAGACGCCGGCGACGTAGGAGAGTAGCGCCCAGGACGCGCTGTTCAGGTCCACGCCCACGAAGTTGACGCACGACTCCACCACCGCGTCCAGCGCCTTCTTCAGCAGGGCCTGGTTCACGTCGTGCTGGTATTGACCCACCCCGATGCTCTTCGGGTCGATTTTCACCAACTCCGCCAGCGGGTCCTGCAGCCTGCGCGCGATGGAGATGGCGCCGCGTATGGTGAGGTCGAGTTCGGGGAACTCCTCGCGGGCGATGTCCGAGGCGGAATAGATGCTGGCGCCCGCCTCGTTCACCATGGCCGTTTCGCAGGCAACCCCCGCGCTCTTCAGCGCCTCGCGCACGAACAATTCCGTCTCGCGCCCCCCGGTGCCGTTGCCTATGGCGATCAGGCGGCAGTCGTGGCGCTCTACGAGCCTCGCCAACTCGCCGCCGGCCTCTTTGGCCTTGCCGCCGCCGGTATGCGGATAGATGGTGGCGTGCTCCAGGAAGCGTCCGGTCTCGCTGACGGCGGCAAGCTTGCAGCCGGTCCTTAGACCGGGGTCGATCCCCAAGACGCGTCTTCCCCCGGCCGGCGGAAGCAGCAGCAGGTTACGCAGGTTCTGGGCGAAGACTGCGATGGCCGCCTCGTCCGCCCTGGTCTTCGCCTCCAACCGCAACTCCACCTCGATGGAGGGCGCGATCAGCCTCTTGTAGGCGTCGGCGGCCACCGACATCAGCAGCGGCTTGAAGATGCTTTCCCGCTGGATCAGCGCCAGCCTCAGCCGGCCGAGAATCTCCTCCTCCGGGGCGAGCAGGTCGAGCTTCAGCACCGCCTCTTTTTCGCCGCGCCGCATGGCGAGCATGCGGTGGGACGGCATGGATTTCAGCGGCTCCAGGTAGTCGTAGTACATCTTGAACTTCCCCTCGGCGTCCAACCCCTCTCCCAAAAGTTTGGAGGCGAAGACCCCCTGGTCGCGGGTCAGCTCGCGCACCATGCCGCGCAGGTCGGCGTTTTCGCTCAACCGCTCGGCCAGGATGTGCCCCGCCCCTTCCAGGGCCGCTTCGGCGTCGGCCACCCCCGCTTCCGTGTTCACGAAGGGGAGAGCCGCTTGGGCCGCGGTCCCTTGGGTCAGTTCCTGGGCCGCTATCAGCTCGGCCAGCGGCTCCAGGCCGCGCTCGCGGGCGACGGTCGCCTTGGTCCGGCGCTTCGGCTTGTAGGGGAGGTAGAGATCCTCCAGTTCGGTCTTCTTGCGGCACCCCTGGATGCGGGCGGCGAGTTCGGCGGTGAGCTTCCCCTGCTCCTCGATGCTCTTCAGCACCGTCGCCTGGCGCTCGGCAAGTTCGCAATGGTAGGCCAGCAGGTCCTCGATCTGCCGGATCTGCACCTCGTCCAATTCGCCCGTCTGCTCCTTTCGGTAACGCGCGATGAAGGGGACCGTTCCCCCCTCGTTCAAAAGGACCACCGTCTGCGCCACGCCGGCCGGGGGGAGCCCGCTCTCCTCGACGATGATCGCCAGTATCCGTTGCTCGTTGCTGATCGCCATATCGTGCGCTCCTTTGAAAAGCCTTACTTTCTACACGTTTTCTGCCGGCGGGGCAAGCGTTATGAGTAATTCGTTGACTAACCGTCGGACAATCGGCTATTCTGGCTAAATTTCACATGAGAGGCTTTCTTATGACGCGTCCCAGTTGGGATGAGTATTTCATAGAGATCACCCGCCTGGTGGCCAATCGCTCCACCTGCCTCAGGCGCCAGGTGGGCGCGGTGCTGGTGAAGGACAAGAACATCCTGGCCACCGGTTACAACGGCTCCCCTTCCGGCACTTCCCACTGCCTCGACATCGGCTGCTTGCGGGAAAAGCTCGGCATCCCCTCGGGGGAGCGGCACGAGCTCTGCCGAGGGCTGCACGCCGAGCAAAACGCCATCATCCAGGCCGCCAAGCACGGCACCTCCATCGAAGGGGCCACCCTCTATTGCAACACCATGCCGTGCATCATCTGCTCCAAGATGGTCATCAACGCCGGCATCAAGCGGGTCGTCTACCTGTCCGGCTATCCCGACCAGTTGGCCGAGGAGATGATCCGCGAGTCCGGGGTGCTGGTGGAGAAGTTCGAGGGTAAGCAGTCATGAAGTGTCCTTTTTGCGGGTTTTTGGACAGCAAGGTGGTCGATTCGCGCCCCGACAAGGGGGGCGCCACCATCCGGCGCCGGCGCGAGTGCGAGTCGTGCGGCAAGCGGTTCACCACCCACGAGCGGGTCGAGGAAGTGCTCCCCCTGGTGACCAAGAGGGATGACCGGCGCGAGCCCTTCGACCGCATGAAGCTGATCGCCGGCATCCAGAAGGCCTGCGAGAAACGGCCGGTTTCGGTTGAGACCATCGAGAAGCTGGTGGACCGGCTGGAAGTCAGGCTGCAGGAAAGCGGCGAGAAAGAGGTTCCCACCACTACGCTGGGCGAGTGGGTGATGTCCGAGTTGCACGGCATCGACCAGGTGGCCTACGTCCGTTTCGCCTCGGTGTACCGCTCCTTCAAGGACATCAGCGAGTTCATGGTGGAACTGCAGGATTTATTGAAGAAATAGCCGGAAACCAGTCATTGAGGAAATAGCCGGTAACCATGTCCGATTGGCACCTGAAAATGATGAGGCAGGCACTGGCCCTGGCCAGGCGCGGCCTGGGCAAGACCTCTCCCAACCCTGCGGTAGGTTGCGTGATAGTGCGGGACGGTGCGGTGGTCGGCCGCGGCTGGCACAAGAAAGCCGGCACGCCGCACGCCGAGGTGCATGCCTTGAAGGAAGCGGGGGAACTCGCCGCCGGCGCCGACGTTTACGTGACGCTGGAGCCGTGCGCCCACTTCGGCAAGACCCCTCCTTGCGCCAGGGCGCTGATCGCGGCCAAGGTCGGCCGGGTTTACGTCGGCATGGTCGATCCCAACCCTCTGGTAGCCGGATCCGGCATCGAGATGCTCAGGGAGGCCGGCATCGAGGTCGAGACCGGGCTGCTGGAAAAAGAGTGCCGGGAGTTGAACCGTCCCTTCATCAAGTGGATTCAGAGCAAACTTCCCTACGTGGTGCTGAAGAGCGCCCTCACGCTGGACGGCAAGAGCGCCACGGCAAGCGGCGACTCGCGCTGGGTCACCAGCGACCGGGCGCGGCGCGAGGTGCACCGGTTGCGCGGCAACATGGACGCCATCATGGTCGGGGTCGGCACCGTCTTCAAGGACGATCCGCTCTTGACCTGCCGGCTGCCGGGAGGCAAGGACCCGTTGCGGGTGGTGGTCGACACCTCCCTGAGGATTCCGCTGCATGCGGCGCTGTTGGGGGTGAAGTCCTCGGCCAAGACGCTGGTCGCCACCTGCAGCAAGGATGCAGCCAGGAGCGATGCGGTCGCTGGCCGGGGCGCCGAGATCCTTGTCTGCCGGGAGCGCGACGGACGCGTCGATCTCGCCGATCTCTTCGAAAAGCTCGGTGCGCTCGGCGTGCAGTCGATTCTGCTCGAAGGGGGGAGTCATCTGGCGGGGGCCGCGCTGCGGGCGGGGCTGATCGACAGGTGCATGATCTTCCTGGCGCCGAAGCTGGTGGGTGGCGCCGGCATGGGGCTCTTCGCCGGGGAGGGAGTCGCCTTGATGGGAGACGCCATCCGGCTGGAAGAGATGACGGTCAAGCGGGTGGGCGTGGATCTGCTGGTGGTCGGGACTCCGGTGATCCCTGAACCCGTTCAAGGCTCAAGGATCGACGTTCAACGTTGAAGGCTTGAACCGGTTCGGGGTGAGACGTTCAAGGTTGAAGACTGGAATTAGTTCAGGGTTGAACGCGTAGCGTTCATCGTTGAAAGGCTGCCGGCGCTTACGAAATGATTTTTGATATGAACGACGTCCATCACGTCGCTCATCCCTCATCGACTCAAGGGGTTTCAGATGTTTACAGGTTTGATAGAAACGGTCGGCGAGCTGGTCTCCATCGAGAAAAAGGGGGCCTCCGGGAGTCTGACGGTGAAGACCTCACTGCCGCTCTCCGAGATCGCCATCGGCGCTTCGATCGCCGTCAACGGCGCCTGCCTCACCGCGGTCCGCCTGGGAGGCGGCACCATCACCTTCGATATCTCCCCGGAGACCATCGACCGCACCGTCTTCAGGCATCTTAAAGCCGGATCGCCTTTAAACCTGGAGCGGGCCATGCGGCTTTCGGACCGCCTGGACGGACACCTGGTCTCCGGGCACGTCGATTGCATCGCCACGGTCAGCGAGCGCCGCGAAACCTCGGACAACATCGTCTTTTCTTTCCGGTTCCCCGCCGCCTTTGCCCGTTACCTGGCCGCCAAGGGTTCGGTGGCCGTGGACGGCATCAGCCTGACGGTCAACAGCGTCGGACCGGACAGCTTCAGCGTCAACGTCATCCCGCACACCGCCGCCAAGACCACGCTGCTGGCGAAGAGGGTAGGGGACGAGGTGAACATAGAAACGGACCTGCTCTGCAGATATCTGGAGCGGTTGCTGGCGGTCAAAGAGCCCAAGGATGGCGGGGTGACCATGGATCTGCTGGCGAAAAACGGCTTCATGTAATCGGGCTTTTTTGTTCCTCTTTCGCCCTTTTTTTGCTATGGTCTAGCCTTTGAGACCCCTGCAACGTCAACGATAGCGCCGCTTATCGATTAAAATCGCACCACATTAGGAGGAGTAAAAGGATGTCCGTTTCAAGTATAGAGGAATCAATCGAGGAGATCAAGGCCGGCAGGATGGTGATCCTGGTGGATGACGAGGACCGGGAGAACGAAGGGGACCTGACCATGGCCGCCCAGTGCGTGTCACCGGAGGCGATCAACTTCATGGCGCGTTTCGGCCGCGGGCTGATCTGCCTCACCATGACCGGCGAGCGCTGCGACAGACTCGACCTCCCCCCCATGGTGCAGAGCAACACCTCGTCGTTCGGCACAGCCTTCACCGTCTCCATCGAGGCCAAGAAGGGAGTCACCACCGGCATCTCCGCCGCCGACCGCTCGCACACCATACTCACCGCCGTAGCCCCCAACGCCACCGCCATCGAACTGGCCCGGCCGGGCCACATTTTTCCGCTGCGAGCCAGAAACGGCGGCGTGCTGGTGCGGGCCGGGCAGACTGAAGGTTCGGTCGACCTGGCGCGCCTGGCCGGCCTGGAGCCCGCCGGGGTGATCTGCGAGATCATGAACGACGACGGCAGCATGTCGCGCATGCCGGAGCTGAAGAAGTTCGCCAAAGAGCACGGCATCAA
>CAIYDQ010000151.1 GCA_903925075.1 uncultured Geobacter sp.
GGGGGCACTGCCGTTAAGTTAAGGATTGGGCGCATCAAAAAGCCCCCTCTCCCTTGATGGGAGAGGGCTCGGGAGAGGGTGAAAAGCCCGCGAAAGCTCTCCCTCCCCCCAACCACTGGCCGTTAAGTTAAGGCCTTTGCCGAGGACTCCCCCTCCCGCAAGGGGAGGGGGAACTTTTCATAGTCGTGTTTCCTCAGCTTAACGGCAGTGGTTCCGGCTGCCATCCTCCGCTAACGCCGCTTTCGCACACTTGTCTCCTGGAAATACCTCGCCACCACCTTGGTGTGCATGCTGAAGCCCAACTCCAGGGGGCGGTCGATCAGCAGCACTTCCTGGGTCTCGTCCGAGACGAACGGTTGCAACGCGCTCGCCGGCTGCGGCTCGGTCAGGCCGAACACGATCAGGGTGCCATCCAGCCCGTTCATCACCTCGTAGAGAGTCAGCTCGCCGTCGCCGAGATCGATGCCGGTTTCCTCGAAAAATTCCCGTTTTCCCCCTTCCTGCCAGGACTCGCCGTAGTCCAGATAGCCCCCCGGAAGGGTGAGGGTTCCCTTCTGCGGTTCGATGTTCCTTCTGATCACCACCAGCCCGTCGTCGATCGGCGCCAGCACGACCACGACCGGGATCGGGTTGAGATAGGATTTGTTGCCGCAGGCGCGGCACTCCCTTGGCCAGACTTCCCCGGCCGCGAATCGCTCTCCGCAATAGGAACAATGTTCGTTTTTTCCGTGCATGCCGCCGCCTTTATCCTGATGTTTGTATCGCTGCCAGCACGACCTATGCCAAGGTGCGCGCGACCTCCAGGACCAGCTTGCGAAACCATACGTGCTGCGGGTCCTTGTTGAAGCGCTCGTGCCAGTACTGGTAGACGAAGAACGGCGGCAAAGCCACCGGCACCTCTACGATGGATATCAAGCCCGCTTCCACGAGCGGCATGACCACGCGTTTGGGCAGTATGGAGATCATCTCCGTGTGGGCTACCGTGTGAGCCGCCAGGGCGAAACTGGGAACGAAGACCTTGATGCGGCGCGATACGCCGTGCGCGGCCAGCGTCTCGTTGATCAGGCCGGGGTCGGGGCCGGTGATGTTCACCCAGACATGATCGAGCTCGCCCAGCTTTTTCAGGGAGAGCGAGCGCTGCGCCACCGGATGACCGGCCGCGGCGATGCAGACGGTGGTCTCGTCCAATAACCTCTGTTGATAGAGGCCGGAGTGGGTTTTCTTGAAGGCGGTCAGGATCAGGTGCGCGTCGCCGTTGATCACCGGGGAAAAATCCAGGCCTTCTCTGGCGGTCATGGTCGGGGCTATGGTCCAGACGGTAAGGCCCGGCGCTTCCTTGCAAATTCTGGAGACGATCTTGGGGAGCATGGTGGCCAGCTCGTAATCGAGGGCGATGATGCGAAAGTCGCCCTTTGCCGAAGCGGGATCGAACAGCGGCGGCACCACGATGTTCTGAATGTCGAACAGCACCTGCCGCAAGGCCATGTCTATGGCGGCGGCGCGCGGGCTCAATTCGTAGCCGTGCTCCAGCTTCACCAGCAAAGGATCGTTGAACATCGATCTCAGGCGCTGCAGCGCGCGGCTCATGCCGGGCTGGCTCAGGCCGGATTTCTCCGCCGCCCGCGAGACGTTGCGTTCGTCCAGCAAAGCCCGCAAGGTCACCAGCAGGTTCAGGTCCAAAGAGCGCAACTCGCTGACGATTGACGGTGACTTGCTTTTCATTACGCTGTTCCTTGTTTTACGGGGGACTAATGCCTTGGACGCATACCGGTTATCCCAAAAATGCATTTCAGGCATGATAACCTTTCTGTTACTTTGAGACAACGTTTTATTGTCTGCTGTGAATCTCTTTAACCCAAACCCGGAGGAACAGTCATGGTCAACATGGAAAGAAAGCAATTCCCGCTCTTGTATGTGCATCAGCATGCGCGGGGCATCGTCGGCTGGGGCGCCCACAAAGTGGCGGGGCAGGAGTGCCTGATGTACGGCATCAAGCACGCGCTGCTGGTGACCACCGGTCTGCAAGGGACCGGCATCGTCGACGAGGTCGAGGGGGTGCTGAAGCAGGCCGGCGTCGCGGTAACCATCTTCGACGGCGTCACCTCGAATCCCAAGGACTACGAGGTAGCCGCCGGCACCAGGATGTATCTGGAAGCGGGCTGCGACGGCGTGGTGACGGTCGGCGGCGGCAGTGCCCACGACGCCGGCAAGGGCATCCGCATCATGCTGACCAACAGCGGCGCCGACACCCGACTGCGCGATTTCGCTGCCGTGCTGGAGCCGCACTACACGACGCGGATTCCCACCTACAAACCGGTCAATATCCCCCATGTGGCGATCAACACCACCTCCGGCACCGGCGCCGATTGCACCGCCTTCGCCATCATCAACGACGAGGAGCTGGTGTACAAGCTGATCCTGGTGGTGCCAGGGGTGGCGCCCAACGTCGGCATCAGCGAGCCGGCCTTCATGCGGCTGCAGCCGCCGCAATTGGTCGCCTGGACCGGCATGGACGCCTTTTGCCACGCCATCGAGCCGTTCATCGGCCGGCTCAACCTCCCCATTTCCCACGGCACCAGCCTGCGCGCCATCAAGCTCTTGAGCGAGAACCTGCGGCAGGGGTACGCCAATCCCAAGAACGACGTGGCGCTGGAAAACCTGATCTGGGCGCAGTTCATCGCCTCCATGTCCTACAACATGGGGGGCGGCATGGGGATGGTGCACGGCCTGGCGCACATGGTGTCGGTCATCAAGGGGCTGCATCACGGCTACGCCAACGCGCTCATGGTGCTGCCGGTGGAGAGGTTCAACTCCATCGCCTGTCCCGAGCGTTTCAAGGAGGTGGGCGAGGCCATGGGGCTGGACGTCCGACACCTGAGCCCGGTGCAGGCGACGGACAAGACCCTGGAAGAAATAGAGCGTCTGAGAAACGACGTCGGCATTCCCGCGGTCTCCCTGAGCGAGTTCGACTTCAGCGAGGCCGACATCGAGCATACCGTCAAGTGGGCCAGCAACGACCTCTCCATGGAAGCCAATCCCAGGGACATGAGTCCCGATCAGATAAGAACGATCCTGCGCAGTTGCATGTAGACCAACAGGGGACTGGCTCCGCAGGTGCCAGTCCCCCTGCCTGCGCGGATTCAGATTCAACAGCGACCGTGGCAACATTGCGACGTCGCGTTTCGTACCTCAACGCGACCTACGGAAATGGGTGCCGGATGCGGACCGAGTTTCCGCTGTGGACAAATTACCCGTTGGGGAAAAACGCCACAACCGGCATTTTGAGCCAGTACTTTCTTTTCCCGCGAATCGCCCCTTTTCTCCACACATCATCGCAAGCCGCGCCGCCTCCCTCAAGGGCAAACCCGCCTGCAGAGGCCATAAATCGGCGTTTTATCGGTTGGCATCGCCGTTGCATAATGGGATGACAACAGTGAAGCATCCACGAGGATGCAAAAACAAAAAGGAGAAGCAAATGGAAAACCAGATCGAAGCAGTTGAAGTTGGCACCGAAGAACCCTGCATCCTGGAAGAAATCAACGTCGAGGAACTGGCCATAGACGGCATCTGCGGGGTGTACTGAGATGGCGGCGGCAGGCATAGCGCTGCATCCCGCCTGCCGCGTTCGGCGTGAAGGGTTCGGCCTCCTGTTTTACGATTTACGGGGGCCGCGCCTGCTTTTCGCCGAAACCGGCGACTTGATCCCGGTCGACTTTTTCGAGGCGCCGCGAGGGATGGACGAATTCCCGGACGGCGTCTCGGCTCGACAAAAAACGGTGTTGCAGAAGTTCGTCAAACAGCTTCTTGATAAAGGATTCCTCCGTGAGCAATAAATACGTTGAGATGGGGCTGAGAGCCCCGGTAAATCTGACCTGGGAAGTCTCCCTGGCCTGCAACCTGCGCTGCACGACCTGCCTTTCCTCGTCTGGCGAGCCGGCGGCGGGCGAGTTGACCACGGCCGAGGCGCTCGACCTGGTGGAGCAGGTGCATCAGGCCCGGGTCTTCCAGATCAACTTCGGCGGCGGCGAGCCGTTCATGCGCCCGGACTTCGAGCAGATCCTGGACGCCTGCCATTCCCGGGGGATCATGACCTGCATCTCCACCAACGGCACGCTGATCGACGCCGAGCGGGTGGCGAGGCTCTCCAAGACCAAGCTGGTGGCGATCCAGGTGAGCCTGGACGGGGCGAGTCCCGCGACCTGCGACGCCGTCCGCGGCAAGGGCGTGTTCAACCGGGCGGTCGAGGCGGTCAAGCTCTTGGCCGCCTCCGAGATCCCGACCAGCATCAACACGGTGCTCACCACCCAGAACGCCGGCGAAATACCGGCCATGTACGAGTTGGCCCGCTCCCTTTCCGTGTCGCTCAGGGTGAGCCGCTTCCGTCCTTCGGGCAGGGGCGCCGACAACTGGGAGCAGCTGCGCCCGACCCCGAGCCAACTGCTGGAGTTTTCCGACTGGCTGGCCAAAAGCGGCGACGTCAGGACCGGCGACAGCTTCTTCTCGCTTACCTCTCAGGAGCGCCAGGGGTTGGGACTGAACCTGTGCGGCGCCGCCAAGCTCACCTGCTGCGTCGGCCCCACCGGCAACATGTACCCTTGCGCCTTCCTGCAGACGGACCGCTTCTTCGCAGGGAGCCTGCGCGAGCGGAGCTTCCAGCAGATCTGGGACGACTCGGAGATCTACGATTCCTTCCGCAGCCTCCGGATCCACTCCTGCGAGGAGTGCACGCGCTTCGACCAGTGCCACGGCGGCTGCCCGGCGGTGGCCTGGCATCTGAAAAACGACATCAACGGCGGAGACCCGGAGTGCCTGGAGCGCTGCGTGACCTCTATCGCGGACACGGCCAGGATCGCTGCCGCCGCCTGATAAAAAACTTAAAGCCAGGAGTTAGCCAATGATGTTTCCGAACCTGTTTTCACCCTTAAAGATCGGCACGGTAGAGGTGAAGAACCGCATCTCGTTCCAGCCGCACCTGACCAACTTCGCGGTGAACTGCCTGCCCAGCGAACGCCAGATGTACTACTGGGGCGAGCGGGCCAAGGGTGGGGCCGGCCTCATCATCACCGAAGAGATGAGCGTGCATCCGACGGACATGGCCTACGAGAAGCTGATCGACGTCTACCATGCCGAGGTGATCCCCGGCTTCAAGAAGATCACCGACTACGTGCACCAGTTCGACGCCAAGATCTTCGCGCAGTTGAACCACAACGGCCAGCAGTGCGACGGCGCCATCTCCAGGCTTCCGGTCTGGGCCCCCTCGCCCATGCCCGACGTGCTCTTTCGCGAGACCCCCAAGGAGATGGAGCCGGAGGACATCGAGGAGGTGGCCCGCTACTTCGCCAAGAGCGCCATTCACGTGCGGGAAGGGGGCTTCGACGGCATCGAGCTGCAGTTCGGGCATTCCAGCCTGTCGCGCCAGTTCCTCTCGCCGCTCACCAACTTCCGCACCGACGAGTACGGCGGCTGCCTGGAGAACCGCATGCGGGCGCCGCTCAAGTTCATCGCCGCCGTGCGCCGCGCCATGGGGAACGACTTCACCATCGGCATCAGGATGTGCGCCGACGAGATGATCCCCGGCGGCCTCGACCTGGCGCAGGTCCAGGAGATCTGCGCGCGCTTCGAGGCGAGCGGCCTGATCGACTTCGTGGACCTCTCCATCGCCACCTTCTACAACCTCTACCTGGTGGAAGGCTCCATGCACACTCCGCTCGGCTACACCATACCGCTTGCCGCCGGCATCCGGGAAAGGGTGAAGCTGCCGGTCTTCTGCACCGGCCGCGTCAACGATCCGGTGATGGCCGAAAAGGTGCTCGCCAACGGCCAGGCGGACATGATCGGCATGTGCCGGGCGCTCATCTGCGACCCCTTCCTCCCCAAGAAGGCCTTCGAGGGGAGGATGGACGACATCCGCTACTGCGTGGCCGACAACCAGGGGTGCATCGGCCGCATGGGGGTGGGCAAGTCGCTGGGCTGCATCCAGAACCCGGCCGTCGGCCGCGAGAAGGAGTGGGGCGAGGGGAGCCTGCAAAAGGCGAGCGTCAAGAAGAAGGTCACGGTGGTCGGCGGCGGGCCCGGCGGGATGTGGGCCGCCAAGATGGCGGGACGCCGCGGGCATCAGGTGACCCTGCACGAGCGCAACGAGGCCCTGGGCGGGCAGGTGCTGACCGCCATGAAGGGAGCGGGGCGCGACGAGTTCGGCGTCATCGTCAGAAACGAGAAGACCCAGGTGGAGAAGGCCGGGGTCAGCGTGCGGCTGGGGAGCGAGTTGAACCGCGAGCAGGTGCTGGCCGGCCGCCCCGACGTGGTGATCGTCGCCACCGGCAGTCAGCCCAAGTCCCACCCGGTGGGAGGGGCGGACGGTCCGGCGGTCTACAACGTCTGGGAGGTGCTGAACGGCAAGCCCGAACTGGGCGACAACGTCTGCGTGATCGACTACGACGGCCACCACCGCGCCTCGGCCACGGTCGAGTTCCTGGCCAACCAGGGGAAGAAGGTGCACGTGATCACCCCGAGCCTCTTCATCGGCGCCGAACTCGGCCCGACCCAGGACCTTTACCTGACCAGGCAGCGGCTGCTGCAAAAGGGGGTGACCCTCACCCCGGACATCGCGGTGATGGAGGTCGGCGGCGAGGCCGGCGCCAAGAAGGTCAAGGGGGTCAACGTCTATTCCAACGTCTGGAACGAGTGGGGTCCCTTCGATTCGCTGGTGCTCGCCATGGGGCAGAAGGCCGACGACGATCTCTACCTGTCGCTCAAGGGGCAGGTCCCGGAGCTGTACCGGATCGGCGACAGCGTCGCTCCCCGCAAGGTGGACATGGCGATCTGGGAAGGGCACCGGGTCGGGAGGGAGATCTGATGGCGCTCCAAGGCAAGATCCTGGTCTTTGTCGATCTCCCGGACGGGGAGCTTGACGAGACCGGCCGCGGGCTCCTTTCCTACGGGGGGCGCCTGGCCGGGATCGCGGGCCTTCCCTGGGAGGCGGTGGTCCCGGTAGCGCCCGGCGAGGAGGCGCGCACCGATTTCGCCCGCTTCGGCGCGCCGGCGGTGACCCAGCTCAACGAGGGCGCAGCACTCCTGGATGCGCCGGCGCACCTGGCGCACGCCCTCTCTTCGCTGGCGAAAGAAGCCGGCGCAACCCTGCTGTTGCTCCCCCACAACGATCTGGGCGCGACGCTCGCCCCGATGGCGGCGGCCCGGCTGGGCGCGGCGCTTCTGACCGAGGTGGTCTCGGTGAAGAAGGGCGAGGGCGCGCTGGAACTCTCCCGACCGCTCCTCGGCCTTAGGCTTGCCGAGACCCGAAGCTGGGACGGCGCGGGTTCGCTGGTGATGACCGTTCCCGCCCGCTCCCTGAGCCAGGTGCTGCTGGCGACCGTGCGGCCGAGCGCGCCGGTCTTCTCCCGGTTCGCCGTCAAGGAGCCGTGCGCGGCCGATACGGCGCGGGTCACCGGGCGCATCCCGCCCGATCCGCAGACCGTCGACCTGAGCGACGCCGAGGTGATCTTCAGCGTCGGCAAGGGGTGCGATCCGGCGACCTTCGGCCAGTTGCAGGAACTTTGCCGCCTTTTGAACGTCTCCTGCGGGGTCACCCGTCCGGTATACGACCTCGGCTGGACCGGCTTCGAGCGCATGGTGGGGCAGACCGGGCGCACCGTCACCCCGAGGCTCTACCTGGCGCTGGGCATTTCCGGCTCCATGCATCACGTAGGCGGGATCAAGGACTCGCGCCGGATCGTTTCGGTGAACCTGGATCCGAAGGCGCCGATCTTTCCCAACTCCAACGAGGGGTACGTGGCCGATCTCAAGGAGATCCTGCCGCGCCTGATCGACCTGGCCAAAAACGCCCCGGGAGGTGCAGCATGAGTAGATCGTTTCAGGCCATCGTGGTGGGCGCAGGCCCCGCCGGCTCCTCCGCGGCGCTGACCATGGCGCGGGCGGGACTGGATGTCGCGCTGGTCGAGCGGGGCAGCTTCCCCGGCGAGAAGAACATGTTCGGCGGGGTGCTGCACCGGCTCCCCTCCTTGGAAAAGATCTTCCCGGATTTCTGGGAGCGGGCGCCTCTGGAGCGGCACATCGTCAAGAAGGGGGTCACCTTCATGACCGGCGACTCCAGTTTCAACACCACCATCGAGGCGGGGAGCTTCGACCGGCCCCCCTTCAACGGCTACACCATCTTCCGGCCGCGCTTCGACCGCTGGCTGGCCGAAGAGGCCGTCAAAGCAGGGGCGACCCTGATCACCCGCGCCAGCGTCGACGAGGTGCTGCAGAGCGACGGCCAGGTGACCGGCGTCACCATCCTGGATCGCAAGGGCGCGCTGAAGGCGCCGGTGGTGGTGGCGGCCGACGGCGTGCTCTCCTTCACCGCGCTGAAGGCGGGGCTCAGGCGGCCGAGCTTCGATCCGGGGCAGATGGCGGTCGGCGTCAAGGCGCTGATCGATCTCGAAAGCGACCTGATCGACGAGCGTTTCGGCCTGGTCCGCGAGCAGGGCTTCGCCAACGAATTCGTCGGCTGCACGGCAGGCGTTCGCGGCGGCGGCTTTCTCTATACCAACTACGATTCGCTCTCCGTAGGCCTCGTCTTCCACCTGGCGAGCCTGAAGGGGAGCGGCAAGACCCCCTACGATCTCTTGAACGCCTTTCTCGAGCAGCCGCAGGTCGCCAAGATGGTGCGCGGCGGCAGGTTGCAGGAGTATTCGGCGCACCTGATCCCGGAGGGGGGGTACGACATGATCCCCGAGCTTTACGGTGCCGGCATCCTGGTGGCCGGAGACGCGGCGGCCCTTTGCAACGCCACCGGGCTGAACCTGGAGGGGATCAACCTCGCCTCGCAGTCGGGGGTACTGGCGGGGGAGGCGGCGATCGCCGCGCACAAGGCGCGGGATTTCAGCCGCAAGGGGCTGTCGATCTACAAGAGCCTGCTGGACGAAAGCTACGTGATGAAGGACCTGAAGAGCTACCGGCGCGCGCCGCAGATGCTGCACAACAACCGGATCTACAACGAGTATCCGGAGCTGGTCTGCAGCCTGATGGAGCAGTTGTACCGGATCGAGGGGACGCCCAAGGAGAACCTGTCCAAGCTGTTCCTGAAGGCGGCCCGCGACAAGGTCGGGCTCAAGAACCTGGCGGCGGACGGCTTCAGCGCATGGAGAGCACTATGAACATCGACGAGATCTTCGACTTCACCAGTTTCAACATCGACCGCGAGCCGCACATCGTGCTGGATGCCGGAGTCTGTGTCGAGTGCGACAGCCGGGGCTGCACCAACTCCTGCCCGGCCCGCTGCTACACCTGGAACGAGGAGGAGCGCAAGATGACCTTCGTGCACGACGGCTGCCTGGAGTGCGGCACCTGCTACGTGGTCTGCCAGCGCAAGGCCTTCACCCGCTGGCGCTATCCCAGGGGTGGCTTCGGCGTAGCCTACCGGATGACCTGAGACGAAAAGACGAAAAAGCCCGTTAAAAAGTCCATGAAGTCCACAAAGTCCACAAAGTCCACAAAGTCCACAAAGTCCACAAAGTCCACGGACTTTTTAGATACTTACGGAGTTGGCCAATGACCTTCACAAACCTCGACATACTCGTACTGCTCCGGGAAGTGAGCGACCCCAGGCCCCCCGCGCGTTGCACCGCCCGCGGCGCCGGCGTCAGCGACCGCGGCCTCAGGCGCTTCCCCAACCCGGCCGATCTCTCCGCCCTGGAGGAGGCTCTCTGCCTCAAGGACTCGCTCGGCGCAAAGGTGACGGTGCTCGCCGTGGGGGAGGAGAGCCAGGACGACCTGCTGCGGCTCGCTTTTTCCATGGGCGCTGACCGGGCGATACGCTGCTGGGACCACGGCATGGACGGAGGGGACGCCGCGGCCGACGCCCGCGTGCTGGCCCGGATACTGGAGATCCTGAAACCGACGCTCTTTCTCTCCGGCAACCGCCTGGCCGACCGGGGCGACGATCCGGCGCCGGCCCTGGCCGCCGCCCTGAACGGCGCTCCCTGCATCTCCTCGGCCGTCTCGCTGGCGCTCAAAACCGGCGTGGTCGAGGTGCTCAGAAAAGGGGACCGCGGCTCACGGCAGACGGTGACCGCCCTCTTCCCCTGCGCCGTCCTTTGCGAGGAGGCGCGCACACCGCGCTACCCTGCCGTCGACGCGGTGATCGCCTCCCTCGGCGGCTCCATCGAGCGCTGGGGGCTCCCTGAACTGGGGTTGCCGTTCTGGGAGATCGGCGCTACCGGTGCCCTCCTTCCCGTCGCGCGCGTCGGTACGCCGCGTCCCGACCCGGTCCGGCTGGTGACTCCGGATCCCGAGCTTCCCGCCTTCGAGCGGATTCTTTCGCTTTTGTCCGGCGGCATCAAGGCGCGCGAGGGGCGGGTGCAGGCGCTTTCCGCCGACGACACGGCGGCGGCGCTTTGGGATCTTTTCCGCCAGGAAGGTGTTGCGCCCGAGGCCTCGCTATGAAATACCGCATGCTGCCGGAGATAGAGCTTTTGGAGCGCGACGGCGGGAGTTTCCTGATGGCCAAGACTCCCCTGACGCTGTTGCGCTTGAACGCCCCCCTGCTGGCGCTCGCCAGGCGCGCCATGGCCGGTCCGATCTCGGCCGCCGGAGCCGCCGAGGAGAAGGTGCTGGAACAGCTTGCCCTGAAGGGCTTTGCGGAGCGCTTGCAGGAGGCGGCGCCTGCGCAGGCCGCGCTTCCCTCCATCAGCATCGTGATCCCGGTGCTGGACAGGGAAGAGGAGCTGGAGCGCTGCCTTGCATCCATCGCCCGCCTCGATTATCCGGGGGACAAGATCCAGGTGATCGTGGTGGACGACGGCTGCCGGGACGGTTCAGCGCAGGTCGCCAGGAACCGCGGCGCGCTGGTGGTTTCCTCGGGAGGCGTCAGGCGCGGCCCGGCGGCGGCCCGCAACGTCGGCGCCGCCCGGGCGAGCGGCGAATTGCTCGCCTTCATAGATTCGGATTGCTCGGCCTCGACGGGGTGGTTGGCGCAACTGGTGCCGATTTTCGGCGACACGCGGATCGCGGCGGTCGGCGGGATGGTCGACGGCATGTGCAGCGCCTCCGGCGTCGATCGCTACGAGGCGGTCATGTCCAGCCTGTCGCTTGGCTCCCGCGAGCGCTTCGGCGGCTCCGGCGACGACACCTTCTATCTGCCGAGCTGCAACCTGCTGGTGCGGCGGGCGCTCTTTCTGGCCGTCAACGGCTTCGTGGACAGCATGCATGTCGGCGAGGACGTGGATCTTACCTGGAGGCTGCGCGATGCGGGCTGGACCATCGCCTACCTCCCCGCCGGCAACATCCTGCACGAGCACAGAAGTTCGCTGCGCTCCTTCATGTCGCGGCGCTTCGACTACGGCACCTCCGAGGGGATGCTGCAAAAACTCCATCCTCAAAGGCGCAAGCGCTTCGTGCTGCCGCCGCTTCTGGGGCTGGTGGCGGCCCTTTGCCTGCTGGCCCCTTTTTGCGGCTGGTGGCCGGTCCCGGTGGCCGCCGCGCTTTTGCTCGGCGACGCCTCGGTGTACCGCCTGCGGCTGGCGCGCCGGGGCGCTCCGCTGGGGCTGTCGGCGATACTTGCCGGGCGGCTGCGGGCGCTGGGTGGACTTTGCTATTACCTCAGTTATCATCTGCTGCGCTACTACGCCTTGGCGATGGCCGGCCTGGCGCTGGTGCTGCCGGTCCTCTGGGCGCTCCCGGTAGCCTGCCTGCTGATCAGCGCCGGGGTCGACTATCGCATCAAAAAGCCGCGCCTGTCGCCGTTGGCCTTCACCGGCATCTACCTGCTGGAGCAGGTCGCCTACGGCGCCGGCGTCTTCTGGGGCTGTCTGCGCGGCCGCGAATTTGCCAGCTACCGCGTGACCGTCCTCAGCAGGATGGAACTCGCCGCATAATCGAAAAACGCAGCATCTTTCTCCGAGCCTTTGCCGCCTACCGGGTATATCCCCACGGCGACGGGCCTACGGGTTTCGCGGGAAACCGCGGCGCCTCCCTTTGGAAAGGAGAATTCACGCGGCGCGAGCCGCACTATTCAACCAAGGGAAAGGAGTAGAAAAATGGACAAGATTGCACGCATCGACATGGGGGCCGCAGGCGGCCCGACGGTAACCGTAGGACCTTTGGGCGAGTACCAGGGACTGGGCGGGCGCGCCATGACCTCTATCGTGGTCGCCGCCGAGGTCCATCCGCTGGCCCATGCGCTGGGAGCGGAGAACAAGCTGGTGATCGCGCCGGGGATGCTGAGCGGCACCACCGGCTCCATGACCGGCAGGCTGTCGGTCGGCTGCAAGAGCCCGCTCACCGGCACCATCAAGGAGTCGAACGCGGGCGGCCAGGCGGCTCAAGTGCTGGCGCGTCTGGGCTACGCCGCCGTCATCATCGAGGGGAAGCCGACCGGCAGCGATCTGTACAAGATCGTCATCAACAAGGACGGCATCCAGGTGATCGTCGACAACAGCCTGAAACTCATGGACAACTACCCGCTGGTGGCCAAACTGCGCGGCGAGTACGGGGACAAGGTGGCCTACATGACCATCGGCAGCGCCGGCGAGCGCATGCTGTTGGCGGCCTCCATCGCCTGCACCGATCCCGAACTGCGCCCGACCAGGCATTGCGGGCGCGGCGGCGTGGGCGCGGTCATGGGCGCCAAGGGGATCAAGGCAATCATCCTGGACGACGCGGGCATGAAGATGCGCCCGCCGGTCGATCCCCAAAAGTACCGGGACGCCAACCGCAAGTTCGTGGAAGGGTTGAGAAAGCATCCGGTCACCGGCGAGGGGCTTCCCGCCTACGGCACCAACGTGCTCACCAACGTCCTCAACGAGGCCGGCGGCTATCCGACCAGGAACTTCAAGTCCGGCCAGTTCGAAGGGGCGGCCAGCTTGAGCGGCGAGGCCCAGGCCGAGCTGGAGATCAAGAGGGGAGGGAGCGCCACCCACGGCTGCCATCGCGGCTGCGTCATCCAGTGCTCCGGCATCTACAACGACAAGGACGGCAACTACCTCACCAAACAGCCGGAATACGAGACCGTCTGGTCCCACGGCGGGCACTGCGGCATCTCCAACCTGGACACCGTGGCGACCCTCGATTACATGGACGACAACATCGGGGTCGACACCATCGAGATGGGGGTCACCATCGGCGTCGCCATGGACGCCGGCATCATCGAGTTCGGCGACGAGGCGGGCGCCATCAGGCTGATGGAGGAAGTGGGCAAGGGGACTCCGCTCGGGCGCGTGCTCGGCTGCGGCGCCTCGGTCACCGGCAAGGTCTTTGCCGTCGAGCGGGTGCCGGTCGTCAAGGACCAGGCTCTCCCCGCCTACGATCCGCGCGCCATCCAGGGGATCGGCGTCACCTACGCCACCACCACCCAGGGGGCCGACCATACCGCCGGCTACGCCATCGCCACCAACATCCTCAAGGTGGGCGGCGACGTGGACCCGCTGAAGACCGAGGGACAGGTCGATCTTTCCCGCAACCTGCAAATTGCCACCGCCGCCATCGACTCGACCGGCATGTGCCTGTTCATCGCCTTCGCCATCATGGATCAGCCCGAGACCTTCCAGGCGCTGCTCGACATGCTCGGCGGCTTCCACGGCATCGAGATGACCGGCGACGACGTGGTGGCGCTGGGTAAGAAGGTGCTGCTCGCCGAGCGCGACTTCAACACCCGCGCCGGTTTCACCAAGCACCATGACCGGCTGCCGCGCTTTTTCTACAACGAGACGATCGCGCCGCACGACCAGACCTTCATGATGAAGGACGAGGAACTGGACGAAGTTTTCAACTTTTAGCAGGCGCTTTAGCCCGCGGGAAGCTGATCCTCACCACATCCCCACTGCCGTTAACTCAAGCTTTTGCCGAGACTCCCCCTCCCCTTCCGGGAGGGGGCTGGGGGGTGGGGGAAGGCGCCACGTCAGCAAATATTGGTAATTCCCCCCCCTGACCCATACACTCGCAAGGGGAGGGCGGATCCTTTGGTGCAAAGCTCCGTAGGTCGCGTTGAGGTACGAAACGCGACGTTGCCATGCCGGCCATGGCGGTAATGTTTGCGATATCGCTGCGTTGCGTTTCACGATAAACCCGTTCAACGCAACCTACCGGATTGTTTTCCTTCAAAACCAGAGGGGCTCAAACCCCGACGAATTTTTTCTTTGCAGGTTGCCGGGCTTGCTGCTATAGCTTGCTTTTCTTGTTATAGCAGGCATTTCGCCTGTTGATGTCGACGCCGCGTAGCTGTCGACGCGGGGTGGCGAGGACGCCGACCAGGAGTGTCTATGGAGCAGACTCTGGATGACCAAGGAATCGGCCAAACGCATCTGGAGCGTGGCCAGCCTGTCTGCGAGAGCGTTGCACTCAAGGTAGGGGAGGAGCAGCTCAGCGCCTTTTTCCCGCTGCTGCAGCGCGGCGTGACCATACCGGCCCAGGTGGGCTGCTCGCTCCAGGAGCTCCTCTGCGATCAGTTGGGGATTCCCGCCGACTATGTCGCCGGACGCATCACCACCATCTTCCTGGACAACCGTCCCGTCGACGCTCTCGGCGCTCTCATCGGTGAAGGCGCGAGGATCGCCCTCTCGGCGGCCATGCCCGGACTGGTCGGGGCGGTGATGCGGCGCTCCGGCTTCTATGCGGCGCTGCGCCAGGGGATCACCCACGCGGAGAACTCCGGCGCGCTCAAGGCTGGCAGCGGCACGGTCAGCATCAAGCTGTTCAACCTCCTGCTGCCGGAGATCGGTCCGCTTATTCTGGCGCACGGGGTTTTTTTGCAGCGACCGGAGCTCACCGTGCTGCTGGAGGAACTCTCTTCCTCCGGCCGCGCCGAGATTGTATTCTCCAACCCCTGCGGGCCTAACGCCGTGGGAGCGGTGCTGCTTACGGCCACACTGATCCAATAGCATCGCCGTCGAACATCGGAAAAGGAGCGAGCATCATGCAGGTCACCGTCAAACTTTTCGCCAGCTTTCGCACTGGCCGCCTCCCCATCGAGGTCTGCGAATATCCGGTAGGCGCCACCGTGGCCGACGTGGTCGCGGACAAAGGTATTCCGGTGGCGGAGCTTGGCATCATGTTGATCAACAGCCGCCACGTAGCCTTGGACCGGGAACTAGCCGAGGGCGACATCCTGGCCATTTTCCCGCTGCTGGGAGGGGGGTGACTTGGTTTTGAAGGCCTCTGAATCAGGAGAGCGGCTTAGCAGGATTGAAGCGATACAAATAAAAAGGGATTGCCAGTCGTTGAACTGGCAATCCCTTTTATCGTTGTTGCAAGGCCTCGTATTTCCCCCTCCCTTTACGACCTCACTCCACCAGCTTCCAGCTCTGATCGGGGTTGTACGCCTGCATCTTGCGCGCTAACTCGGCGGTCTTCGGACCCAAATTCTTCTGATACACCCTGCCGCTTTGGTTGACGATGAAGGTCATCACTCCTGAAGCGCCCCAGCGGCTGGGATAGGCCACCAGCGCATATCCGGCGACCATGTTGCCGTTGATCAGGTAATTGAATTTCCCGCCCGGAGCACTTTTCTCCTGTTTCTTGAGGATCTTGAAAAAATAGCCGTGGAAAGGGCGTCGCCCACGCTCGCCTTCCTTTCTCGGCTGCATGTACCCTTCTTCCTTGGCCTTGGCCACCAGCGGGCCGAGCGGGCTTTCCTTGGCCCCGGGAGCGGTGGGCCAGTAAAGACCGTTCCTTTTGCCTGGTCGGCTGATCATGTGCTGCGCGTACTTGGGAATCTGATCGCCGTCGGGATCGTGCATGTTGTAGTATTCGCGCTGCGCATCGACATAGGCCCGGCAGACATTAATAGCGAGCAGTTCGTTGTGGCCGATGCGCCTGGTGACGATCTCCTTGCGCCCAGCCTCGGTGTCGAAGAGCCAGGTGTTCCCCGTCTTGACGATCGGGATGGGAAACGGCCACTTCTCCGCTCCTATCTGCACGATCGCCTTGGAGTCCCCTTCCTTGACGAGTTCCGTCCCCTCTAGCACGTGAGCGGAAAAGTGTTCAAACTCGGCGGCCTCCTCCACGGGATCTCCCGGCGCCATGTCCCGCAGCGCCGGTCCGAGCAGACCCGCGAGCTGCTGCCGATCCTTGGTCTGAACCGCCGCGACCAGCGCTTGGCGAGCTTCTTCGGCTGAGGCGAAGCTGCGTTGCGCTTGCTGCGCCGGACTGGCCAGACACTGCTCCGAGAGCGCCGGCAGTGCCAAGAGCAGCGCCCAGATGCATAACAATCCCAAATTGCGGTAAAGGATCCTCGGTGTGGTTGTCATGATGGTTACATTCCTTTTTATCGGCGGATGCCGTTGCAGTTCTTGCTGATAAAGTCCGCTTCGGGCGTTCGTGGCGCTATTTCTTTTCCTGCGCTGCCGGATGCGGAGCCGCTGGTCTTGGGGCCGACGGAGCCGCGGCGGCGGGCGGTCTCGGCGCCATCGCCGGGCGCGGAGCCGGCGCGGCGGCGGGCCTGGGCGCGGCAACCGGTGCGGCGGCGGGCCGTGGCGCAGGGGCTACTACGGGGCGAGGAGCCGGCGCTGCACTGGGCGGGGCTGCTGCCGGCCGGGTGGTCTGCCGCATTTGTTCCTGGCTGGCCTGGCCACGCTGCCGATAGATGGTGGCATCACTGCCGCTTCCGTAGCCGCCGTAGCCGGAGTGGGAGGCCGGCTGTGCCCGCTGCACGTCGCGGCCGCGGAATACGTCGGTTGCGGTCGTCGGTCGCGTTTCAGTCCGTTTTCCGGCTGCCGCCGGCTGTCGTCCTGCGGTCGGGGCCGTCTGCGGGCTGATTGCGGCGGCTGGAGGCTGGATTGCCGGAGCGGCCGTTTGGCCGGTGGCGGGAGCGGGTTGTCTGGTCCCCGCACGGTCGCGGCCTCCTCGCGCCGGAGCGACTTGCCCGCCGCCGGCGGCGAAAGGCTGAACCGTTGCCGGAACCGGCTGCTGGGCCGGAGCGGTCCGGGTGGTTACCGGAGCTGGCTGGGCGGTTACCGGAGCAGGTCGAGTGGTTGCCGGAGCTGGCTGAGTTCTGGAGTCGAGCCCCCGCTGGCGCCCGGCCTCGGGCTCGCGTTGCCGTCCACGTTCAGTCGGACGCGGTTGGTTCCCTCCCTGGGGCCTCTGAGGTTCGATCCGGCCCGGGCGAGGCTGGTTGGCCCGAGGCGCAACCGGCATGCGGTGCTCCTCACGCTGCCGTAGCGCGTCGCTTCTCAATTCCTGGCGGAAACGACTGTTGTCGTGCTGCAGCACTTTCTTGTTGACGTTGATGACGGTCAAGTTTTTGTTGATGTAAATATTGGTATTGCCCCTTTCGCGTATCTGGGGCCGCGAGCGGCTGATCCAACCCCCGCCGCGCCAGCCGTGGTAATAGACGCGGTGTTGGCCCCAGTCGAAGTCGCGGTTCAGCCAAGCGCCGATGGCGAGTCCTACGCCGAAGGTGATCAACGGATAGGAAGGGTCGTAGCGCTCCACGTACACCACCTGCGGGTCGTACACGGGCACGTATACATATTCGGGCGCGGCGGGCACGATCCTGATGCCGTCAGGGTCGTCGATCACCTGCTGCTGCGCGGTTGAAAACAGGTTCCCCTGTTCCAGTGCATCGGCGCGCAGCCTCTGGATCGCGTCCATCACGTCCTGCTCCTGATCGATGAAGGCCTGCCCCAGCGAGACGGTCCAGTCGTACTTCTGGTCCATCATGAAAAGCACGTCGGGGTAATGCGCCACGGCCTTGACGCTCACGTCCCAGGGCTGCACGTCGATGCGCGCTGCCCTGCCGTATTGCCTGACATAGCGCGCCGCCTCGTCGATCTGATCGACGAAGGTCGCGGCCGGCAGTATCTGGGCGATCAGCGGATCGGGATAGAGCGCGATGGGGGCTAGCAGGTCGTCCAATTCTTCGGGAGTGAGCAGGTTGGCCTGATCGGCGGCGTCGTAATATCCGGGCGGGTAGCTTTCCGCCCAGGATGCTTGTCCGGGTCCGAGGGCGAGGAACAAAAATGAAGCGGTAATGGCGAATGCGATCTTTTTCATTCGGTATCTCCATGCAGACGTGCTGCGACCAGCCACAGTCTAGCAGAAGTCGTCTGATTAGCATAGCGTAATCGATGGGACGGCATGCTATGACAGTTCAACGCGCCAAAACCCGGATGATATACAGAGGCACGTCCTGCTGAAAGCAATTGACACTCTGCAGCGCATCTTGTATCAATTACGTGTTACTGAAATTATATTCGTGTTACCGTCGATAGGTAAAGCCCCAAAAGGAGCAAGCGGCATGCACATGGCCGATGCGCTGATATCGCCTGCCGTTGCGGGAGCCATGTGGGTCGCCTCGGCCGGCGCCATCGCCTGCAGCTCGGCCAGACTTGGCAGAGAGCAGGACGACCGGAAGGCGCCGCTGATGGGCGTGTTGGGAGCCTTCCTGTTCGCCGCGCAGATGATCAATTTCTCCATTCCGGCGACCGGTTCCAGCGGGCATTTAGGCGGAGGGCTGTTGCTCTCCATCCTGCTCGGTCCCTGCGCCGCCTTTCTCACCATCGCCTCCGTGCTGGTCGTGCAGGCGCTTTTTTTTGCCGACGGAGGGCTGCTAGCCCTTGGCTGCAACATCTTCAACATGGGGTTTATTCCCGCATTCGTCGTTTTTCCCCTCTGCTACCGAAGCATGCTCGGTGTCGATCCGGGCAGGATACGATCGACCGTGGTCACCATGTTTTCGGCCGTGGTCGCGCTGCAGTTGGGGGCCTTCACTGTGGTTGCCGAGACGTTCTGCTCCGGGGTCTCATCGCTCCCCTTTTCGACCTTCGCGCTGTTGATGCAGCCGATCCATCTGGCTATCGGGCTGGTCGAAGGCGTCGTCACCCTGGCCATCGTCTCTTTCGTAGCCAGAGCCCGCCCGGAGATCCTGCTGGGGACGCTTCAGGCGCGCCCGTTTGGCAATGGCTCGCTGAGAAAAACGCTGATAGTGTTTTTCGCCGGAGCGGTGATTATCGCCGGCGGCTTGTCGTTGTTTGCTTCCAAGGACCCGGATGGCCTGGAATGGTCCATCGCCCGGGCAGCGGGCAAAGCCGAGCTCAAGGCGAATGACGAGGTGCATGGCGCAGTCGCCGCCTTGCAGGAGAAGGTGGCCTTATTCCCGGGTTATGCGTTCAGGAAATCGTCTCAGGTGCCGGTCAACGTCTCCGGGACAACCGCAGGCAACGGCAAAGAGAGCGCCGAAGCAGGGACCAGCGTAGCCGGAATGGTCGGCACGCTCCTTACCCTTGCGATCGCCTTCTGCGCCGGAGCGCTGCTGAAGAAGAGGAAACGAGCGGCCAACTGAGGCGAAGCAAGATGGAGTGATATGGCATCGATCGACGGCGCATTGCTGGATCTCAAGCGGCTGGACCGCCTTGCTGCCGGGGGATCGGCCGTGCACCGGCTCGATCCCCGGACCAAGCTGCTGACGACGCTGGCCTTCATGGTGACGGTGGTCTCTTTTGGCAGATACGAAATATCCGCCCTGATCCCTTTTTTCATTTTCCCCGCGGTTCTCATCGGTCTCGGCGATCTGCCGGTCGCTTACCTACTCCGAAAGGTTGCGCTGGTTTGTCCCTTCGCGCTGCTGGTCGGGATTTTCAATCCCATCTTCGACCGCGCCGTCGCGCTGCACCTGGGTCCGCTTGCCATCACGGGGGGGTGGATCTCCTGCGCTTCCATCGTGGTCCGCGCCGCCCTTACCGTGAGCGCGGCCGTGATTTTAGTGGCAGTCACCGGCTTTCCCGCCATCTGCCGGGCCATGGAAGCGCTGGGGATGCCCAAGGCGTTCGCGGTGCAACTGCTCTTTCTCTACCGCTATCTCTTCGTGCTTACCGAGGAAGGGGGGCGCGCCTCGCGGGCGCGCGAACTCCGCTCTTTCGGGAAGAAGGGGCGCGGCATAGCCAGCTACGGCTCGCTGCTCGGACATCTGCTGTTGCGGACCTGGCTGCGCGCCGAGCGCATTCACATGGCGATGCTGGCCCGCGGCTTCAGCGGAGCCTTTCGCGCCAGCAACCACTCTCGCTTCGGAGCGCCGGACCTGCTTTTTCTTGCCGGCTGGTCCGTCTTCTTCGCCACGCTGCGGCTGCACAACGCGGCGCAACTGCTCGGCTCGCTGGTCACGGGATTATTCAAATGAGTCACCATATCGTAGAAGTCAAAGACCTGCGTCATGTCTATCCGGACGGCACCGCCGCCCTCGGGGGCATCTCCTTTCGCATCACCCACGGCGAATCCGTCGCCATCATCGGCGCCAACGGCGCGGGTAAATCGACGCTGCTGCTGCATCTGAACGGCTACCTGACTCCCAGCGCCGGCGCGGTGCGCATCGGCGATTTCCCGCTGACCAAGGGGACCTTGCCCGAAATCCGGCGCACGGTGGGCATGGTTTTCCAGGACCCCGACGACCAACTTTTCATGCCGACCGTTTACGAAGACGTCGCCTTCGGTCCCATGAACCTCGGGCTTTCGGGAACTGAACTGGAGAGCTGCGTCACCGGCGCGCTCGACCGGGTCGATGCCGGCCATCTGGCGAAAAAGGCTCCCTACCACCTTTCCGTCGGCGAGAAAAAGCGGGTCGCCATCGCCACGGTCCTCTCCATGTCGCCCGACATTCTGGTCATGGACGAGCCGACCAACGGGCTCGACCCGTACGCGCGCCGGCAGTTGATCGCCCTGTTAAAAGAGTTCAGCCATACCAAGATCTTCACCAGTCACGACCTCGACATGGTGCTCGAGTTGTGCGAGCGGACCATCGTACTGAACAACGGAGAGGTGAGGGCGGACGGGCCGACGCGGGAGATCTTTCAAAATGAGGCGCTGCTCGCCGAATGCCGGCTGGAAAAGCCGCTTTCCATGCAGGGGTGCCCCGTGTGCGGCAAAGGGCTAAGGGCGGTGAGCTAAGGGCCAGATACAACATCCAGGTCAGGGGACAAAGTTAAACTCAATCGGCGCTATCGCATTGGCAACAGCATAAAATGAGGCATACTTGACGGCGGCTTTTCCGTGCCAATGGCCACGGACCTACTGACAGTCAGGAGAGCTTATGAAATCGACCCTCATTTCGGCATCCAATGCTTGTGTCCGCCGAATGGCAACCGCTCTGCTCCTCATTTCGCTCCTCGGCTTGGCTGGTCCGGGCTTTGCCGAATCGGACAACCCGAGTAAACCTGACTCCGCCGACGGCCCGACAAAGGCGCGCTGGTCATGGAGAAGGGCGAGTCTGGCCGAACTCGCCGGCATCGCGGTCGCCGCCGGCGGCACGCTGTATTCGGAGGCAGCTTACGGCGACCCGAAGCGGCCGAATTGGACGTCGACCAACAGGTTCGACGACGGCATCAGGAACGCGCTCCGTCTGGACAGCGCTTCGGCGCGAGACGCCGCAGGCAGTATCGGTGACGGTCTGATGGGGTTGCTGATCGCCGAGCCCATTGTCGACTCCATCTACACGTTGGGTTACCGGGATCGGAATTGGGACGCGCTCTGGCAGACCTCGGTGATCAACCTGGAATCCTTCACCTTTACGGCGCTTGTTTCCAGCGTGGCGCAAAACTCCATCAAGCGTCAGAAACCCTTCATCCGGGAATGTCCTGATGGCAGTTGTTCCAATGAGCAGCCCAACCGCGGCATGCCCAGCGGCCATGTGGCTTTTGCTCTAACCGGCGCCGGTTTGTATTGTACCCATCATGCCTATCAATCCCTTTACGATCCAGCGACCGCGCGAGCCATTTGCGCCACCTCTCTCGGCCTCGCCGCGGTAGACGGCGTGGTGCGGATAATGGCCGACCGCCATTATGCCACCGACGTCATCGCCGGCAGCGCAATCGGGCTTTTCTCCGGGTTCCTGCTGCCTCGCTTGCTGCACTATTGGTCGGAAAGCGAGCCGGAGAAAACCGGCGCAAAGAGCACGAGCGACGATTCCTTCTTGAAGCATGTCAGCCTGACCCCGCAGATCTTGAACGGTGGCGGCTCGCTGAACTGCGACGTCAAGTTCTAGCGCCAGCCGCGACCTTCCCAGCATATTTCAACCTCCTCCGGCCTCTTGCGTGTCCGATCAGTCTCTTGGCTTTCAGGCGAGAAACGCGACCTTGGTGATGTCAGCTAGTCGTGGTGATGTCACCGAGGCTTCCCTCCCCTTGCGGGAGGGGGCTGGCAGGCACTGCCGTTGAGTTAAGCTTGGCCTTAGTTGTTCTCCCCCTCCCTCCTTCGCCAAGGCTTCGGCGGACGAGCCCTCTCCCATCAAGGGAGAGGGGGCTTTTGGATTCACCCAACTCCTAAACTTAATGGCAGCTTAGTGGGTAGGTCGCGTCGAGGCACGAAACGCGACGCTGCGGTGATGCCACCTAGTTGTGGCGATGGCGCTGAGGTAATGTTGCGTTTCACGGTGCACCCGTTCAACGCAACCTACGCGTGGGAGAGGCGGGAGGGTCCGGTTGCGGACATCGGAAATGGTCGGGATTATTCAGAAATTGAAGGGGGGATAAGAGGGACGCTGCCGGTCCGACAGCATGAATCTAGGTAAACTGCGGCAGTTAAACTGCGGCGATTTCCGCCGCGCCGGTTGCTCCTGCCGCGCCGGACGAGGGTATCCGAGCGCTCGGCGCGTGGGATGCCGCCGCTTTTTGCTCGTAGGTAAATCCAGCCATCTCCTCCTGCAAAAGCGCCACTTGGCGCGAGAGGCCGTTCACCGCCCTGTTGATTACTCGGGTGGTTTCCACGTTGCCCTGCGAAGAATGCTGGATGTTTTCCATCGCCTGCACGATCATCTTGCTGCTCGACGCCTCGTCCGCGCACGCCTGACGCAGGTTGCCGATGGTGGCCGTGATGTCTTCGGTGGCGCAGACGATGTGGTTGCTCGCTTCGCTCTGCGCCCGCGTCGAGACGCGCACCTCGGAAGTAAATCCCTTCATCCGCTCCACCGCGGAAATGATCTGCTCGCTGCCGCGCCCCTGCTCCCTGGTGGCTTTGGCGATCTGCCGCACCATATCGGCCACCCGCTTCATGGCCTGGCTCATGTTCTGGCTCAGTCGGGACTGGGACTCGGTGAACTGCGCGATCTCGTTCACCTGGGTGGTCGCCTGCTGCACGCCGGCCACGATCTTGTGCAGGGCCTCGCCGGAGCGCTGCGACAGCTTTTCCCCTTCGACGATCCGCTGCTCGGATAGCTTGATGGCGATCACCACGCGCTGGGTTTCTTCCTGCACCCCTTTGGTGATGCCCGATATCTCCTGCGTGGAGCGGCTGGTGCGTCGCGCCAGTTCCTTGATTTCATCGGCCACCACGGCGAACCCTTTGCCGTGCTCGCCGGCCTGCGCGGCGATGATCGACGCGTTCAGGGCCAGCAGCTTGGTTTGTTCCGCCACTTCGTCGATCACGGAGAGGATCTTGCCGATGTCGGCGGCGCGCATCGAGAGGTTCTCGATGGCCTCCACGGTGGAGCGGGAGGAGCGCCGGATCTCGTTGATGCCGGTGATGGTCGCCTCGACGGCCTCGCGTCCGTCTTCGGCGTCCTTGCGCACGGTCTGGGAAATGGCCGCGCTCTGGACGGCGTTCTCGCCTACCTGCTTGATGGAAATGTCCAGGTCGGCCACCAGGGAGGAGGCCGTGGTAGATTCGCGCATCAGACTGTTGGCGCTCTCGCCGATCTGCTTTTCCGCGGCGGTCATCTCGATGATGGAGGCGCTGACTTCGTCGACGGTGTTGGACAACGCCTCGACGTGCAGGTTCACCGCTTCGATGCTGGCCGACATCTCCAGGATGGAGGAGGCGTTGCCGGTGGCAGATTTGGAGAGCCCTTCCACCCACTGCGCTATCTGGAGCACCGCCTGGTTGATCTCTTGTACCGCCTCGGAGGCGCCGTTCACCCCTTCGGACTGCAACTCGGCCGCCGTCAGGCCGTTCTTGGCGACGTCGTTGATGTCGGCGGCGATTTGTCTGAGTTCCCAAATGGACTGGTTCACCCTGCTCACCACTCCGGAGAGCTTTTCCATCATCACGTTGAAGTTTTCGTTGAGCCTGCCGAACTCGTCGTCGGAGGTGACTTCCAGGCTGGTGGTCAGGTCGCCGTCCGCGCCGCGGTTCAGGGCTCCGGCCAATATTTTTACCCGTTTGGCCAGTTTCCTGGCGGCCAAAAGTCCGAAGACCGCCACCATCAGCACCCCGTCCAGGGCGAAGAAGAACATGGAGGCGAGGGCGTAGGCGCGCGCTCCGTCTTGGCCCGCGCCGAGTGCGACGATCTGGCTGGCGCAGTAGACGCCGGCAAGGGAGATGACGAACCCGCTGATCAGAGACGTGCGGATGAAGTTGTAGCCATGACGAAGGTTTGGAGCCATGATCTGTTCTCTCTATTGATTAAGAGTGCCGCCGAGTGAGTTTAAAACCGGATATTAGCGGCAAATTACTGGATGCGCAACTCAAATCATTACAGGAACTGATCAGGAGGTTCTTTATCTCGTCTCCCCGGCGGTTGTCGTAGCGTTTTCAGCCAATCGGCAATTGATGCACTTGGCGCCCATTTAACTAAGACAAAATAATCGGCCGGTCGGCTGGATTGAAGCCATATCGTTTTCACAGCGGATGATTGCGCTTTTAGAGCAGGCTTGCCTTTTGCACATCTCCTGTTTTACTTGATGCTTTGACGGCAATCGACCCATTAAAGGAGAACTCCATGCAAGACTGGAACGCAGTAATAACAGTGCAAGACGGTGGCTACAATCAGGCCCTCAAACTTCTGGAGCCTTTCGGACCGGTTGCCCGCACCGATTACTACAACATTCTGGTGATGCGCAGCGGCGATCCGTTGCAGCTTTTGGATGCGCTGATCGCAGAGGGGGAACGCGCGCCTGGCATCGCTACCTGTTTGGCGCGGGTCGTGCCGGTAACGATGACCTTCGTCTTTCAGTCGCCGGCGGAGTTCGAGGAAAATGCGCGTCAGGCGGTGACTTCCTTTCTGCCCAGCCTTGGCGGCAAGAGTTTTCATCTGCGCATGCACCGCAGGGGATTCAAGGGGAAACTGTCCGGCATGGAGGAGGAGCAGTTCCTTGACGCATATTTGCTGCTATCCCTGGAAAAGGCGGGCAATCCGGGGCGGATTACTTTTGAGGATCCCGATGCCGTCATCGCCTTGGAGACCGTTGGGCAGCGCGCGGGGCTGGCGCTTTGGAATCGGGAGGAACTGCGGCGTTACCCGCTGCTTCATATCGATTGAGGCCGCAAAGGCGCGTTCAAAAAAACACTATTCCCCCCGGCCTCACTACCATCCACTTCGCCTCGTCCCGTACACGCTAACCTCCCCCATTAACGGGGGCACCGCCGTCAATTTGAGAATCGACGTGAATCAAAAGCTCCCTCCCCCTCGTTGGGCACTGACGCTAAGCTTTTGCCGACAACTCCCCCTCCCCTTGCGGGAGGGGGCTGGGGGGTGGGGGAAGGCGCCATGTCTGCAAATGTGGCCAATTCCATCCGCCGAAGCCTAGGCGAAGGAGGGAGGGGGAGAAATGATTATATTTCTTCGTAAACAATGGAAGATGGTTTATCATATGCCGCTGCCGCTGGGACGGGCAGGGGAGGGGAGGAGAGGAGAGGAGAGGAGAGACTCCCGGCCTGTCCCCGCTGCAAATTCTTACCCGGGCCACCAAAGGAGTTGTAAATGATTTACCTTGTCATGCTGTTGAAGTGCGTCGCCTGGCTTTTCGCCTTTCGCTCCGGAATCGACTCCAATTTGCGCGGCATGCTGCTATGGGCGGCCGGGATCGCTGTTTTGCTCACGCTGGCCGACAAGGTGAGCGTCGCCAGCAACCTGACGTTTTCCGCCATCCTCCTCACCTTGCTGCTCTACGCGCTGATGTCCTTTATCCTGCTGCCGGTGGCTTGGAAGGTGAAAAACCTGGTCGTCTCCGCGATCTGCAACGTCGTCGGTTTGCTGGGCGCCTTCGCAGCGGTGAACTTCACCATGGATTTCCTCCGCGGATTGCCTGCATTCTTGAAATAACCCAAAAAACTTCAGGGAGTGCCCGATGTTAACGAAAAACCGGTTAGTGGTCGTCCTGGTCGCGGCGTTGGTGATCCTCCCCTTATTCTCCTCTCTGACCGGCGTCTATACGGATTGGCTCTTCTTCTCCGAAACGGGATTCGCCTCGGTGATGACCACCACCATCCTCGCCAAGATTGGCTCCGGCGTCTTTTTTGGCGCCGTCTTCCTGGTCTTCGCCCTGGTCAACCTGCACTTCGCTTACTGGGCGCCCGTCTCCTCGCCGCGCCTCTCCCTTCGCAGCGGCAACGTCTTTCGCCTCAAGCAGGAAGAGTTCACCCGTCTGATCAAGCCGGTGAGCATCCTGGCGTGCGTGATCTTGGCCTTGCTGGCCGCCAACTGGGGCGCCCTGCAGTGGCAGGAGGTGCTGCTGTTCGTCAACCGGGTAACCGTCGGCATCAGCGATCCGGTGCTCGGCAAGGACCTCGGCTTCTACCTGTTCAGCATCCCTTTTATCGAGTTGATAAACGCCTTCGCAAGTTTCCTGGTGCCGGCGACGGCGCTGATGGTTGCGGTGCTCTATTTTCTGCGCGGCGGCGTCATGCTGACGGAGCGGGGCGCCGTGCTCGACGAGAAGCTGAGAAAGCATCTTGCCCTGTTGGCCGGCCTCTACCTGCTTTGCCTTGCCGTCGGTTTCTATCTGGCCGGCTTCGATCTGCTGCTCTCCGGCAACAACGCCAGCTTTCCGGGCGCAGGCTACGCCGACGTTAATGCCAGGCTTTGGGGCTATCGCGCGCTGACCGCGCTCACCCCGATCGCCGCCGCGGTCCTCGCCAGCGCGATTTGGAAAGGGACCTGGCGCCTGGCCATCGTCCCTCCGGTCCTGTTGTTCGCCGTCTACGGCATCGGCATCGTCGCCTATCCGGCGCTGCTGCAGAAGTTCAAGGTGGCCCCCAACGAGCTCGACCTGGAGACTCCCTACATTCAAAACAGCATCAAGTTCACCCGTCTGGGCTACAACCTGGAGAACATCGAGACCATTCCCTTCGACGCCGATCTGAAACTGACCGCCGCCGACATCGCCAAGAACGAGGCCACCATCAAGAACATCCGGCTTTGGGACACCGACCCGCTCTTGAAGACCTACAGCCAACTGCAGCAGATCAGGACCTATTACAAATTTTTCGACGTCGACTCCGATCGCTATCTGGTGAACGGCCAGTACACGCAGGTGATGCTCTCGCCGCGCGAACTCTCTTACGCCGACCTCCCCAGCCGCAACTGGATCAACGAGCGGCTCATCTTCACCCACGGCAACGGCCTCACCATGGGACCGGTAAGCCGGATCAGCAAGGAAGGGCTGCCGGAGTTCTTCATCAAGGACATCCCGCCGGTGAGCCTGATCGACCTGAAGGTGACCAGACCCGAGATCTATTACGGCGAACTCTCCAACGAATACGTGATCGTCGGCACCAAGGTCCCCGAGTTCAGCTACCCCACCGCCACGGGCAACATCAATACCACCTACACCGGAAAAGGAGGCGTGGCGATCCGCTCTTTGGCCGACAAGGCGCTCTTCGCCGCGCGCTTCAAGGCGGAAAAGATCCTGCTCTCTTCCGACATCACCGAAAAGAGCCGCATCCTGTACTACCGCAACATCAACGAGCGGGTGCGCACCCTGGCGCCTTTTCTGCGCTTCGACGTCGACCCGTACCTGGTGGTGAACAAGTCGGGCGGCCTCACCTGGATCATCGACGCCTACACCTCCTCCAATCGGCTTCCTTATTCCAAGCCCTTGCGGGGCGGCATCAACTACATGAGGAACTCGGTCAAGGTGACCGTGGACGCCTATGACGGCTCGGTCAACTTTTACCTGATCGACAGCGGCGACGTGATGGCCAAGGTCTACGGCCGCATCTATCCCGGCCTTTTCAAGCCGATCACGGCCCTGCCGGAAGATCTGCGCCGGCACCTGCGCTATCCGCATCAGTTTCTGCAACTGCAGGCCTCCATCTTCGCCTCCTATCACATGACCGATCCCAAGGTCTTCTACAACAAGGAGAACCTCTGGGAGATCCCGGTGCTGGGCGAAAAGCCGATGGAGCCGTACTACACGGTGATGAAGCTGCCGGGCGAGACGCGCGAGGAATATATCCTGCTGCTCCCCTTCGCCCCCTCCAAGCGCGACAACCTGGCGGCCTGGCTCACGGCTCGCTGCGACGGCGCCAACTACGGAAAGATCCAGGCCTACACCTTCCCGCGCGACCGCCTGATCTACGGACCCAAGCAGATCGACGCGCGCATCAATCAGGATGCTTTCATTTCCCAGCAGTTGACCCTCTGGAACCAGCGGGGTTCCGAGGTGATCCGCGGCAGCATGCTGGTGATCCCGATAGAGAAGTCGCTGCTCTACGTGCAGCCGTTGTACCTGGTGGCAGACAAGGCCGGGCTTCCCGAACTGCGCCGGGTGATCGTCGCCTACGGGGACGAGGTGGTCATGGAGCAGACCCTGGAACTGGCCCTGCAACGGATATTCGGCGGAAAAAAGCCGGCGGAGGGCTCTGCCGCCGCTCCCCCGGCTGCCGGCGCCGCTGCCGCGCCGGGCGCCGCCGGCGCGGGTTCCTCCGCCCAACTCGCCCGCGAGGCGATGGCGATCTTCGAGCGGGCCACAAACCTGCAGCGCCAGGGGGATTGGGCCGGCTACGGCGAGGAGCTGCGCAAGCTGCAGCAGGTGTTGAAGCGGATGGCGCAATAAACGGGGGCGGGTCATGGTGTTGAGGTTAAAAATTCTTTACTATGGTAATTTTTCAAAATCAGTACAATGTGGGTTTAACGCCGCCGGTCCCCATGTCCGGCAAAAGGAGTAGCAATGACGCTGAAAAAAGAAATAAAGCCCGTGCGCGGTCCGGTGCTCGCCGATCTGCCGCCCCTCCCGATGGATGCGCCCGGCCTGGTCCATGACTTCATACACCATTACTCCCACCACTTGGGACGCGACCAATACTGCCGGTTCGGACGCTATCAATACCAGGCCCTGGCCTTCACCATACGCGAACGGATTATCGAGCGCTGGAACAATACCCGTTACGCCTACATAAACTCCGGCTGCAAGACCGGCTACTATCTGTCGCTGGAGTTCCTGATGGGGCGGGCGCTGGGCAACGCCATGTTGAACCTGGGCGTCACCGACGCCGCCACCCAGGCGATGCAGCAGATCGGCATCTCCCTTGAGGAACTTGCCGGGGAGGAGATCGACGCGGGACTCGGCAACGGCGGTCTCGGGCGCCTGGCCGCCTGCTTTCTCGACAGCTGCGCCACCCTGCAACTGCCGGTCATGGGCTACGGCATCCGTTACGAGTACGGCATGTTCCGGCAAAGCATCAAGGACGGCCGCCAGGTGGAGGAGCCGGACCACTGGCTGCGCGACGGCAACCCCTGGGAGCTGGAGCGCCCCGAATACACCCAGCGCATCCGTTTCGGCGGCAACTGCGAGTATTACCGGACCGCCGACGGCGGCTACGCCCATCGTTGGGTGAACACCCGCGACGTGCTGGCCGTGCCCTACGACATCCCGATTCCGGGCTACCGAAACGGTACGGTCAACAACCTGAGGCTCTGGAAGGCCGCCGCCACCGACGTCTTCGACCTGGGCGAGTTCAACGCCGGCAGTTACACCGAATCGGTCGCCACCAAGAACGAGGCCGAGAACATCACCATGGTGCTCTACCCCAACGACGCCAGCGAAAACGGCAAGGCGCTGAGGCTGCGCCAGCAGTACTTCCTCGCCTCCGCGAGCCTCCAGGACGTGATCGCCCGCTGGTGCGCGCGGCGCGGCAGCGATTTCAGCGTATTCGCCGAGAACAACTGCTTTCAGTTGAACGACACCCACCCGAGCTGCGCGGTCCCGGAGCTGATGCGTCTGTTGATGGACGAGCAGGGGATGGGGTGGGACGCAGCCTGGGCCATCACCAGCCGCACCATGGCCTACACCAATCACACCTTGCTTCCCGAGGCCCTGGAGAAGTGGCCGGTGCCGCTGTTCGGCCAGCTTCTGCCGCGCATCCTGGAAATCGTCCTGGAGATCAACGCCCGTTTTCTCTCCGAAGTGTCCAGCCGCTGGCCCGGCGACAGCCAGAGACTGCGGCAGATGTCGATCATCGAGGAGGGTGGGGTGCCGCAGGTGCGCATGGCCTACCTGGCCATCGTCGGCAGCTTCTCGGTGAACGGCGTAGCCGCTCTCCATTCGCAACTGCTGGTCCAGGGGTTGTTCCGCGATTTCTACCAGCTGTGGCCGGAGAAATTCAACAACAAGACCAACGGCGTCACGCCGCGCCGCTGGCTCGCCTGGTGCAATCCCGGCTTGAGCGCCCTGATCGCCGAGAAGATCGGCGACGGCTTCGTGGCCGATCTCGGCAAGATCGAGCAAATCGCGAGCTTTGCCGACGACCCCGACTTCCGCGACCGCTGGCGGCAGGTCAAGCAGGAGAACAAGGGGCGGCTGGCGGCCCTGGTGCTCGACCAGTGCGGCGTCGCCTTCCCGATCTCCGGGCTGTTCGACGTCCAGGTAAAGCGCATCCACGAATACAAGCGTCAGCTTTTGAACATCCTGCATGTGATCCATCTCTACAGCCGGATCAAGCGCGGCGATACCGCTAACTGGAGCGACCGCTGCGTGCTGATCGGCGGCAAGGCCGCCCCCGGCTATTTCATCGCCAAGCTGATCATCAAGCTGATCTCCAACGTCGCCAAGGTGGTGAACGACGATCCGGAGGTCGGCGACCGACTGAAAGTGGCCTTCCTCCCCAACTACCGGGTGACCGCCATGGAAGTGATCTGCCCGGGGACCGATCTTTCCGAGCAGATTTCCACCGCAGGCAAAGAGGCCTCGGGGACCGGCAACATGAAGTTCATGATGAACGGCGCCATCACCATCGGCACCTTGGACGGGGCCAACATCGAAATCAGAGAGGAGGTCGGGGACGAGAACTTCTTCGTTTTCGGACTGACCGCCGAAGAGGTCGAGGCGCGGCGGCTAAGTTACGATCCGGCCGGCGTCATCGCGGCCGACCCGGATCTTGAGCGGGTCATGCAGCTTTTGAGAAGCGGTCATTTCAACATGTTCGAAAACGGCATATTCGACCCCATCATCGCCGCCATCACCAACCCTCACGATCCCTGGATGGTGGCCGCCGACTTCCGCAGTTTCATCGACGCCCAGAAGCGGGTAGGGGAGGCCTATCTTGACCGCGAGGGGTGGACCCGGATGAGCATCGTCAACAGCGCCAAGAGCGGAAAATTTTCCACCGACCGCACCATCATGGAGTACAATAACGAAATTTGGCACCTGAAGCCGATAACCGTTTAAGAAGGTCGCGCCGTAAAGGAAACATGCAGGAAAAAACAAAGAAAACGTGCAGGTAAAAACAAAGCGAACATGCAGGGAAAAACGTACAGGAACATATTTTCCAGAGTGCCGAGAATTATTGCATCCCGCAGGACGGTCCCGCGGGATCCCCGGTGAAACGAAATAATTGACAAGCAGGAGGGACGAAAATGTCGACAGCCATCGTACCAGTGAAGAAGGGTGAAGCGCAGCACGAACTGATCCAACTGGTGAGCTTTAGCCTGGGGGCCGAGGAATACGCGGTCGAAGTGCTCAAGGTTCGGGAGATCATCCGGATGACCTCGATCACCCACATCCCCAACACGCCGCCCAGCATCGAAGGGATCATCAACCTGCGCGGCAAGGTGATTCCCATCGTCTCGCTCAGAAACAGGTTCAGCATGATGAGCTCGGACAACGACCAACACACCCGCATCATCGTCATGGACATCGCCGGCAAGCTGATGGGGTTCATCGTGGACGGCGTTTCCGAGGTAATCCGCATCTCCAGCGGCGAAATTCAGGCTCCGCCCAGCATGGTGGCCGGCGGCACCGATCAGGATTTCATCTGCGGAGTGATCCATCACGGCGAGCAACTGCTGCTTATGCTGCAACTGGACCGCATGTTCTCCAGCGACGAGCAGGACGCCTTCGCCGGCATCTGATCCGGCCGGAAAAATAGCCGCAGTAAAAATAAATGGGACCCGGCGCACAGCCTCGGGTCCCATTTTTGTTTCTAAAGAAGCAGCCCCTTACGGCAAATTCTGCGGCTCGATGATCAGCTTCAGGTTGAAGGCTTCCTGGAACAGATCGCTTTTGGCCTTGGCGCCGAAGAGTTCGACGGAGATGTCGTCGCGTCCGATCAGGCCGATGCGCAGCGCGTTGTTGGAGAGCGCGCAGTCGAGCTCCTCCACCACGCCGTTTCGGCGCCGGTCCAAACCGTCGCAGAGCCTGAGGATGCCGCCGAGTCTGGAGACCAGGAGCTGGTCGCTCGCCGCCAGCCGGACGAACTGCTCGTGTTTCTTCTTGGGCATCGATTTTCTGTGGTAGCGGGCGACATTGGCGATCAACTCGCGCTCGCGCGGGGTGAAGCCGAACAGATCGGCGTGGCGGATCAGGTGGTAGGAATGCTTGTGATGGCTTGAGTAGTTGATGAAGTAGCCGACGTCGTGCAAAAGCGCCGCGGCTTCCAGCAGGCGCCGCTCCTTGTCGGTGAACCCGAAGCGGACGGTGAGCGCGTCCAGGATGGTCAGCGCCAGCTTGCCCACGTGCTGCGCATGCTTTTCGTCCATGTGGCAGGAACGGGCGAACTCCAGGGCGGAGTCGCGCCAGGAACGAAGCGGCTTGTCCTTGGGAAGCAGACTCTGCCTGCGCAGCCCGCGCAGGATCAGCCCCTCGCGGATGCCGCGCTCGTTCACCTTCAAATTGTTGACCTGGAAGAAATCCATCAACTCGTCGACGACGGTGACCCCGGCGATGATGATGTCGGATCGGTCCGGGTTGAGACCGGCCAGCGAGCGGCGTTCCTTGTCGCTTTTTCTGAGCAGCATCGCCAAGAGGTGCACCACCTCCGAGCGCAGCAGCTCGTAGCCGTGAATGGAGTCGTAGCGCTCGCGGCGCAGGGCCGTCACCATGGCCGCGATCGAGGTGATGGTGCCGCCCGAGCCGACCAGGCACTGCATGCCGGTTCGATCGCCCGTGTACGAGTTCTTCAGCGTCTTGCGGATGTACTTGCGCAGTTTCTGATGTTCGTCGGGGTTCACCGGATCGGACTTCAGGAAGGTCTCGGTGAGAAACACCGCGCCCAGCTCAAGGGACAGCAACTGTTCCATGTGGTTGCCGAGGGCGGTGATCAACTCCAGGCTGCCGCCGCCGATGTCGATGATCAGATGGCGCACCCCTTCCAGGTCGAAGTTGTGAAAGGCGCTGTAGGCCGCAAGTTCCGCCTCCTCCTCGCCGCTGATGACCTCGACCTGCAAGCCGATCCGGCTCTTGATGGCGCGGATCAAGTCGGCGCCGTTGGCTGCCTTGCGCACCGCGCTGGTCGCCACCGCTTCGATCGATTCCACCTGGTAGCCGTCGATGATCTTCTTCTGGCGGGAGAGCGCCTCCATGGCTCGCTCCCAGGCCGCTGGGGCGATGCTTCCCGTCTGGTTCAGCCCCTCGCCCAGGCGCACCATGACCTTTTCGTCGTCCAGGATGCGGTACTTTCCGGCGGCCAGCGGTTCTATGACGATGCTGCGTATGGAGTTGGTGCCGATATCGATGGCGGCTAACCGTTTTGGTTTCAATAGAACTCCCCGAGGCTTTCGGTCTTTCCGGCCGGGATGAAGTCCCGCGGGGGTATGACCGATTATTCAGTAATTTTCTACAGATAGTAACAAAAAGGGTCACCGAATGGCAACCCCAATGTGTCTATCCATGCAATCCGTTCAGGTCAGCTGAGCACCTTGAGCACCGTCTTTCGTGCCCTTTTCACCCCTTTGCGGAGCTTCTTCAGGCCGACATCCTCAAGACCGGTGATGCGCTTCTGGGCTTTGAGCAGCGCTTTCCCCGTGCGCTTGACGTGCTTGGAGCCGTCGCCGTCGATGCGCGCCAGAGCGTCCTCGATCCGGATCAAATCCGCCGAGAGTTTTTTGCCGACCTTTCCCGACAACTCCTCCTGGAAGCGGTCGCGGGCTGCCAGGGCGAGGGTCTGGACCTTATCCCTCACCTCCGACAGTTGCTTTTTCATCGCTTCGCCGCGTTCCGAATCTTCCCGGGGAATCTGCGAGAGCTGTTTCGCCTGCTCGATGATGGAACGGATCGCCCGCGGCGGCATGCCGCGCACTTTTTTCAGCTCCTCCTCGTCTGCTTGCGCGATTTTGGCGAAATCGTCAAAACCCGCGCCCAGCAAACGCTTCGCCAGCACCGTGCCGACCCCTTTCAACTGTTGCAGATCCGTCGCCGTTTGCGTCATGTCAGGCGCCCCCTTTTTGTTTATGAGTTTCCTTCTCGGCCGTTCCGTGCGCGTTTTCGTCTTGCAATCGCACCAGAGCCTTGCCGCGCGAGGTGACGATCTTGCCGCCGCCGGTCACGAGTTGGACGAAATCGGCCTTGCCCTTGTCTCCTGCCGCTCTCTGGAAGGAGATCACCGCGCCCTTTTTCAGCGTGCAGGGAACATCCGTCGCGAGCAGGGCTTGCGCGAGCGCGCCCAGATCGGGTTCATGCCCGACGATGGCGATCTCCCGGGCTTCAGGGTAGCCGTCAAGCAGCTCGTCCAGCGATTCCGGTTTGAAATGTTTGCCCAACTGCTCAGCGACCGCCAACTCGCCTTTATAGCGCAGCGTCTCGGCAAGGATATCGGCGGTTTGCACGGCGCGCACCATCGGACTGGTGAGGATCATGTCCAGGCTGGCGTCGAGTTTTTTCAAGCTATTGGCGATTTTGCGAAAGCGTTTTCGACCGCGGCGGGTGAGAAAACGGTGCTCTTCCGGGATATCCGAGGAACGTTCGACTGCTTCGGCGTGGCGCACGATGTGGATTATCATGATAGAGGCCCCTTTAATGACACCGGAGACTCTAGCGAACTTCTCCTGGTTTGCAACAGAAAAGTCGTTTTTTTTGGGTTCGCCACGGAAAGTTCACGCCACCGTAACAATAGAGGAGCCGAGCGGCCGAGGCAGATGCGGCTGAAGTCGGAGCTGACAGCCTCGGGCTGCCGTGCCGGCAGGTTTTATACGAATCCCAACTCCACTCTTTTCCCGAACACGCGCGCTATTTTCTCCAAGGTCTTCACGGTGGGGTTGGCTTTGCGGGGATTTTCCAGGCGTTGGTAGACCTGGTAGGAGATTTTGAGCTGCCGCGCTATCTCAGCCTGAGATCGATCCGCACGCAGGGAGCGCAGCATGATGGCAATGGCTATGTGCGGAGCAACCGGGACGTTGAAGTTTCCTTCCCCTGAAACGGCTGAAGGAGCCGGAATGGAGAAATTCCGTTCGAAATCGGATTCGATGCAGCCGTTGAGGGCTTGTTCGGCGTTATGGAGAGCCTCCTCAACCGTGCCTCCATAGGACATGACATTCTCCAGGTCAGGGAAGGTAACAATAAAGCCGTCGTCTTCTTTCCTAATGCATGCCGGATATGACAACATCGCTTTTACTCCTTTAATCCCGCCTGCTTGAGGACGGCATGAACAAGTCCCTTGGGCAGGTCGGTCGAACCGTGAACCGGAATGGGGATGGAGCGGCACCCTTCGCGGATCATGATGATGGCTGCCGGAAATGCGGTCAAGCTGCCAGCCATGTTCTTCCAGAAATCGTTTTAACTGTTTTCCTGTCATAAGGTACACAGTATAAATGATGTGTGTCAAGGGGGTTGTGGCTCGATTGGATGATTTGCAGTCATGGGTATATCCGGCAAAAAGGCGCCGATTACGCGTTTCTCAGAAGTCCTCGGAATTTTTCCGTGGCAACGGCTTTGTTTTTTCTCTTATTCCGTTTTAACAGCCACGCAGCCGCTGCCGACAGGTTTCAAATAGAAACTGCTCCCTTTCTCCGACACCAACTTGATCACGTCTTTAATGGTTTTTACATATTTCCACTCCTTCAAAGTCCTTTCCCGCAATTCCGTGCAGTTTGTGTTTGCGGTGAATACCTGCAGCAAGGAAAGATCGCATTCGGTTCCATATGGCGACACGGTTGCTGAGGCAAGCGAAGTCGTGCCGTCGCTAAATTGTTTTATGATGACGCTGTTGTACATCCTGTTGTCCGCATCTTTGCTGAAAGCCGAGTCGGATACCGAGTAAATGGAAGAGGGCAATTCCAAATAGGTAGCCACCTCCCCAAGCTTTGGCAAGCACTTCACCACGCCGGATTTTCGTGCTGTCGATAGAATCGCTTCCTCTTCGGCCTTCGCGGCATCGACAACGGGAATTACCGTCAACAAGATCGCAATGATCAAAGCTTTTCTCATAATGCCTCCTCATGGGTAGCGCCATCAGACGACCCTAAAGGTTACAACGGCCGAGATTGTTGTCTAGCGAGAGAATTTGTAAGCATATGTAGTCATGCGACTATTGCAGGCATGGCAGAGGGTTTGCTCCGGCAAGGGCAGGGCATGAACCGATAATCGCCATTGCCATCTGCAACATTACTGGCTTTTTAAAGAAAACTGTTTTAGTATGCAGGAGTTTTTTCAGGTATTCCCGGTTCTGGCGCAAAGGCTTGAGGGCGGGATCAGCAGATACGCAGGCTCGGCGCGCAATTAGAATGAATCGACGTTTCCAAAGATGACAGGTGGCGCAAGGGCTTGTCGGCTGCATAAGAGGCCGGACCGGGGGGCTTGGCGAAGGGAAGGCGAAGGGAAGATCAAGACAGGGTCGGTCGTCAATGCAGGGTCTTGTTCTCCGCTAAAGGGAAAAAGGAAAGGGCGCTCTGTTGAACCGTCGGTTTGGGGACGCTCCAGTCGGTGGTTTTGATTACTTCGCCGAGTAGCTTGTAAAAACCCGCCGCCAACTTCGAGTCGAAGTTGATGGTCAAAGTTTGGTTGGTCGACAATTCAAAGACCCCGGCGATACGGCCGGACTCTTTTTTGATGCTTGCCTTCGTCACCAGCACCGGGGCCTCCCCCAGCGGATAACTCGCCGCTTCAGCTGCGAAACTGGTGGTTAAGTCGGCCTGCGCGGCCAAGGCCGCTTGCTCGAAATGTTGCACCGCCTGAAGCTGCGCCGCATTGACCGCATCCGCATGAACGGCCGTGGACAACTGCGACTGTGCCTGGGACAAAGTAGAGGAGAGCTGGATATAGACCCGGCGGGTCAACCAAAACCTGATTTCAGCCCGGTCATTGGTATTGATGCGCATCATGATGCGGTCCTCGACCGGCATGTAGGCGAGGTTGATCTGACTTATGTTCATGCTGTCTCCGTAACGAATGTCGTCGTGTCTGTTTCTGATTTCGCAAGGCAGGACAAACTATCAAGTTGGCGGATAAAAGTCAAAAAGGAAAATATTTAGGAGGCGGGTGAATGGCGGGAATCTCTTTTGATGAAGTTTTGACCACGATTATGAATGCGACGATTGAAACCTTCAAGTCCTATATGGACATCGACTTGTTGTCCGGCGACGCGGAAAAAAACCTGGGCTCCGTCGAATCCGACTTCACCGGGATAGTCGGCATCGGGGGCGACAGGGTCGGCTATATCATCATTGCCGCCACCGAGGGGACGGCGCGCCTGGTGGCCCAGCAGATGCTGATGGCGGACGATCCCCAGGAAGACGACATCACCGACGCGATAGGCGAGCTTGCCAACAACATCGCCGGGGCCGTCAAGACCAACCATTCGCACTGCGGCAACGTCGCGCTGGGGTTGCCTCTGATTGTCGCCGGGCCGCTTCGGGCCATACCGGAGCTGTCCGCCGGGGCCGGCGGCGGCGACGGCGAGGGCGACGCTTCGCTTCGCGTGCAGTGCAAGGGGGTCACCATACCGTTTCACACCGCCTGCGGCAGGGTGTCGTTGAAAGTCATGGTGTACATGTAGGCTGCGCAGGGAGCTCTGTCAGAAGTTGTGAGAAATTGCAAGTTTTTGTGGGTATCATTCGCTGCGGCTTAGTAGTATATTTCCACGATTGTGCAGGACTACCACTGAGCGAAGGTAAAAAGTATATGGAATATCATGCCGTAAATTTCGCAGCCTCGCCCGATCACGACCAGAGCTCCATCTTATCCGCCTTTAAAGCCATAAATAAATTCATGCCGGACATCGAGTTCTCCTTTAGCAACGTCTACCGGGAACTACCCATCGTCAACAATGCGCTGCTGCATGAGATAAACGACGACGACAGCGTGCAATTCAAGGCTTCCTCCCTGCAGCTCGCCGCCATTCACCACAGCGGCGAAACCGTCATCCAGGCCCCGCTTTTGAACGCCAGCGTGGTCGGCAAACTCACCCATCTCGATGCCTCCCGCAGCATCGTGTCTCTGCGCGATTTCAGCTACGCCAAGCTCTCCTTGAACAAGCGCATGGCCGTCCGCGTGCAGCTTGTCAAACCGATAAACGTGCTGCTAAGCGCCGACGGGCGCAAACTGTCGGGCATGCTGAACGACATCTCTCTTGGCGGCTGCAAGATCGTTTGCGCCGCGGGGATGGTGCTCGAACAGGCGAAAAGCTTGTGTCTGCACCTGAAGATGTTCCACGAAAACACCGTCATGCAGGCCGACATCCCGTGCTCCCAGCAGCGGATCGAAGGGAACTGCGTTTCCAACAAGCTGGCTCTGGTGTTCGATCACAGCAGCGAAACCAAGAACTTCCTGTCGTTGTTCATTTTCAAGCACCAGCACGACATCATCCACGAACTGAAGCAAAAGGAGTTCCCGCAGGGAATGCTGCACCAAGAAAAGACTCCCCTCGATATCCGCGACCAATACGCCGTGCTCTCGTGTCAAATGCACGAAATGCTCGACAAGATGCAGCGCGCCCAGCAGGGCATCCTGACTCATCCCGAGGACCTGCCGGAGGCCTCGTTCGCGGTCTGCTACCGGCCGGTGCTGGCCGCCGGAGGGGACTTCTACGACGTTATCCTTAACGACGACGACAGCCACAGCTATTTTGTGGCCGACATCTCCGGCCACGACCTGGAGGCTTCCTTTAGCACCTCCGCGTTGAAGGCCATTTTCCGGCAGAGCGCGGAAGCCGCCCGATCACCGCTGACCGCGATGCGCGCCATAAACAGGGGGATCGTGCCGTTTTTTAAGGACGGCATGCACCTGACCGCCAGCCTCGTCCAGCTGGACCGGGCCAAAGGCGTAGCCACCCTGGTCAACGCTGGGCACCTGCCGGTCATTCACCAGAGGGTCGAGGACGGCTCGATCGACTTGATCAGCACCGAAGGCGATATCCTGGGGATTTTCGACGAGGTCTTTCTCACCTCGCACACGCGCCCCGTTGCCAAGGGGGACCGCTTGTTCCTTTACACCGACGGATTGGTGGAACGGTCGGATAGCCTGTTTGAGCGCAGCAGCGGCATCGAGGCCGTAGTCGAGATCTGTCGGGAAACGCGGCGGTTGCCGATCGACCAGGCGGTGCAAGCGGTCATCGCGCGGTTGTTCGGCAAGGGGGTGGTGCCGGAGGACGACATCATCCTGCTCGGCATCGAGGTTTGAGACCGGCAAACGCCTGCCTTCTGGGCGCATAGAGGATAAGGAGGAAAGGAGGAAAGTAGGAACCGTTTGGTTGAGGAAACGCTTGGTCTACAAACGCGTCACCGGCGGGTGTAAAGACAACTTTTTCGCCCGCGCTTTGAATGCCGAGTCAAAGGTCGCAAAGCTGTCGGCCCGCTGGCTAGACGCCAGGTGCAGGGCATCCGCAAAATCCATACCGTTCAGATGCGAGTCAAGAGCTGCAAACAGCGTCGCTTCGTCTTCTATTGCCACCCGTTCCAACGATAGCAGTGCTCGCAGGGCAGCGTTCACCCGCGACCGCTCAAGCTGGTAGACCCCGCGCAACACCCACTCTGTTTCCAGAACAACCGTCTTGGGAATAAAAACCTCTTGGCCGGTGAAGAGCGCAACCGCCTTTTTAGTTTGCGCCGGATCGTCATTCACCAGCAATCGAACTGCAATGTTGGTGTCTATCGCAACCATGATTCCGCCTGCTTACGCGCTTCCTCCACAACTCCCGCATCCATTTCCGCCAGGGTTTTTTTAGCGCCGACATACCCTGCGCATCCGATAACGTCCTTGATAGTAACCGACGTCTTGCTGACTACCGGTTTTAGTATCAAGCTGTCCCCGTCATCGATGATTGTGAAGGCGACACCCGGCCGCCAACCGTGGCTTTGCCTGATCTGCCGAGGTATAACAATTTGTCCTTTGCTGGAAAGCCTTGTTTCCATATGGAATTCTCCGTTGGTAAGATGATGTAAGGCAATGCTATCATCCAGGCAAAGGGTCTGCAATGTTTTTATGCCCCGAGCAAAATCCGAAACCTCGAACCGTTTCAGTCGTCTTCCAGGCTGGCCGCGTCGCGCAGATTCTCCTCGAACGCCGCCTCCAGCGCTTCTTCCCCGCTTAGACCTCGCTCTTTAGCCCTTGCCACCGCCTGCAGCACGCGCCGGTAATCCTTGGGCATGACCTTCACGAACTTCGCCGCATACGACTCCCAGTCGGCCAGCAGCCTCGCCGCGAGCAGACTTCTCGTCAGGCTCGCGTGCCGCTCGACCATGGCCCGCAACTCCCGCGCGTCTTTTGCCGCGGGCTTTTCCAGGAAAACCATCTGGGTGTTGCAGCGCGCGGCGAAATCGCCGGCCTCGTCGAGCACATAGGCGACTCCTCCGCTCATGCCGGCGGCGAAGTTGCGCCCGGTCGGCCCGAGCACCACCACCGTGCCGCCGGTCATGTACTCGCAGCCATGGTCGCCCACCGCCTCGACCACAGCGGACGCCCCGGAATTGCGCACGCAAAAGCGCTCCCCCGCCATGCCGCGGATATAGAGCTCGCCGCCGGTCGCCCCGTAACAGGCGACGTTGCCGGCGATGATGTTGCGCTCGGCGGCGAAAACGGCGTCCTCGGGCGGACGGAGCACGATCTTGCCGCCGGAAAGACCCTTGCCCAGGTAGTCGTTGGCGTCTCCTGCCAACTCCAGCGTGACCCCCTTCGGGATGAAGGCCCCGAAACTTTGCCCGGCGCTCCCCGTGAAGCGAAGCCGCACCGTGTCCTCCGCCAGGCCTGCCGCCCCGTGCACGCGGGTGATCTCGCCGCCGAGCATGGTGCCGACTACCCGGTTCACGTTCCTGATGGCGAATTCACCTCGCACCGGTTCCCCCCGCTCGATGGCGGGCTCGCACAGCGCAAGCAGCACGCTCAGGTCGAGCGACCCCTCAAGGCCGTGATCCTGCTCCTCGGTGCAGTGCCGGTTGATCTCGGTGTCCAAGAGGGGCTGGTACAAAAGCGGGGCGAGGTCGAGCCCCTTCGCCTTCCAGTGCTCGACTGCCAGCCGGGGTTGCAGCAGGTCGGTGCGCCCGACCATCCTGTCCAGGCTGGAGATGCCCAACTGCGCCATGATCTCGCGCAACTCCTGCGCCACGAACTTCATGAAATTTACGACGTACTCCGGTTTGCCGGTGAAATTGGCGCGCAGGCGCGGGTCCTGGGTCGCCACCCCCACCGGGCAGGTGTTCAGGTGGCAGGCCCGCATCATCAGGCAGCCGAGCGCTACCAGCGGAGCGGTGGCGAAGCCGAACTCCTCCGCCCCCAAAAGCGCGGCGATGGCCACGTCGCGCCCGGTCTTCAGCTGGCCGTCGGTCTCGACCACGATCCTGTTTCGAAGCCCCGTGGTCAGCAGGGTCTGATGGGTCTCGGCCAACCCCAGCTCCCAGGGGAGCCCCGCATGCCTGATGCTGGAGAGCGGGGAGGCGCCGGTGCCGCCGTCGTAGCCGCTTACCAGCACCACGTCGGCGTGCGCCTTGGCGACCCCGGCGGCGACCGTGCCGACTCCTGCCTCGGAGACCAGTTTCACGCTGATGCGCGCCCGGCGGTTGGCGTTTTTCAGGTCGTGAATCAGCTCCGCCAGATCCTCGATGCTGTAGATGTCGTGGTGCGGGGGGGGCGAGATCAGCCCCACCCCGGGCGTGGTGTGGCGGGTGCGGGCGATCCAGGGATAGACCTTCAGCCCCGGCAGTTCCCCACCTTCGCCCGGTTTGGCCCCTTGGGCCATCTTGATCTGGATCTCGCTCGCCTTGCAGAGATAGAGGCTGGTCACACCGAAACGCGCCGAAGCCACCTGCTTGATGGCGGAGTTCTTCGAGTCCCCCTCCTCGTTGGTCCAACGGTAGCGCTCCGGGTCCTCCCCCCCCTCGCCGGTGTTCGACTTCCCGCCGATCCGGTTCATGGCGATGGCCAGCGCCTCGTGCACCTCCTTGCTGATCGAGCCGTAGGACATGGCGCCGGTTTTGAAGCGCTGCACGATCTTCTCTACCGGCTCCACTTCGTCGATGGGGATCGGCTCGGTCTGCCGGAAGTCGAGCAGGCCGCGCAGCGTGCAGTGCTTGACCGATTGCTCGTTGATCAGCGCGGAGAACACCTTGAACTGGGCGTAATCGTTGCCGCGGGTCGCCTTTTGCAGCGCGTGGATCGACAGCGGGTTGAAGAGGTGTTCTTCTCCGTCCCGGCGCCACTGGTATTCGCCGCCGGGCTCAAGGGTTGGTCGCGAGGCGGCGCGCCGCGGGAAGGCGCGCGCGTGGCGCTGAAGGAGCTCCTTTTCGATGTCGTCAAGCGTCACACCCTCGATGCGCGAAGAGGTCCAGGTGAAGTAACGCTCCACCACCGAGCTGTGCAGCCCCACCGCCTCGAAGATCTGCGCGCCGCAATAGCTCTGGATGGTGGAAATCCCCATCTTGGCCATGGTCTTCACCACCCCCTTGACGCACGCCTTGACGAAGTGGCGCTGCGCCGTCGGATAATCTGTCCCGGCCAGCATCCCCTGGTCGATCATGTCCTGCAAAGAGTCGAAGGCGAGATAGGGGTTGACAGCGTTGGCGCCGTAGCCGATCAGCGCGGCGAAATGGTGCACCTCGCGCGGCTCCGCCGATTCGAGCACCAGCGAGGCGCGGGTCCGGTTGCCTTCCCGGATCAGGTGGTGGTGCAGCCCCGAGAGCGCCAGCAGCGCGGGAATGGCCGCCTGCGCCCGGTCGAAACCGCGGTCGGAGAGTATCAGGATGTTGTTGCCGCGGGCCATCGCCGCGTCCGCCGCCTTGTAGAGCGTCTCCAGCGCCCGCTCCAGGGCGCCGGGGCTATCCCCGGCCGGGAAGAGCAGCGGCAGCGTTTCGCAGCCAAAGCCGGGGAGGGCGATCTCCCGCAGCTTCCGCAATTCGGCGTCCGAGAGGATCGGGTGTTCCAGCCTGATCAGCCTCGCGCATTCGGGGGTCGGCTCCAGGAGGTTTCCCTCGCTCCCCAGAAAGCTGATGGTCGAGGTGATCAGCTCCTCGCGGATCGGGTCGATGGGGGGATTGGTAACCTGAGCGAAGAGCTGCTTGAAGTAATTGTAGAGCAGCTGCGGCCGGTCGGAGAGTACGGCCAACGGCGTATCCGTGCCCATGGAGCCCAGCGGTTGCACGCCGTCGCGCGCCATGGGCCCCAGGATGGCCCGCAGGTCCTCGTAGCTGTAGCCCATGGCCTGCTGCCGCTGAATGAGGGGGAGTTCCGGGGCGTCCGACTGGTCCGACCGCTCTGACTGGTCTGACTGGTCTGACTGGTCTGACTGGTCTGAATCGGGGAGGGCCGATAGCGGCACCTGGTTGGCGTCCAACCAGTCGCGGTAGGGGCGCTGGGCGGCGAACCGCTCTTTGATTTCGCCGTCGGGGACGATGCGTCCCTCTTCCAGGTCGACCAGGAACATGTGGCCGGGTTGCACGCGCCCTTTCTCGACGATCAGCCGCGGCTCCACCGGCAGCACCCCGGCCTCCGAGGCCATGATCACCAGGCCGTCCGAGGTGACGTAGTAGCGCAAGGGGCGCAGGCCGTTTCGATCCAGCACCGCTCCGATATAGCGGCCGTCGGTGAAGGTGAGGGCGGCGGGGCCGTCCCACGGCTCCATCAGACAGGCATGGTACTGGTAAAAAGCCTTGAGTTCCGGGCTCATGGTCTCGTGGTTTTCCCAAGGCTCCGGGATCATCATCATGACCGCGTGCGGCAAGGACCGGCCCGCCATGACCAGCAGTTCCAGACAGTTGTCGAACATGGCCGAGTCGGAGCCGTTGGTGTTGATCACCGGATGGAGCTTCTCGAAGTCCGCACCGAACAACTCGCTCGCCAGCCGAGACTGGCGCGCGTGCATCCAGTTGATGTTGCCGCGCAGGGTGTTGATCTCGCCGTTGTGGGCGAGCAACCGGTAGGGATGGGATCGGTCCCAGATCGGCAGCGTGTTGGTGGAAAAGCGCGAGTGCACGAGGGCCAGGGCGCTTTCCATGGCGGGATCGCTCAGGTCGGGATAATAACTCTCCAACTGTCCGGTGGTGAGCATCCCCTTGTAGACCAGGGTGCGGCTGGAAAGACTCGATATGTACCAGAGGGGATCGAGGCCGCTGCGGCGGATCTCGGGCACCGAGCGTTTTCTGATCAGGTAGAGTTTGCGCTCGAAAGCCTGCTGGTCGCCGCAATCCGGGCCGCGGCCGATGAAAAGCTGGCGCATGAACGGCTCCGCCGCCAGGGCGGTAGTGCCGAGGGAAGCGTTGTCGGTGGGGATGTCGCGCCAGCCCAGAACCACCTGTCCTTCCTCGACCACGATGCGCTCTAACGCTTTCGCGGCCCGCTCGCGCTCGTCCAAGGCCCGGGAGCTGAAGATCATGCCGACGCCGTAGTGCGAGGCTTCCGGAAGCAGCAGCCCGAGCTGGGCGGCCTTTTGGCGCAAGAAGGCATCGGGGATCTGCATGAGAATGCCCGCGCCGTCGCCCGAATTGGCTTCGCAGCCGCTGCCGCCGCGGTGATCGAGGTTTACCAGCAGGTCGAGGGCCTGTCGCACGATGGCGTGGGAACTTTCCCCCGTTATGTTCACGACAAACCCGACGCCGCAGGAGCCGTGCTCCATCGCCGGATCGTAGAGACCCTTCTTTTGCAATAGACGGTGTATTTCCATCGGGAGGCCTTTGTGTTGTCGGGTGGCGTTGGCAGTGACGGGCAAAGTTAAGGAACCGCGACACTCAAACAGTCCCCCCTCCCCTTGCGGGAGGGTGAGCTCTTGGCAAAAGCTTAACTTAACGACGCTTGCAGGGACGGAGGGCCGACAGCGAAGCGGATCGCGGCGAAGGCTCCTTGGTCCGGCTGACGGCTGGTGGCAAAAAGAGCGTGAGCAAGAGTATCAATGATGGCTAAAATTTCCAATGAAAAAAAGCGGCGGGGGAGGGGCCGGGAGAGGGATGTGACACTAAAGTATTAATGTAACCGTTCAGCCACAGTTCCCCGTAGGTCGCGTTGAGGTACAAAACGCGACGCAGCGATCTCGCCACCCACGGTAATGTCGCGTTTCACGATCAGGCCGTTCAACGCGACCTACATATACATATTGCCAGTGGTGAATAGTTGCCGTCAATTTGACAAATCGGTCGTGCTTGCTGTTGCAAATCGAGCGTCTCTCGGTAGTATTGGTCTTTGCTAATTTTGATGGGGATGAAAACCCACCAAAAAAAATCGCGGAGACGCTCGTGAAACAAGGGACAGCGCAATCATCGATGGTGGACCGCCTGGCCGAATCGACCGCCGCCAAGAGGCTGCTGGCGCAATTTGGCTCCGGAATGCTCAAGGCAGTGAACGCCGTGAGCCGCTTGGCACTGAACGACGGCCGCTTCTTCGTCAAGCTGGACCAGGAAACGCTGCTGGAAAAAAGCCAACGGCTGACCGGGTTGAGCGATTTCGGAGACATGGCGTTCATGACGCCCATGGACATTCTGCTCCGATCATTCGAGCGGGACGCCCAACTGAACCTGATCGGCCGCATTACCGTGCATTGCGAGATGCTGCGGGTGCTTTGCAACAGGCTGTCGATGCAGCGCGATCGGCAACTGTTCCCGCAGATCGCCCTGGAAGAGATCAGGCGGCCGATCTTCATCACGGGGCTCCCCAGAAGCGGCACCACCTTTTTGCACGCGCTGCTCTCCCGCGATCCGGCTTGCCGCGCGCCGCTGGTCTGGGAGGTGATGCATCCCTCTCCGCCGCCGGAAACCGCCTCGTACCTGGTGGATGAGCGCATTCGCCGGACCCGCAGGGAACTGAGCTGGATCGACGTGCTGATGCCCGGTTTCGACAAGTGCCACACCATCGAGGCGCTGCTGCCGCAAGAGTGCATCGCCATGACCGATCATTCCTTCTTGAGCTACGTCTTCGAATCGATGTATTACGTCACCTCGTACCGCACCTGGCACGACGCGCAGGACAAGCGCCCGGCTTACCAGTACCACCGGCGCTTCCTGCAACACCTGCAGTATCGCTGTCCCGGCGCACATTGGGTGCTCAAGGCGCCCAGCCACTTGATGGCGCTGGATTCCCTCTTTCAGGTCTACCCCGACGCGCAAATCGTCATGACCCATCGCGACCCGCTCAAAGTGCTCCCCTCGTGCGCCAGTTTCGCCCAAGTGCTGCGCGCTCCCTTTACCAGCCCGATCAACGCCAAGGTGCTGGGCGCCGAGGTGAGTCGGCGCTGGGCCGACAGCGCGCTGCTGGTTACGCGGATGCGATCGGAGCAAAAGGAGCTCGATAGCCGCTTTTTCGACGTAGGCTACCCGGAGCTGATCCGCGATCCGATGGTGGTGGTGCGGGGCATCTACCGGCATTTTCGGCGCGAACTCTCCGCGGAGGCGTCGGAGGCCATGCAACTCTTCATCTCAACCCACCCAAAAGACAAGGCGGGAGCGCATCGTTATTCCCTGGAACAGTTCGGGTTGGATCCCGTCAGCGAACGGCGTCGCTTCCAGGACTACACGGACTATTTCCGGGTAGCTCCGGAGAGTTTGGTTTCCTGAGGATGGATTCCGGCCGATCCCTCTTGCAGCGGGTTCCTGCCATGCGTCGTCTCAATATGATGCTGCTGGGAGTTGCCTCCATCGTCCTTTTCCTGCTGCTCAGGCGAATCGACTGGCCGGAACTCATGCGCTCTTTTTTGCAGGGGGGACGCTATTGGCCGCTGTTGATCGTCCCTTACGGCATCACCAGCTATTTCTGGGCGCTTTCCTGGCGCTTTCTGCTGGTCAGCAGCGTTGGGCGGCCATCGCTGCGCCGGCTGTTTTTCATGCGTCTGGCCGGCGAGTCGCTCAATCAGTTGACCCCAACGGCCTCTTTGGGAGGCGAGCCGTTCAAGGCCGCCTGCCTCCACTCCGGCGGCGTGGCCTGGCAGGAAGCCGCGGCGTCGCTGGTGATCCACAAGGCTTTGATGGTCATCAGCCTGGTTCTTTACATTTTCATCAGTTTCGCGCTCATCCCCGTCACCTTGCCCGGCATCTCGCACCGCCTCGCGCTGTTCAGTTGCCTGGGCACCCTGTTGCTGACCGTTTTCGGCCTCGCTTTTGTGATCGTCCAGCGCCGCAGTCCCTGCACGTCGATGCTGAAGGTGCTGCACAAGTTCGGCGTCTGCCCCGCGGCGTTGGCGGCGAAAAAGGCGCAACTGGCAAGCCTGGACGCCTTCTTGGCCGCCTTCTACCGCGAGCATCCCGGCGCCGGCCTGATGTCGCTTTTCTTTTTCTTGTTGGGGTGGCTGGTGCATGCGTTGGAGGTCTGTCTGATCTTTTGGCTCTTGGGGCACCCGATCGGTTTCGGCACCGCCCTTTGCCTGGACGCCCTCTCGCAACTGGTGGCGGGTCTGGGCTTCATGATCCCGGCATCGCTGGGCGTGCAGGACGGGGGGAACATCCTGCTCGCGCTCGGTTTCAATCTGGGATCGACCCTCGGCGCCGGCTTCAGCATCTTGCGGCGCTTTCGCGAGGTTTTTTGGCTGCTGCTCGGGCTGCTGGTCGCGGCCCGTGAAAAGTGAGATGAGGAAACCGGCGTCTATGCACCGATTGCTAACTATTTTGCTGCTCGGCGTGCTGGTCGGCTGCACCTATCAGGTCCCGCGCAAATACCTCCCCTATCCGGTTTCCACCGACAGCTTCAGCGATCCGACCGAGATGGTGGCGATCCCGCTCCCCGTCATCGCATCGAGTCCCAATGAAGGCATCACCTACGGAACCCTGGCCGCCTTTTTGCTGCACAACGCAAGCGACGAAGTGAGCACGCTGATTGTGCCGCAGACGAACTACAACGATTTTTTCGGCGAGACCTTCACCCTTTACGGCGCCTTCTATCCCTCCGCCGACCAAAGCCTCAAGGTCAACCTTTCCCAAGCGACCAAGATAAACAAAGAGTACCGGGTGCGTTACGAGGATCAGCAGTTTCTCCGGGAGCGTCTCAACCTCACCCTGAACGCCTACGATTACGCCGACGGCTCGGCGAGGTTTTTCGGGTTCCAGTCCCATTCATCCCGGCAAAACGAGACTAATTACACCGACCAGCAAGGCGGCTTCACGGCTTCCGCAGGCTACCGGCTGGGTGAATTCCGGGTGGTTTTCGGGGAGCGCTACAAAAAGGTCAGCATTGGCAGAGGCGCCGTGCCGAGCGTGCCGTTCATAACCGATGTCTTTGCGCCGGGGAGCGTTCCCGGCGTCCAAGGCTACGGCGTTCACGGCCAAAAGTTGTCGCTGGTCTATTCCACCCTGGACTCGATCGGCATGCCGACTACCGGCTCATTTGCCAGGGTTTCCGTCGAAAGCAGCTCCAAGGCGCTGGGGAGCGACGCCGATTTCATAGGATACGAGGCGGAGGCCAAGTGGTATCTGCCTGCGGTCGAGGGGCGCTTCGTGTCGGTGCTGCGTTTTGCCTGGAACCACACCGAGGGGAGCAATGTCCCGTTTCTCGAACAGAGCATCCTCGGCGGGGAAACCACCCTGCGAGGCTACGGCCAGAATCGGTTCATCGACAAAAGCTCCCTGCTTCTCAACCTGGAGGAGCGGATCAGGCTGTTTCGCTGGGAGATCTTCAACGTGACGGCGGATTGGGAAGTGGCGCCATTCATCGATTTCGGCTCGGTAATGGGGAATTTCTTCGCGGCAACGCCGTCGAGTTTCGAGTTCAATCCGGGCCTGGGCATACGGACCGTGGTGCGCCCCAATATCGTCGGGCGTATCGATGTCGGCGTCGGCAAAGACGGCCCGGCGGTCTTTGTCGGTTTGGGATATCCCTTCTAATAGGCAAGCGGACGCTTTTATTGGCCGCCCAACAGTAAAGCGCTAACGGCCGAATGTTGCGTTCTTTTTTTCGCTGGTTATACTAGGCCAGTGTTTTCGGAAAAGGCATTTGGCCACAAAAAGGCACAAAAGGCGCAAAAGAAATAAAAAATCGTAAGGATATTCAAAACAGAGGCGGGCCATCACAAGGTTCACCCTGACGAATTGCAGTTCGCCTCTACGAATTGCAGTTAGATCTAAAAAGGTTTATTTTTGTGAGTTTTGTGCCTTTTTGTGGCAAGTAAGATTTTGGTTAGCTGTAGTTTCTTTCAAAAAGGGGTCTGTGGCATGAACGAAATCGGCTTGCAGATGATGACGAGATTGCAGCAGGCCCTGCCGGAGGCAAGGGTGTATTGGGAGAGGGAACCGGACGGCGAATTGCACGGTTCGGTGCTCAGCGCGGAGTTTAAACACAGAAAATTCACCATACATTTCGAAAGCGGCAACTCGGCGGCGGATCCCGAGGAAAATCCGGACTACTCGCTCGTGGAGCAGGTGGTGGACGACTTCGTCGACTTCTTCGCGCGCTCCATCTATCCCAAAGAAAAATTCACCAGGATCATCTGAACGAATCCATGGACCGCGGCTCTCAACCGGCCAGGAAATGCGCGCAGAATTGCCGCGCCGCAGGCAAAAACTCCAGAAAATCCTCATGCAGACCCTGGTAGTGCCGGGAAAGCTCCGCGCCTCCGCCAGCCAGCGGGTTCGACCGTTTAACTCTTTTCGACATGCGCGCCAGCGCTCTGCCCACCCCGTCCACCTCCAGATAGGACGGGATCATGTTCTCGAAGATGATGGGTATGATTTCCTGGAGCCGCTCCGGCAGCTTATCCCTTCTCGCCTCGACCGTCATCCTTGTCCGCCGCAGGTAATCCGTCAAAGGTTCGCTCGACCACAGATGCCAGTTCGCGGCCAAAAAATGGTCGTAAAAGACATCGACCAGGATGCCGCGGTAAAGACCGAACTCCGCGCCGAGCCGCAGCCTGCTGCGCGTGAATTGCGGCTGTTGTTGCGCGAAGGAGTCGATGCGCCGGTGCAGTTCGATGCCGCGACGCAACGGGGGAGGGTAGGCGTCGCCAAGCGGCCCCTTGACGAAGTCGCCCATGAAGTTGCCGGTGAGCGTGTCGGGGTCGTCGCCGGAGAGATAGAGATGGAAGAGGTAGTTCAATGTATTTCCGTAACTTGCGGCCAAAGTGCCGGTAGCTGTTCCGGCCATCTTCACACAATCCGAGCCGTATGTCCACCCAAAGGGCGGCTTGAACGCTGTCGAAGCAGACACGGCGGGCGTGCAATCTATGCCGCTTTGCGCTATGCTGTTCAAGATTTTTTTATGAGGAGGCCCAGGGATGCGCATACTTATTATCATGCTGTTGGCAGCCATCGGTTGTGGTTACGGCGCAGGTTGCACGCGCAAAGAGGCGCCGCCGCCCAACAAGGCGACCAGAATTTCCGCAACCAAGGCCTTCGAGTCCTATTTCGGACCCGCCCCGACCACGGACAAGGGGACCTGCTACGCCTTCGTGATCTATTTCCCCGCCGCCAAAGAGCCCGGCAAGGTGGTGCCGTTCCCTTTTTTCACCTTCGACGAGGCCAGCCTGAAAAAGGTTGCGCTTCAGCGGCTGATGGGCGGGATGGTTGAGAAAAGTTATGCCGCCGATTTACCGCAGTTATTCCCGACCGGGTGTCGGTTGCTGTCCGTCACCGAGCAAAAAGGCCTGGTCACCGCAGATTTCGGCAAGGAGCTGCGACCCGTAGCCGCCGCGGCGACTACCGGCGACGCGCTGTTCAATGCCATCACCCTGACCGCGCTGCAGTTCGGCGGCGTATCCGGAGTCCGGATACTCAGCGAAGGGAGCGAGCTTTTCCCGGGGCGCCAGCCGCCGGTCGAGGCGTCCGCTGTGCTGCAACCGTCCGCGCCGCGGCTGCTGAATGTGGTCGCCATGAAGGAGACGGCGGCGGGTCCCGTGCAGGAGGTGGACGCGCTGTTTGACCGGCCGGTGGACATTAGCGAGTGCCGCTTCACCACCCTTAACGGCCAAACGCTCACCGGCGACGTCTTCCATTCCATGTTCGATATGGCTGCAGTTCTCAAACCAAAGGAGCCCGGTAAGCTGGCGGACGGGGCGAAGATCAAGGTGGCCTGGAAGGTGACCGACAAGAAGGGACGAAGCGCGGCAGGGGAGGAGACGTTAACACTGGAGGTAAAGGTGCATCAGGATTAGCGAAGCGGCCAGCTCTACGCCAACAGCCCCTGGCTCTAATCCATCGGCATCGGGAGGACTTCATGCTCGGCTCACTGACCGGCGACATCGTCGGCTCCATCTACGAGTGGAACAACATAAAGACCACGGATTTCCCGCTGTTCCAGGATCACTGCCACTTTACCGATGACACGGTGCTGACGGTGGCGCTGGCGGAATCGATCCTCACCGGCGAGGGATATGCGGATCTACTGAAGCGCTACTGTCGCAACTACCCGGACGCCGGCTATGGGCGCAATTTCTTGGACTGGGCGCAAAGCGAAAGCGCCTGCTCCTACAACAGTTGGGGAAACGGCGCCGCCATGCGCATAACGCCGGTAGCCTGGGCCTTCGATTCCCTGGAAGAAGTGCTGCGAAAGGCCGCCGAGTACAGCATGCCGACCCACGATCATCCGGAGGGAATCAAGGGTGCCCGGGCCACGGCGGCAGCCGCCTATCTGGCGCGCGCCGGCGCATCCAAAGACGAGATCCGCAGCTACGTCTCCGACACCTTCTGTTACGACCTCGCTCGCAGTTGTGACCAGATCAGGCCCGACTACAGCTTCGACGTTTCCTGTCAGGGCACCGTACCTCAGGCGCTGATAGCCTTCCTGGAGTCGTCGGATTTTGAAAGCGCTATCCGTCTGGCGATCTCGCTGGGAGGAGATTCCGACACACTGGCCGCCATCACCGGCGGCGTCGCGCAGGCCTTCTACCGCGGAGTGCCGCCGGCCATAGCCGACCGGACCCTGCTTTTCCTGGACGAGGCGCTCAGGAAGGTGACGCTGCAATTCGAAGAGACCTATGTAACAAACCGCATCTCCTAAAAAACACCTTTGAACCGCAGAGACGCGAAGGGCGCGAAGAAAAACCATACGGTTGCCAAAAATCCTTTTCACTAAATCGTTTGGATCCCCTTTTCAAGTATTTGAACTTCTTCTCGTTCTTCGCGTCTCTGCGGTGAGTCCATGACTTTTCTAGGGGCATAAAGCCTCTCTTCCACTCATTTTCTTCTGCCGTGATCAACCGTTGACGGGATACACGAGAAAGGTATATTTTGTGCGTATGTTACCGACGAAGGGATAATGCTTGTGGAGGTCACGTATGTTGGAACGCACGAAAAAGCACCCTACTGACAAGCCGCAAGAAGCCCATTTCGTCGGCTCTTACGACAAGATTATCCAGTTGCGTGAAATGGCGAAAAGCCTTGGGCTGCAAGATGCATCAGAATCCGTGACCATTGAAGAGGCGTTCCCCGGTTATGGGGATAATTCGCTCGGCATGGCGCTGAAAGGAGCGCGGAGCAGGGAAGGATTGACACAGCGGCAGCTTGCCGAAGTGACCGGGATGCCTCAGCGCCACATCAGCGAGATGGAGAGCGGGAAGCGGCAGATCGGCAGGGAGCGAGCCAAAAAGCTGGCCGAAGCTCTCCACGTTTCGGACTACCGGGTTTTTCTGTAGGCCGCGGCACTATATGGAGCAAGCGCCTTCGTCATTCTCCGGGAGTCGTCGACTTCAGGTTGGAAATGATCGTGCCTGGAGCAAAATTGTCGAGATCGAAACGGGAATAGTCGCTTCGGGAAAAATGTCGACGGTTCCTGAATGGAAATGATTGCGTCGGAAGAAAGATCGTCGATGTCTGAGAGGAAACGATCGCGTCGGGAAAAAGAGATCTATTTCGGAATGGAAATGATCACGTCGGAAAAAACATCGTCGATGTCGTCACGGGAATGAACACGTTGGAAAAAATGAAATCGATTTCGGAATGGAAATCATCGCGTCGGATAGAGGGTGTAAAAAGGTTTGTGTAAATGGCCATTCCGGGGTAATCATCTTCCCCCAAGGAGCTGCCATGACCATTGACCTCGCCGTAATCGATGACCTACTGAAAAAGTATCAGACCCCGGAAGAGATTCTCGGGGAAAAC
>CAIYDQ010000152.1 GCA_903925075.1 uncultured Geobacter sp.
CAGGCGCGAGTCATGTAGTGTGACCTCCTTGTTTAGATCGTATTTACTCCGCAGATGTACAGCCATGGCCTTCGACGCCGTCATTAGAAACGTTTTGATAGGTTAAGGCAGATTCACCGGGAGACGCTGACATGGCCTTGGTCTGTATAAAACATTCTAATATTAACGTCGGACCTGGCATCCACGGATTGCCGGTCAGGTCGTTATTGATGGCAACTTGTGTGTCTCGCCGCTACTATCCGGGTGATTTAGACCTGTACGGTCGAGCCGCTGGCAAGCGCAAAAAGCATCGACAACGAATGACGCGATGGCCGGACGTCAGACGCTGCCTGCCGCCGGCAGCTTTTCTCTTGAACCAGCCAATGGAAACTGCTAGTGTTTCGGGTTGGACGCAGGCGCGGCTGCGCTAAAAAAGAATACAGTCGCCATGCGGGCGGGAGGCGGCATGCAGCAACAAGAGAGGTTGGATAAACTGCTCAGTTGGTTTGCCAAGGCCGCGATCAGGCATGCCGAGGCGATTGAGGCGCTGCAGGAAGAGGAAGCCTGCCGGCAGGTCGAATGCCTTGACAGGTATTACGCCGCGCTCGAGCGCGAGGAAGGCTTGTCGCGTTTTCTGACTTTGCTTGACCACCGGCAGCCGGCCGTCTCAGGGATGGCTGCCGTCTACGCCATGCGCGTCGCGCCCGAACGCTGTCGGGCGGTGCTGGCGGAGATAGCCCAAAATCCGGGGCTCTTGGGCTTCAGAGCGCAGGCCGCTCTTGAGCTCTGGGAGTCGGGAGAGTGGCCACGATAGGTACAAATACGATAAATTCCAAGGAGGTAGTTAATGTCTGAATTCCAGAACGTGACCGTGGTTAAAGAGGCGAATGTTTATTTCGATGGCGGCGTGACCAGCCGCACCATCATCTTCCCCGATGGCTCCCGCAAGACGCTCGGCATCATGATGCCCGGCGAATACGGCTTCAACACCGCCGCCGCCGAATTGATGGAGATACTCGCAGGCGAGATGACCGTGCAACTGCCGGGTTCCTCCGACTGGATTTCGGTAAAGGGCGGGGAGGCCTTCGAGGTGCCGGAGAACTCAAGCTTCAAGCTGAAGGTGACCGCGCTCAGCGATTACTGCTGCTCGTTTCTTTGATCGGATGATCGGACCAGGCTCGGCAGGCGATCAGGCGTGAAGGCTACCTTAGCAGATACCCTCCAAGTTGTCGGACGTTTCGCGCCTTCACCCACCGGGCCGCTCCATCTGGGCTCGCTGGTGGCGGCGGTCGGCAGCTATCTGATGGCGAAAAGGTCGAGAGGCCTCTGGTTGTTGCGCATGGAAGACCTGGACCTGCCGCGGGTGGTGCCGGGGATCGCGGACGATATGCTGGCGACCCTGGAAGCGCTCGGCTTGCAGTGGGACGGCGAGGTGGTTTATCAGAGCAGGCGCAACGAACAGTACCGGGAGGCGGCGCTCGAGCTGCGGCGCCACGGCCTGGCCTATCCCTGCGGCTGCACGCGCAGCGAAATCGCCCAGATAGCCTCGGCGCCCCATCACGACGCCGTGGTCTATCCGGGCCTTTGTCGCAACGGCCTGCCGCCGGGGAAAACGGAGCGGGCGCTGAGGGTGAAGGTCTGCGACGAGGCGATTTGCTTTGACGATTGCGTCATGGGGAGCTATCGGCAGGAGATGTCGGCTTCTTGCGGGGATTTCGTCATTCAGCGAGCTGACGGGCCGTACGCCTATCATCTGGCGGTGGTAGTGGACGACGCCGCATCCGGAGTGAATCAGGTGGTGCGCGGCGCCGACCTGTTGAGTTCGACGCCGCGCCAGATCTACCTGCAACGTCTGCTTCGCTACCCGACCCCCGGCTACTGTCACCTGCCGCTGGTGACGGGGCCGCAGCAAACGAAGCTGAGCAAGCGCGACAGCGCCGTCTCCCTGGCCGCCGGGCGCGACCTGGCCAGAGATGGGGGAGCGTTGCTCCTCTCGGCGCTGCGCTTTCTCGGGCAAAACCCGCCCCCCTCGCTCGACGGCGCTTCGCCGCGGGAAGTCCTGCTTTGGGGAGTCTCCTGCTTCGACCCCAACTCGGTGCCGCGGGATGCCGGTCCTTTTGAGGGCTGATTTCCCCTGCCTATCCCTGGTCCAGGAAAGCCGGAGCGGCTCTGGGCGGCAGTCCTGCCGGCTGCGCCTTTCTTTTTTCCAACCCTTCCCTGATCTGGCGATCGACGCCTCGGCTCAACCCCGAGTCCTGGAAAGAGCGGCGCACCAGCGCGTCGTTCAGCGTCTCGCATCCCGGCAGGAGCGCCAACGCCAGCGCCAACAGCAGCGCCAGTAGCGCGCTTGGGCGCGTCACGCGGGTCTTTTCAGCTTTTCCACCATCTGCCATTTTTCCAGCTCCGCTTCCGTTTCCGGGCGCCAGGGCGGCACCGGCGACGGCTTAGAGTTCTCGTCCACCGCCACCATGGTGAACAGGCCGCTGGCGGCGCGCCGCACGGTCCCCTTGATCATGTTCTCCGCCTCCACCTCCAACTCCACCGTCATCGAAGAACGGCCGACGTGGACGATGGTGGCGCGCGAGTAAACGACCTCGCCCACGTTGATCGGGGAATGGAAGTTGATGCGCTCGGCGCTGGCGGTGACCACCCGCTGCCGCGAGTAGCGCCAGCAGACCACGCCGGCGGTTTTGTCCATGATGCTCATCACCACGCCGCCGAAAATGTTGCCGTAGCCGTTGGTGTCCTTGGGAAGCAGCGTCTCGATCAGTTCAGCCTTGCGGTTATTCATTCATCCCCTCCTGGTGCAAACTATCTGCGATGATTTTTCTCAATTGAGTCGTGCCGGCGCGCTCCATCGGCTTGCCGGTGATGCTGCTCAGCGTGCGGTTGCGTCTTTGCTTAGTCGGGTAGACGGAGCATTCTATCACCGTCCCCTCGTCCTCCAGATACACGTGCGCATAGTCGGTGACGATCCCGCCCTTCCTGATCGGCACCGTTTCCGTCTCAAAGGCGATGCCGCGGCGCGCCAGGAGCGTCTCCACCTCTTCGAGAGAATCGGAGAACAGGTGGATGTCGATGTCGCTGCGACTGGTCACGGCGCCGGAGAGGACCGATCCCACCAGGTAAGGGGAGAAGTCGCAGAACAGCTCCAGGTAGCGCAGGGCCGCGACCCGCAACTTCAGAAGCCGCTCCGGGAGCAGAAATTGCTCCTTGACGGCGATCATGCCGGCCAACTCCGCGTGTATCTCCGCATTGGTGGGGAGGTGCGAGCCGAGGGAGAGCGACTTTTCCGGGCCGAACCTTTTGGCCGCCTTTCTCTTTGCGTCCCGGTATTCCCTGACCCCGTCCTCGTACATGAGCCGGGCCGCCTCTCGGGCGATCACTCCGCGTATCTCGTCATATCTTTTCACGGGTCCAGTATAGAGGAAGGCGCACGACATGATAAGACATTTAACGTGCGAAATGGAGCGGAAAATTGATCGCCGGGTAAAAAATGAGTTGACTGAGGAAGTCGCATTTGCTATAAGAGGGGACCTCATTGAGCGGGAATAACTCAGTGGTAGAGTGCAACCTTGCCAAGGTTGAAGTCGCGGGTTCGAATCCCGTTTCCCGCTCCAAATAA
>CAIYDQ010000153.1 GCA_903925075.1 uncultured Geobacter sp.
CGCAACCCCGCCCATCAGCAAGCCGCCGCTCTGCTGCGCTCATTGGGGCAGTGAGGGATACGGGGCAATCACCCAGATACCGTTGACCATGCACCGTGATCTTGAAAGCAGCAGCATCGACGTCCAGAAGATCGTCGAGGGTGAGTTCGACCTCAACCGCTCCGATATTTTCGTCCAGGCGGTGTAACTTCGTGGTGCCGGGGATTGCAACAATCCGCGGCTTACCACTCAGTTCTTGAGCTGAATATCCAGAGTGTAGCTGTCGCCAGGGAGACGCTTGAGTACCTGTAGCTTGAAGGGAGCATCGGCGTGGTCGAAGGTATCGCCGACGTTAAAGGCAGCCTCGTCGATACCGGCGTGCGGATAGACCACAAGAGAGTTTTGCCCGCTGGCGAGGGTCGCGTCCACACTGTAAATCAGAACCCCTCCGGCTTTGGATGTTTCGTCCTTCGCGAGTCGGATCGATTGGGCCACCTCGATGACGAATACTTTGCTCGGCCGGGCCGGGTCACCCACCGGCACGACAATCATGGAAAGTCCAGAAGAGCCGCTCAACGGGGTCAGCTCCAGTGATTGTGCGTTCTTGGTGAGATAGGCTTTGCGGTCCGCGTCAAGCCACTTGAGCTTGTGGCGGTGCCAGCCGAGAAACCCCGTGCTGCGTCCCGCGTCCGACATGATGTCCCAGGGACCGGTAGGATTCTTCGGTCCCGCGACGCCGCCGTAGGTGTACAAGTCCGGCAGCCCCATCAGGTGTGCGGTCTCATGGGCCAGAACGATTGGGCTGGGGGTCGAGATATTCAAGGCAACCTTGATCTTTCCTCCGCGGTAGGGAATAGCCAGGTCATCGCGCTCACCAAAGGCGGTGTTGCCAATGCGTGCCATGTTGGCGACAATGTAATCATATTCGCGGAAGTCGGTCTCAGGATAGGTCTTGAATATTTCAGCGAACAGATCGCGGTGCGACTCCGTGGTGTTGCTGCTGTATTCCCCTGCCTTTTTCGACAGCCGCCGCCATCCATGGACATGCTCGATGCTGAAACTCAGCTTGCCATAAGATTGTTGCCTGAACAGCTCCTCAAACCGGTCTTCACCCAAGACCGCCCGAGCGCGATCCTTGGTGTCGATACTCATTTGCATGTCTGGAAAATCGAGGTAGAGCATGATGACTTTCTTATGACCCACGGCACTGCCATAGATCAGCGGATCCGTTCCTCCCTCGCTTTTATAGACGTCGCCCTTTGCATCCAACTGTGGAATGGGATCCACCGCCGCCTTGCCCTCCGGGGCACCATGGGACACCAAAAGGCCGACCGCGAGGACAGCAAGGGTTGCAAAATATTTTCTATCCATCAGTTGCTGATTCATGATTCTCGAGGGGTGGGAGTATCCGCTTTTTTCGTAGGGCCGCGGTGGCGGTGCTGGGGGAGAGAAGAGTGGCGTGAAATTCATGGATCCCGCAAAACCGGCCATCAATGGGGTTTCATGATGAGCATTCCAGCATCCTTGACGCGATCAATGACCGCCCGCTCGTCCCCTTTTTTGAGGAAGGTGGCGGGCTTGCGTTCAATCGCCGCTTTGGCTTCCGGCACGGAGTCGATGAAGGTGCAGACGACGTTGCTCTTGATGGCATAACTGACGTTGGCGACGCCAGCGCCGCTGCGCTGATCTTCGAGGCGGGCATCGACGATACCGACGACCCAGCCGGTGAGCAGATCGACGAGAGGGCCGCCCGAGTTGCCG
>CAIYDQ010000154.1 GCA_903925075.1 uncultured Geobacter sp.
CGAGACCGGGGTGAAGGCGAGAACCAACACGCGGATCGGCAGGGAGATCTCCTTTGCGGAGGTTCGCGCAGCGCATGATGCCGTTTTGATTGCCACGGGCACCTGGAGGGAGCGGAAACTCGATCTCCCCCATGCCGACAAGGCAATCAGAGGGGTTGAATTCTTGAGATGCGTCAATCTCGGATTCTTCCGGGAGATCGGACGCAAAGTGGTCATCCTCGGCGGCGGGGGCGTCGCCTTTGACTGCGCCTTTACCGCCGGAAGGCTCGGCGCCCGGGAGGTGCATATCGTCTGCCTGGAAGGGGCCGACTGCATGGCGGCGCCTGCGGACGACTTGGCCCAGGCGAGGCAGGAGGGGATCATGATCCACAACGGCTGCATGGCGTCCCGGGTGCTGGAGGAGGAGGGGAAGGTCACCGGTGTGGAGTATCTGGAGATCGCGGGTTTCTGCTTCGACGAGACGGGTGAGGTCTGCGTGAAAGAGGCCGGAGGGCAAAACAGGGTTTTGGCGGCGGACCAGGTTATTTTGGCCGCGGGCGTGAAGCCCGACCTTGATTTCCTCGCAGGCGCCGGCATTGCGCTGAGCCCCAACGGCACGCTGAAGGTCGATACCGTGACCAGGGCGACTTCGCTCACCGGGGTCTTTGCCGCCGGCGACGTCGCCACCGGACCTTCCATCGTGGCCGGCGCCGTGGGCCAGGGACGTGCCGCCGCCTTGGCCGTGCACCGGTTTCTGACAGGTGTAAGTGCTTCGGAAACGAAGGAGATCCTGACCATCGGGGAGGATTCGCAGATCCGTTTCGAGGCCGCTGCCTGTCAGGAGCAGCCGCATGTGGTCCGCTTTGAGGAGATGTTCAACCCCGAATACTACGAGAAGAGGCCGAGACAGGAGGGCCTCCGATCGGCGCAGATCTCCTTTGCCGAGAAGAACGCCGGATTGGACGGTTCGGCCGCCGCAGAAGCGGAGCGCTGCTTTCACTGCGGCCACTGCCACAAATGCGGCAAGTGCGTGGAGGATTGCCCCGGTCTGATCCTCGTCATGGCAGAGAGGGGACCGGAGGTCCGTTACGCCGACGAGTGCTGGCATTGCGGCAACTGCCGTACGAGCTGTCCGGATTCGGCCGTTTCGTACGTTTTTCCGCTATACACGCTGGTCTGAATCATTTCCGGTTTATCCGTTTGACGTGTACTTTACACAAAAAACGGAACATTGCTGACCTACTACTGCTGCACGGAGCAGTGTGTTAGCTTGTAATCATAACTAATTTCAATATGAATAAAGAGGGCAGAACCATTTTTTGATCCTGCCCTCAAAGAAGAAACGTAAAATTCGATTTAATATTTTTACTATTTGCCTTTTTCCGCCGGAAATATTTCTGTCGTATCAAGTAATGGAACAATCTGCTGTTTCATGAGATCGCTCCATCCCATGACGGATGTCATGAGAGCCTTGGGATCATTTGTTTCACAGATCATGAAACCTCTACCACCGCCAACATCAAGCCATTCGTGAACCTTTTTCACTCCCTCAGCGAGAGTGGGTCCTTTTTTCTCCATACGTCTTTTAATCAACGCATCTCTCTGTTCAGGTTCCCATGTGTAAATATTCATGAAAAGCATATATTACCTCCTTTTTACAGGCAGGTGAATGCCCGAATTTGTGTCATATGAAAATAGATATCCTGAGTCTCGTTAAAAGGTTGGCTTCCACGAAGGTACGGTAACCTCCGTTGAAGCCTAAATATCGGCACTTTCCGATAATACCTTTTCACGGCGGATTCCTGAAGGTTAAGGGGAAGGTTGAGGGGTTTATTGAGCTAAAAGAGAAACGACGCCTGATGGATGCTCTTATTTAAATGGAAAGTCAAGGGGGAAATTGCCGCTGTTTTCGGCATTTATTTCCGTTCGAAAGGTTGGGTCTCCGTCAGAATTGTCGGACGCTTGAGTTCAGGAAGGAGCCCAGCCCCTCGCTCACCCGAAAATCTCCCACCCCATCTGCGTGTTTCATGATGGAGTCCACACCCCGATCGACAGAAAAGCCTCCTCCGAAAGCTGCGCCTTGGAATTGGTTATCAGCAAACCCCATAATAGTCCATTGAATTGTTTTGCCGAATAATTGATCAAACGCAAACCAGTCTCGCCTCGTCGCGCTGTATCAATTATCCTTAGCTTAGCGATTCCGTCCTGGCTTCGGGGGTAAAATAGTATAAGCGATCAAGCTGGTGACCTACCTTTGGGAAAAG
>CAIYDQ010000155.1 GCA_903925075.1 uncultured Geobacter sp.
CCCACGATCTCGTTTCCTTCGCCGTCCAGCATCGCGTCGTAAAGGGAATTGATCAGATTAAGCAGTTTTTTATGCTGGTCGTCGAATTTGCGCACGTTGACGCTGAGATCGGAATTCCACTCCATAAATCCCATAACTCTTTACCTTTCCACCATAGATTTTGGTGACAATTCGCAGGTTAAGGTAGCTCCGGCCTAAAGTCAAAATATATTTCCGCGCCGGATGCCGCGACAAAGGCCGCCACCGCGCTTTGGCTGTTACTCCGCCTCGGCGTCCCCTGCGGCACAGCCTTCGATCAATTTTACTTGCGCTTCCGGCGCCGTTTCCGAAGCCAGCAACTGCTTCCCCCAATCGTACATGAGATCGAGCACCGGGCAGATGCTGCGCCCCTTGTCGGTGAAGGAATACTCCACCCGGGGCGGGACCTGGGCGAAGACCTCGCGCCTGATCAGGCCGTCGGTCTCCAACTCCCGCAACTGCTGGGTCAGCATCTTCCTGGTGGTGCCGGGAAACTTCCGCTGCAGTTCGGAGAAGCGCAGCGTCCTCTTCTTCAGGTGCCAGAGGATGGCCGGCTTCCACTTGCCGCCGATCACCGCCAGCGTCACGTCGACCGAACAGTAGTAATGCTTGCCACGGTAGGCCAACTGCGGCTGGGGCTTGTCGTTCTCCACCATGTGCGACTCCGGTGCGGCTGACCTGGTACCGTTTTGGGTACTGGGTATAGAAATGGTGCGTGATTGACTTATTTTAGCGGCCTCAATATAACATCGTATGATTGCCTGGTCAAAAGATGATTAGCGCTAAAAAAAGGAGTAAATCGGATGCATGGACAATCGTTTGCCTACCAAAGACCCGGTTCGCTGAGGGAGTTCGAGGCCCTCTATGCCTCGCACGGCGACAACGCCAAGATCCTGGCCGGGGGCACCGACCTCCTGGTGCTGATCAAGGAGAGGCTGCTCGCTCCGAGACTCTTGCTCGACATCTCGGACCTGCCGGAGTTGAAGGGGATCGCCTACGACCCGGCGGCTGGACTCACCATCGGGGCCGGGGTGAAGGTCGCCGAGATCGAGCGGAGCGCGCTGGTGAAGGAGCACGCCCCGGCGCTCGCCTTTGCCGCCTCCAACCTCGGCTCCAACCAGGTGCGCTGGATGGCCACCATGGCCGGCAACGTCTGCCACGCCTCGCCGGCGGCCGAGACCCCGCCGGTGCTGCTGGCCCACGGCTGCGAGCTGCTGATCGGGAGCCAGGCCGGCGAGCGCAGGCTCCCCATCGCCGAATTCTTCCTGGCCTACCGAAAGACGGCGCTCAAGCCGGGAGAGTACCTGAAAGGTTTCCGGCTGCCGCCGCTTGCAGCCGACGCCGCGGTCGCCTACCGGCTTCGGGGCTTAAGGCGCGCCATGGAGATCGACATGATCAACCTGGGGGTCTACCTGCGGCTGGAGGCGGACGGCGCGACGGCGGCCGAGGTCAGGCTCGCCATGGGTTCGGTGGGTCCCATCAGCTACCGAGCCGCCGCGACCGAAGAGAAACTGAAGGGGATGACGGTGGACGAGGCGTTTCTCGCTGCGGCCGCCGCCGGCGTCGCCGCCGAAGCGGCCCCCATCGACGACGTGCGCGCCTCCGCCGACTACCGCAACCGGGTGGTCGGGGTGCTGGCGCGGCGCGGGCTCACCCATTGCCTGGAACAGATCGGCAGCAGGAGGAACAAGGCATGAAAACACTGCTCAAGCTCAACATAAACGGCGAGGATTTCGACCTGGCCGCCTCGCCCGGCGCCTACCTGGTGGACGTGATCCGCGAGACGGTCGGCCTCACCGGGACCAAGAAGGGGTGCGGCATCGGCGACTGCGGCGCCTGCACCGTGCTGATCGACGGCCGCCCCACCCTCTCCTGCCTCACCCTGGCGCTCGCCTGCGTCGGCAAGGAGATCGTCACCATCGAGGGATTAAGCAAGGGGAACGAACTGCACCCGGTGCAGAAGGCGTTCATCGACAAGGGGGCGGTGCAGTGCGGCTTCTGCACGCCGGGGATGGTGCTCTCCGCCGCAGCGCTCCTGCGGGAGAACGACCGGCCCAGCCGGGACGAGATCAAGACCGCGCTGGCCGGCAACCTCTGCCGCTGCACCGGCTACACCAAGATCGTCGAGGCGGTGGAGCACGCGGGACAGCTCATCTCCGGGGAGGCGCACCATGGCTAAGCGCGAGTTCGACGTCATCGGCAGCACGGTGACCAGGAAGGACGCCCCCAAGAAGGTGAAGGGCGAGCACGAGTTCGCCGACGACCTGCAGTTCCCCATGATGCTGCACGGCCGGATCAAGCGCTCCGACATCGCGCACAGCCGGATCCTGAGCATCGACACCTCCAAGGCCCAGGCGCTCCCCGGGGTGAAGGCGGTGCTGATCGGCTCCGAGACCCCCATCAAGTACGGGATCGTGCCGCAGATGCCGACCGAGTACGCCATCGCCCATGAGAAGGTCCGCTTCCACGGCGAGCCGGTGGCGGCGGTGGCGGCGGTGGACCCGGAGACCGCCGAGCGCGCCCTCGACCTGATCGAGGTGGTCTACGAACCGCTCCCGGTCTACACCACCCCGGAAGAGGCCATGGCCGAAGGCGCGGTGAAGATCCACGAGGACAACAAGTTCCCCGGCAACATCGCCTACGAGGCGGACCAGGACTTCGGCGACGTGGAAAAGGCCTTCGCCGATTCCCATTACGTGTTGGAGAAGACCTTCAAGACCAGCTACGTGAACCACGCCTTCATGGAGCCGCACTGCGCCGTCTCCAAGTTCGACACCAACGGCGAGCTCTTCATCTGGTCCACCACCCAGGTCCCCCACTACCTGCACCGACACCTCTCCAAGGTGCTGCAGATGGAGATGGACCGCATCCACGTGAAGGTGACCGGCGTGGGCGGAGCCTTCGGCGGCAAGGGGGAGGTCTCCAACAACGAGCTGATCTCCGCGCTTTTGGCCAGGAAGGCCGGGCGTCCGGTGAAGGTCCTCTACTCGCGGCGCGAGGTCTTCCTCCAGCACCGCGGCCGCCATCCGATCCAGATGCGGGTCAAGGTGGGGGTGGACAAGGAAGGGATGATCACCGCCATCGATTACGACGGCACCATGGACGGCGGGAGCTACGGCGGCTGGGGACTGGTGATCCTCTTCTACACGGCGGCCATGCTGCACCTCCCCTACGACGTGAAGAACGTCCGTTTCCGGGCGCGCCGCATCTTCACCAACAAGCCGACCTGCGGCGCTATGCGCGGCCTGGGCGGGGTGCAGCCCCGCTTCGCCCTGGAAAGCCTGCTGGACCAGATCGCCATCGACCTGGGGATGAACCCCTACGACCTCAAGAAGAAGAACGCCATCGGGCTTAAGCACGAGACGGTGAGCGGGCAGGTGGTGCGCCACTGCGAATTCAGGAAGTGCCTGGACCAGGCGACCGAGCTCTCCGGCTACCGGGAGAAGCACGGCAAACTCCCCTTCGGCAAAGGGATTGGCCTCGCCGGCGGCTACTACATCTCCGGCACCGCCTACACCCTGTACATGGCCTACAAGCCCCACTCCTCCGCCCTGATCCGGGTCGACACCGAGGGAGGGGTCACCGTCTACTGCGGCGCCACCGACATCGGCCAGGGCTCCGACACGGTGCTGGGGATGATGGCCGCCGAGAAGTTCGGCCTCCCCTTCGAGACCATCCATGTGGTGAGCGGCGACACCTCGCTTGCCCCCTTCGACCTGGGGAGTTTCGCCAGCCGGGTCACGGTGGCCGCGGGGAGCGCCGTCTGCAAGGCGGCGGACAACATCATCGACAAGCTCCTGCCGGTCGCCGCCGTCCAGCTCGGGGTGCGCGCCGAGCAGCTGGAGGCGAAGCGGGGCATGATCCGCTCCGTCTTCGAGCCGGGCAAGGAGATCGCCTTTTGGGACGTGGTGAGCAAGTACATCGACGCCCACGGGCCGCTCACCGCCACCGGCGACTACACCCCTCCCCGGCGCACCGGCAAGTTCAAGGGGGCCAACATCGGCCACAGCCCGACCTACGGCTTCTCCGCCCAGGTGACCGAGGTGGACGTCGATCTGGAGACCGGCGAGGTCCGGGTGTTGCGGGTGACCGAGGCGGGCGATTGCGGGCAGCCGATCAACCCGGTGAGCGTGGAGGGGCAGGTGGAGGGCTCCATCATGATGGGGCTCGGCCAGGCGCTCTACGAGGAGGTGAAGGTGGGTAGGGACGGCAGGCTCATGAACCCGTCCCTGCACGACTACAAGATCCCGACCATGGCCGATCTCCCCGAATTGAACACCACCTTCGTGGAGAGCTACGATCCCGACAGCCCCTACGGGGCCAAGGAAGCGGGCGAAGGGCCGATCCAGCCGGTGATCCCGGCCATCTTCAACGCCGTCTACGACGCCATCGGCGTGCGCTTCACCGAGATGCCGATCACCCCGGAAAGGGTGCTCAGGGCCTTGGACGAGAAGAAACGACAGGAGGGGGGAACATGCTAGAGCCGAAAGCCGTGAGAGATTTGGTGAACGATCCGCGCCGCGTCGGCGTCCTGGCCACCGCCGACCGCGATGGCAACCCCAACGTGGCCGTCTTCGGCTCGGCGACCATGCCCGACGACCTCACCCTGGTGTTGGCGCTGGGCGACACCCGCAGCGGCCAAAACCTGCTCGACACCGGGCGCGCCGTCTTCATGAGCGTGCTTCCCAACGAGAACCCGATGCTGACCCGGGGGTGCCGGGTGTATCTGAAACTGCGCAGCATGGAGAGCGAAGGGCCCAACCTGGAGGCGGTGAAGGCGCACGTGGCCGCCATCTCCAACGAGAAGGCGGCGGCCATGATCAAGTACGCCGTCCACTTCGACATCGAGTACGTCCGTCCCTTGATCGACTGGAGCCCGAAGCAATAAACCCGAAAAGCTTTTAGCCACAAAAAAGCGCAAAAGGCGCAAAAAAAATCTCAGGGTAACTGCAATAACCCGTAGCACGACCAACGGCCTCTCTGGCGATCAGAGAGGCCGTTGGTCGTTTGTGCATCTCCGGGAAGAGAGCCGACGCTTGTCGGATGTCGGGATCGCCTCCGGCTAGATCCCTCCTTTGTTAATCAACGCCAGCAGCTCTTTGGCGGCAATAAACTCCCTGAATCTGAACTGATTTGTCTCAAGGCACTTGGCGAAAAATTCGCAGGCGCCGGTTCTGTTTCCCATCACCAGGCGTTTCGCCCCGAGATAAAAGTAAGCCTCGCAGAGCCTGTCTTTGCGTTCCGCGTCGTCCTTGCCGGCGTTGGCCGTCGAGAGAACGGCTTCTTCGCTCAACCCGCCGGCGCCGAGGTAATAATCTACGAGGCGATCTACCCATGCGTCGTTTTTGCCGCCGGCATATCGGCGCAGCAGGTCGTTTATTTCGTCCCCCTTGCCATGTGCCAGCCAGGTGGAGATTTGCAGGAAAAGGTAATGGTAGCCATTTTGGGGAGCGAGGTCGACGCATTTGCTGAAATCGGCGCTAGCGTCGTCGTAGCGCTGCATTAAAACGTACAACATGCCCCTGCCGCCGTAGCCGTACGAGCTTCGGGGAGAGAGCTCAATTGCCGTGCCGTAGTCCAGCAGCGCCTGATCCAACTCCCCCTTGGCGCAGCGAGCTTGCGCGCGTCGGGCATAGCCGGAGCCCGATTTCGCGTTTAAGGAGATAGCCATGTCGTAATCGGCAATCGCCAAATCGTGCTGGCTTTTGACCTCATAGCAATCTCCCCGGCAGAGATAGGCCCCCTCCAGCTTTGCATTGAGTTTGATGGCCCTGTTGCAGTCGGCCAAGGCTTCTTCGACGTGTCCTTTATGGAAATACGCTTGGGCGCGAAACAGATGCGATCGGTCCGAAGCGGGGTTCAATTCGATGGCCTTGCTGTGATCGGCAATGGCGAGATCGAATTGGCCGGCGGCATCATAGGCGTAGCCGCGCTGGGAATAGGCCTGATAGTTGCCGGGAGCTATCTCCAGCGCCTTGCCGAAATCGGAAAAAGCCTGGTCGTATTTTTTCTCCTCGGCGAAAAGATCCCCGCGCCGCAAATAGGCTTGCAGGGCTTTGGGGTTCAACTCCAGAGCTTTGTTCAGATCGGCAAGTGCCATGTCCTTTTGCCGTTTCAGCACATAGGAGTAACCGCGGCTGATGTAAGCGGAATCGACCTTGGGATTGAGCTTGATAGCTTGGTCAAGATCTGCAATAGCCTTGTCGATTGCGCGTTTTTCGTTATAAATCCAGCCTCGGCTGAAATAAGCCAGATAATTTTGGGGGGCTATCTCGATAGCCTTGCTGAAATCCTCCAGGGCCAGGTCGATTTGCCCACCGGCTATATACGCCTGGCCGCGATTGGTGTAAGCGAGGTCGAAGTTCGGATTGGCCGCTATCGCCTTGCCGAAATCGTCTATGGCCAGAGCCGGCTTGCCTTTGGCTTTATAGGCGTTGCCGCGGTTGTTGTACGCGCTGGAACTTTTCGGATTGATATCCGCCGCCTTGTCATAGTCCGCAATAGCCTGGTCGAACCTCCCCTGCAACGCATGAACATTGCCCCTGTTGTTGAAGGCCTCTTCGAAGCGGGGATCGAGTTCGATGGCCCGGCTGTAATTGAAAAGGGCCTTTTCCATTTCCTTTTGATAGTGGTAAACGGTTCCCAGACCAAAGTATGCCGAGGCGCGGCGCGGCTACCGGCGCTTGGCGATAATCTCCCATTTGTCGAGGAAACGCTCGTTCAGACCGGCCGGCGGCCGCATATTTCTTACCACCCCGAGACTCGTGGCGGAAGTGGTTTCCTCACCCATCACTATCGAATTTACGTCCCACACCGTCCTGGACTTTTCCTGGTAGAAATTGACCAGCAGGCCCAAGCCGTTTTTTTCGGATATCTCCACCACCGCCGAGGGGACGGTAACGGAGAATTTTTTCGATTTGTAGCGAAATTCCCGTTGGTAGTCGAATGCGATCTCGATCGGCAGCAAGACCGAGGGAAGCAGACCCTCCATTTGCAGGAATTCGCGCCACTTTTTCAAAGTTCCGAAGTAGGATACGTCGATGAAATTGGCGAGCACCTTGAGATCCGGGACCTGCCGGTAATCGACATCACCCGATTGCCCCAAACTCAGCATGGTCACTAAACCGCCGGGGACCGGCAGAGAAAAGGTCACCAGCTTGACGTCGTTGTATTCCTGGTTCCAGACGTTGACGATCCACTTCCTGCCATAGCGATCGACGAAGAGCGAGTGCTCCCGGCCCTTTCCCAAAGAGGTGATCCTTATTTTGCGCGAAGCGAATTCCCTGGTGAGGGAGACACCCTTGAGGAGCAGGTCCATGAAGACCTTCGAATCGTCGTAGAAGGTGGCCAGGGAGACGTCGTCGGGTTTTTGGATCGAGAGGAAAAGCAGGCCGCCTTGGGTGCCATGCAACAGGTGGCCGTTGCCGGGCAATTCGGCCTGTTTGATCTCGGCCGGTTGCACCGCCTCCCAATTGCCGTCCTCTTTTTGGGTGATCAGCTTGGGGAATATCGCCGGCGAAACCGTATGCAGCAGGGCCCGGGAACCTTTTCCGTTCGGGAAAATGTTCTCCTTTTGTTCGGCAAAAAAGTTTTTCATGATGCCGTAGTACCACTGACCCCTCAACTCGTTCAATTCGGCATCCAACTCCCGGTACGTTTTCGGCAGTTGGCCGATCTTTTTATGCACGGAATTTTTTTGGACGCGCATGTTGGCCATCCCATAGGACAGCTTTTTATAGGCGATCGAAGTATTGGTCGGAGCGGCGAGGATCTCGCCGATAGGCAGGGCGTCATTGAGGTTTTCGTTGGCCGATTTCATCAACACGACGCCGATGACCCTGCCCAACTCGTCCAGCAGAGGCCCCCCGCTGTTGCCCGGCGAGGCAGCCGCGGAGAATCGTATCCAGTTCCATTGGCCGTTCTCGTCTTCCGGGGTGCTGGAGGTGTAGAGGCCGTCCCGTATCACGACCCCTTCACCAAGCGCGTTCCCCACGGCGAACACCTTGCGGTTGATGTGCGGCTCCGTTTGAGTCTGGAAATATTTATCGGTCCGCCTGTTTTTCAAGGTGAAGACGATGAAATCCTTGAGCTCCGAGTACTTCACGATCTTGTCTATCTCGAAGACCTTGCCGTTTTTATCCCTGAGGCAAGGATTGCCGAAACTGCTCCCTCTGCCGGGGTTCAGCACGTGAGCCGCGGATACATACTCATTGGGTCCTATCGCGAAAGCGGAGCCGACGGAATGGTATTTGTCCGTTCTTTCCAGATACGGCAAGGAGTTTTGCGGCAACGGCTCGGAATAGCTCAAGGAATCTTCGGTAGGCTTGGGGATGACGACTTCGTAGACCGCAAGCGGGACCATGTCCATCACATCGTTGCCGGGATAGGATTCGGCGGAAACTTCAC
>CAIYDQ010000156.1 GCA_903925075.1 uncultured Geobacter sp.
AGGAGCCTCGCCAGGGCGTTGATGATCAGGGTGACGATCAGCAGGATCAGGCCGATCTCCATCAGGGCCGAGCCGTGCAGCTTGGAGGTGGTCTCGGCGAACTCGTTGGCGATCACGCTCGGCATGGTGTAGGCCGGAGAGAGCAGCGAGGCCGAGATCTTGGGGGCGTTGCCGATCACCATGGTGACCGCCATGGTCTCGCCGACCGCGCGCCCAAGCCCCAGGATGGCCGCGCCCAGGATCCCGGACCTGCCGTAAGGGAGGATCGCCATCATGATCATCTCCCAGCGGGTGGCGCCCAGGGCGATGGCCGCCTCCTTCTGGCTTTGCGGCACGGCGAGCAGCACCTCCTTGGTGATCGAGGTGATGATCGGCACCACCATGATCATCAGGATGAAGACCGCGGCGAGCATGCTCACCCCGTAGGGTGCCCCCTCGAAGAAGGGGAGAAAGCCGAAGTGGGCGATCAGGAAGGGCTCGACCGTGGATTGCAGCCAGGGGGCCATCACCAGCACCCCCCAAAGCCCGTAGATGACCGAGGGGATCGCCGCCAAGAGCTCGACCAGCGGCGCGATCAGCCCGCTCCAGCGCTTGGGGCAGATCTCGGTGATGAAGAGCGCGGCGCCGATGCTCAAGGGAGTGGCGAGCAGCAGGGCCAGCACCGATGAGACCACCGAACCGTACAGGTAGGGGAGCGCTCCGAAGACCCCCTGCACCGCGTCCCAGTCGCTGGCGGTGATGAATTTCCAGCCGAATTTCTTGATCGACGGCAGACTCTCGACGCTCATCTCGACCAGCATCAGCGCCAGGATTGCCAGGATGCTGAAGGCGAAGAAGGTGGTGAGGTAGCGAAAGACGAGGTCCCCGTTTAGCTTTTTGGCGGTCCGGGCGCCGTTTGAGGTGCTGGCTAATGGCAAGATCTTCTCCGTTTGCAACTGTTTGATGCCTGCTCCGTTAACCGCTGTTTTGCGCGTTACTTGATGCTCTTCACCGTCTTCTCGACCATCTTCGCCACGTTGGCCGGCAACGGCGCGTACAGCAGCTTGTCCGCCATCTTCTGCCCCTGCCTAAGCTCCCAGTTCAGGAACTCGACCAGTTTTTTCCCCTTGGCCTTGTCTTTTTGATCCTGGTAGACCAGGAGCCAGGTGAAGCCGACGATCGGGTAGGCGCCCTTGCCGGGCTGGTTCACCAGCGAGATGCGGTAGTCGGCGGGCATCGATTTGGCCGCTCCGGCGGCGGCCGCCGAGGTCGAGGCGATGGAGGGCTCGACGAAGTTGCCGGCGCTGTTTTTCAGAAAGGCGTAAGGGAGCTTGTTCTCGAAGGCGTAGGCGAGTTCCACATAGCCGATGGTGGCGGGCGTGGTCTTGATCTGACCGGCCACTCCTTCGTTCCCCTTGCCGCCCAGCCCCACCGGCCACTTGACCGAAGCCCCCTTGCCCACGCTCTTGGCCCATTCGGGGCTGACGCTTGCGAGGTAATCGGTAAAGATGCTGGTGGTGCCGCTGCCGTCGGATCTGTGCACCACGATGATCGGTTTGTTCGGCAGTTGCACTCCGGCGTTGTCCTTGGCGATCTTGGCGTCGTTCCAGGAGGTGATCTTCCCCTCGTAGATCTGGGCCAGCGCCTCGGAGGATAATTTCAGCCCCTTGCCGATGCCGGGGAGGTTGTAAGTGACCACCACCGCGCCCATCACCGTCGGTATGTGCAGAAGCTTGCCCGGCGCGCCTTTCAGTTCCTCGTCGGAGAGAAACTTGTCGCTGGCGCCGAAGTCCACCGTCTGCGCGCTGATCTGTTTGATGCCGCCGCCGCTGCCGATCGATTGGTAGTTGAATTTGACGCTGGGATCGATCTTTGCGTATTCGGAAAACCATTTGGAGTAGAGCGGGTAGGGGAAGGTTGCCCCGGCGCCGTTGATCAGCACCTCGGCCCGGGCGTTTCCCGCGGCGGTGAGGGCGGCCAAGGCGGCCAGCGCCAACATGCTTTTCCTGATGGTCTTTATCATTGGGTGCTCTCCTTTGTTTGTATATGGTGACAAGATGCCAGTCCGATGTTACAGCAGTGTTACGGTTCTGGTAAGTTTTCATGAAACGGACAGATTATAGCTTAAAGTGGAAAGGGGGCAGGGTAGGGGCGCAAAAAAGCCGGCGCCGAAGTGTCGTCAAGGACGGTTCGGCGCCGGCTGCGGAGGTCGGCCGGCTGTTAAAGCTTTGTATGCGGTGAGGCACGAACCGCATCGGTTTGGGAGCGATGCGGTTCACGATGTTCACCGCATCCTACGCGTCTTTCGCCTTGGGCAGGGTGAAGGAGAACAGCGAACCTTGCCCCGGATCGCTCTCTACGCTGACGCTGCCGCCGTGCGCCTGCACGATGTGTTTGACGATGGAGAGCCCGAGGCCGGTGCCGCCCTGGTCGCGGCTGCGCGCCTCGTCTACCCGGTAAAAACGCTCGAAGATACGCGGCAGATCCTTGCCGGGGATGCCGATGCCGCTGTCGCGCACCGAAACCCTCACCATGTCCCCTTCCTCGGCGGCCAGCACGCTGACCGTTCCTCCCGGGGCCGAGTACTTGACTGCGTTGTCCAAAAGGTTGATCAGCACCTGGTCCAGCTTGCCCCGGTCGGCTCTGACCCGGACCGCGCCGGTTGCCACCCGCGATTCCAGGACGACCCCTTTTTCCTCCCCGCGTTGCTCCATGAGCAGCAGCGCGTGGCGCACGGCGCTGTCCAACTGGATCTCCTCCGGCTGCAGGCTCAGTTCGCCCGATTCCAGCTCCGAAAGGGTCAAAAGGTCGCCGATCAGGGAGCAGAGCCGATCCGAGTGGCTGAGGATGATGCCCAGAAAACGCTCCCTGCGCTGCGGGTCCTCGTCGAGCGCGCCGGACAACAGGGTCTCGGCGTAACCCTTGATCACCGTGACCGGCGTTCTCAACTCGTGAGAGACGTTGGCCACGAAATCGCGGCGGATCCTCTCCACCTTTTTCAGGGCGCTGATGTCGTGGAAGACCGCCACCACCCCGCGCAGGGCGTCCGCTTCCAGCAGAGGCACCCAATGCACGAGCATCGCCCGGCCGCCGGCCAGGTGGAGCTCCTGGCGCCGCTCCTGCCGCTCGGAGAGCACCTGGCGGCAGCTCTGGTACAGGTCGGGATGTCGACTGACCTCCAACAACTGCCGCCCCAGCACTTGGCCGCCGCCGCCGAACATCTCGCCAAAGGCCGGGTTCACCAGGGTGACCACCCCCTGCTGGTCGGTGACCATCACCCCTTCGCCCATTCCCTCGAGAATGGCGTCCAGCCGGTTCTTTTCCGAGGAGATCCGCTCCATCTGCCCCTCGATGCGCGCCGTCATCTCGTTCATGACCTGGGCGAGTTCCCCCAGTTCGTCCTTGCTGGTCACCGGCATGCGGGTGCCGAACTCCCCGCGGCCGATGCGCGCGGCGAGCGCCGCCAGATTGCGCAGGTTTCGGGAGGTGACGTTGGAAAGGAAGTAGGATAACAGCAGCGAGGCGAGCACCGCGGCCGCCAGGGCGGCGCCCAGGCTCCTTTGCAGGCGCTGCTTCGCCTGTTCGATCTCGGAAAGCGGCAGCGCCAGCCGGATCAGACCGCCGGGAAAGGGGGCCGCGACGTACAGCATGTTGGTGTGCAGCGTGGCCGAGTAGCGCGTCGAGCTCCCCATCCCGGTCGCCTGCGCCTGCCGCACCTCGGGCCGGCTGCCGTGGTTTTCCAGCTTCTCCAACTCGGCCGGCGCCACCTCCGAATCCGCGGCCACCACGCCGTCGCCGCCGATCACGGTGACCCTGGCCCTGGTCGCCTTGGCCAGGGAGGCGGTCAGCGCCGGAGCGTCGCGCCGCAGCTCCCGGATCTCCTTGCCGGCCATGAGCGAGGCGACGCGCGCCTCGTCCTGCAGATGATCGCGGCTGCCGGAAGTAATGGTCTCCTCCAGGCTCAGCGACAGGTAGCCGTAGAGCCCGCTCCCCAGAAACAGCACCAGCAGCAGGTAGGAGAGGAGCAATTTCCAGCGGAAACTTCCTTTCATGATGCCTCCATCTTGTAACCGAAGCCGCGCACCGTCTTGATCATTTCGCCCGCCGCGCCCAGTTTGGTCCGCAGGCGGGTCAAGTGGGTGTCGACGGTGCGGGTGTCGCCGAAATAGTTGTAGCCCCAGACGTTTTGCAGCAGCAACTCCCGGCTCTGCACCCGGCCGATGCGCTCGGCCAGGTTCATCAGCAGCTTGTATTCGGTGGAGGTGAGCAGCACCTCTTCCCCGGCGACCATGACCTGGTGCCGTTCGGTGTCGATGCAGAGCTCTCCGATGGTGACGGTCGCCCCCTTGGGCGTCGACTCCGCGTTTCTGCGCAAGACCGCCCGCACGCGCAGCATCAGCTCGCGCGTGGAGAAAGGCTTGACCACGTAGTCGTCGGCCCCCATCTCGAAGCCGACCACCCGGTCGATCTCCTCCCCCTTGGCGGTCAGCATGATGACCGGAATGGCAGCGGTCTGCTCGGAGCCTTTCAAGAGCCGGCAGAGCTCGGTCCCCATCATCCCCGGCAGCATCAAGTCGAGCAGGATCAGGTCGGGCTTGGCGCTGCGCGCCTCCTTCAGACCGGAGGCGCCGTCCCCCGCGATCAGCGCGCGGAACCCCTCCTTTTCCAGGTGAAAGGCGACCAGTTCCGCCAGGTCCTTTTCATCCTCGATCACCAATACGGTTTGCATCTGGTTTGATCCCCTTGCGGCCGTTTCCGCCGGCGGCGTGCAGCATGAGTTGCGACGATTCGTCGTGGCGCAGCGGATTTCCCGGCAGGTCCACAACCTTTGTGGAAAGCGCTGTGGAAAAGGTGTGAATCGCCGAAAAAACCGGTTTCAAATTGGGCGTCTCAGCGGATTGCCTAAAAAATGAACAGCGCCGGATTGCGGCTGCCGGCAAAAACATTATAAATTACGAGATATTAGGTTAAGTGCTGCAACCGCCTGCCGTTTGCCGAGTCAACGTTTTTAATATTAGAAAGTGCAGCCGGACAAGGCCTGAGGGGGGCGGCAGCGAAAAGCAGTCCGAGGCGTGACCATTATATAGAGTATGAGCCGCATCTTGACAACAATTCCTTTGTGCGCCGGTCGGAAAAAACTCGGGAAGGGAGCAGGCTTTGCCGGGCCTCGCGCCGCCCTCCATAAATCTTGACATGCCCCGGACGCTGTGATAATCCGTAAAACTCTTTTTTATTTCATATGGTTAAGTTTAAACGATAAAAAGTTTAGTATCAATAAACAAGGAGGCAAAACCATGTCGCAACAGATCGATTTCACGGTGGGCGCGCTGCTGGACGACATCGCCGCGAGGTTTCCGGACAACGAGGCGCTGGTTTACGTCGACCGGGGGCTGCGCTACAGCTATCGCCAGTTCAACGAGCGCTGCCGCCAGGTGGCGAAGGGGCTCTTGGGGATGGGGGTGAAGAAGGGGGATCATCTCTCCATCTGGGCCTACAACGTCCCGGAATGGGTGGTGCTGCAGTTCGCCACCGCCAAGATCGGCGCCGTGCTGGTGACGGTGAACACCAGTTACAAGTCCGCCGAGCTGGAATACATATTGAGACAGTCCGACTCCAGCACCCTTTTCCTGGTGCAGGGATTCAAGGATACCGATTACCTGCAGACCCTCGGCGAGGTGGTGCCGGAGCTCGCCCAAAAGGGGGAGGGGGAGCTCTTAAGCGCGGCGCTTCCCTTTTTGAAGCACGTGGTCTTTCTCGGGGAGGGGACGCCCGGCGGCATGCTCAATTTCGACCAGATGGTGGAGTTGGGCGCCGGGGTCTCCGACGCGGAGCTGGCCGCCGCGGAAAGCGGGCTTTCCCAGCACGACGTCATCAACATGCAGTACACCTCCGGCACCACCGGCTTTCCCAAGGGGGTGATGCTCACCCACCACAACGTGGTCAACAACGGCTTCAACATCGGCGAGTGCATGCGCTTCACGGAAAAGGACCGGCTCTGCATCCCGGTCCCTTTCTTCCACTGCTTCGGCTGCGTGCTCGGGGTGATGGCCTGCGTCACCCACGGCTCCACCATGGTGCCGGTGGAGATCTTCGACCCCCTGAAGGTGCTGCAGGCGATCGAGAAGGAGCGCTGCACGGCGGTGCACGGCGTGCCCACCATGTTCATCGCCGAACTCGAGCACCCGAGCTTTGGCAGCTTCGACCTGACTTCGCTCAGGACCGGCATCATGGCCGGCTCCAACTGCCCCATCGAGGTGATGCGCCGGGTGATCCGCGACATGCACGCCGGCGAGATCACCATCGCCTACGGCCAGACGGAATCCTCCCCGGTCATCACCCAGACCCGCACCGACGATCCGCTGGAGCTGAAGGTTTCCACGGTCGGCAAGGTGCTGCCCAACGTGGAACTGAAGATCGTCGACATCGAAAGCGGCCTGGAGCTTCCCCCCGGCAAGCAGGGGGAGCTCTGCACCCGCGGCTATCTGGTGATGAAGGGGTACTACAAGATGCCGGAAGAGACGGCCAGGGCCATCGACGCCGACGGCTGGCTCCATACCGGGGATCTCGCCGTCATGGACGAAAACGGCTACTGCAAGATCACCGGTCGGATCAAGAACATGATCATCCGCGGCGGCGAGAACATCTATCCGCGGGAGATCGAGGAGTTCCTCTATACCCACCCGAAGATCTCCGACATCCAGGTGTACGGCGTCCCCGATCGCAAGTACGGGGAGCAGGTGATGGCGGCCGTGGTCCTCAAGGGAGGGATGACGCTGACCGAGGAGGAGGTGCAGGAGTTTTGCCGCGGCAGGATCGCCAACTACAAGATCCCCAAATACGTGCGCTTCGTCGATTCCTACCCGATGACCGCCAGCGGCAAGATCCAGAAGTTCAAGCTGCGCGAGATGGCGATCCAGGAACTGCAGCTGGAAGGAGCCGAATAGCTCCTTCTCCTGCAAGGGGCACTGAGTTATAGGTAAGGATCGAAGTGGATCCAAAGCCCCCTCCCCCTTGATGGGCATGAGCGCTACCTTAAGCTTTTGCCGAGACTCCCCCTCCCGCAAGGGGAGGGGGGACTCGTTTGGCGCAAAGTTGCCCTGGTAGCCCCAGCGCAATGTCGCGTTTGACGATGCACCCGTTCAACGCCACCTACCCCTGCCGAAGTCGAGGATCGATGCTGATCAAAAACCCTCCCCCTTGACTCCGGTCCATACAATGGGGGAGGGGGGGATCTCTCCCTCCGGCCCTTTTCCTCCCTACTTGCCACACGCTGCGGTCACCTGTCAAATACGGCGTTGACTGGCGCTGCCGACTGCGCTATCTTGCCTGCTTCTTGACATGAATGGTGGTCGGCCGGCAGGGAGGAGTATGCGGATAACGCCTAAAAACGAACTGGAATACCGTTACCGGAAGCTGCAGGTCGAGATGGCGGCGGCCGGTCTGGACGCGGTCATCATCCTGCAAAACGCCGATCTTTTCTATTTCACCGGCACGATCCAAAGCGGCAACCTCTATGTCCCGGTCGCGGGCGAGCCGGTGTACCTGGTGCGCAGGGATTTCCTGCGGGCGCGCATGGAGTGCGGGCTCGCCCAAGTGGTCCCTTTTCCCTCGCTCGGCGATCTGCCGGGCATGCTGGCCGAGCACGGCCATCGGACGCCGGCCAGGCTCGGCCTGGAATTCGACGTCCTGCCGGTCAACCTCTACCGGAAATACGCCAGCCTCTATCCCAACGCCCAAATCGTCGACGCCTCCCCCTTGATCCGGCGAGTCCGGATGCTGAAGAGCCATTATGAGATCCACATCCTGCAGGACGCGGCCCTTCAGGCCGACAAGGTGTACCGCCGCGCCGCCGAGGTGCTGCGCGAGGGGATGAGCGAATTGCAGGTCGCCGCGGAGCTGGAACACCTGGCGCGCCTGGAGGGGCACCAGGGAACCATGCGCATGCGCGCCTTCAACGGTGAGCCTTCCCAGGGCCTGGTGCTCTCCGGGCCGGACGCCGCCGCGCCCTCCAGCGCCAACGCGCCGCTGGGAGGGATGGGGTTGACGCCCGCCTTCGGCTACGGGCCGAGTTACAACCGCATCGGCCGGGACGAGCCGATCGTGGTCGATTTCGGCAGCTGCTTCGACGGCTACCTGGTCGACCAGACCAGGATCTTCGCCATCGGTTCGCTCTCGGATCGCATGCGCCGCGGCTACGACGACATGCTGGCCGTCGAGGCGCTCATGCTGGAGCTCGCCGGCAGGCAGTCCAGTTGGGGGGGGATCTACGACGCCTGCCTGGCGCTGGCGCGCAAGCTGGGATACGCCGACAGTTTCATGGGAACGCCCGGCGGCCAGGTGCCGTTCATCGGGCATGGCGTGGGGATCGAGCTGGACGAATACCCCTTCATCGCCAAAGGGTTCGACCAGGAACAGCTGCTTCCCGGCATGGTGTTCGCCTTCGAGCCGAAACTGGTCTTTCCCGGCGAGGGGGCAATCGGTATCGAGGACACCTTTTACCTGAGCGAAAGCGGAGTTAAGCGCCTCACCTTCTCCGATCGGCAACTGGTGATTCTCTAAATAGGGCCGCGCCCCTCTTTCCCAAAAGTAAAACGCAATTTTTGTATTGAATTTGTATTCCGGCAATGGTATACATTTGAAAAATCTGTGTATACAGTATACTTTCCTAAGCGCCAAGAGGCCGATACTGCGGATCTGACCGGCACCGTGTTGAAGAGGGTGGCAGATACCAACCGTTTTAACTCATCAGTGTGTACTTAACCCCCAACAAAAAAGGAGATCTGGCACATGACGCAATTAAGAGACAAACTGTTCGAGAAGATCCAGGCCCACCGTCCCCGCATCGCCAAGTTGACCAAGGAATTCAGCTCGGTGATCATCGACAAGGTGGACATCGGCCAGTGCATCGGCGGTGCCCGCGACATCAGGAGCCTCGTCACCGATATCTCCTACCTCGACCCGCAGGAAGGGATTCGTTTCCGGGGCAAGACCATCCCGGAGACCTTCGAGGCGCTCCCCAAGGCAGCCGGCTCCGAGTATCCGACCGTCGAGTCCTTCTGGTATTTCCTCTTGACCGGCGAAGTGCCGACCGCCGAGCAGGTCACTGCCGTCGAGGCCGAGTTCAAGACCCGTCAGAACGTCCCCGAGTACGTCTTCACCGCTGTGCGCGCCCTCCCCAGGGATAGCCACCCGATGGTGATGCTCTCCGTGGGCATCCTCGCCATGCAGAAGGATTCCAAGTTCGCCGGCTTCTATAGCTCCGGGAAGTTCAACAAGATGGACGCCTGGGAGCACGTCTACGAGGACGCCAGCGACATCGTCGCCCGCATCCCGGTACTGGCAGCTTTCATCTACAACCTTAAGTACCGCGGCGACCAGCAGATCGCCATCGATCCGACCCTGGACATGGGCGCCAACTTCGCGCACATGATCGGCCAGACCGACCAGTACAAGGACGTGGCCAGGATGTACTTCATCCTGCACTCCGACCACGAGTCGGGCAACGTCTCCGCCCACACCACGCACCTCGTGCACTCGGCGCTTTCCGACCCCTACTACGCCTACTCGGCCGGCCTGAACGGCTTGGCCGGCCCGCTGCACGGCCTGGCCAACCAGGAAGTGCTCGGCTGGATCATGGAGTTCCAGAAGAAACTGGGCGGCGCCGAGGCGACCAAGGAAAACGTCACCAAGGCCCTGTGGGACACCCTGAACGCCGGACAGGTGGTGCCGGGTTACGGCCACGCGGTGCTCAGGAAGACCGACCCGCGCTACATGGCTCAGCGCGAGTTCTGCCTGAAGACCCCGGGCCTCAAGGACGATCCGCTGTTCAAGCTGGTCGCCATGATCTTCGAGACCGCACCGGGCGTGCTCACCGAGCACGGCAAGACCAAGAACCCCTGGCCCAACGTCGATGCGCAGTCGGGCGTGATCCAGTGGTACTACGGGCTGAAGGAGTGGGACTTCTACACCGTCCTCTTCGGCGTCGGCCGCGCCCTGGGCTGCATGGCCAACATCACCTGGGACCGCGGTCTGGGCTACGCGATCGAGCGTCCCAAGTCCGTCACCACCGACATGCTGGAGAAGTGGGCTGCGGAAGGCGGCAGGAAGATGTAAGCAGGTTCTGGCAGCAAACGAAAAGGGGGCGCGCCGCGCCCCCTTTTTTTTTCTAGCCTTGCCGATTATTTTTCAGGATGCGCAGCCTGGGTTTCGCCGAAGACCTGCGCGGTGAAGACGAAGATGTCCGCTCCTTCTTTCCAGTCGTCCCTTTGCAGCCCCGCCTTTACCGCCGTCTGGTTCAGGAAGGTTTCCCGGTCCCACTTCTGCTCGACGGCGACCTGTGGCAGCAGCACGCCGCGCGAGAAATTCTTCTCCAGATAGATGCCGTGGGTGCCGACCACCACTTCATCGGGGGACGAGATCTTGGCCAGCGGGGAAAGCACGGAGATTTCCAGTTCGAAATCGTCCAGGTCCTGCTCCTTCATCGGGTAAAAGCGCGGGTCGCGGATGGCCGCCGACATCGCCATCTCCTGCACCAGTTGGTACAGCGGTTTATTGGAATTGAAGTTGCCGATGCACCCCCTGAGGGCGCCGCGTTTCTTGATGGTGACGAAGCACCCCTGCGCTCCGAGCAGTTGCGCCGCCGTCACCTCCCTGAGCGGCGAGCCACCGGTGCGGACGGCGGCGTTGACGGCCTCGCGGGCCAATTCCAAAAGCAGTTTCCGGTCTTTGCTGCCGAGTTTGTCGCTCACAACTCCCCCTCGTGGATCTTGGTGCAGGATTTAATGTACACAAGGTAATATATTTGCTCGCCGTTTACAAGCACTAACCTTGGGCCCCCCTAGTTATGTCACATTAGCGGTAACTCCCCCCTCGTCCGGCCGAAAAACGCGGCGACGGAGGGGCGCGGCCGGTTGACGAGGGCGCAGGGGCCGCTGTCGCGCCTGCGCAGTCCGGGACGCCCGGTTGCTTGCCTGCGCCCAGTAAGATGTCCTAAGTAAATTATACGATTTATCGCTTTAAAAAATGTTGACTTTTGTAAGAATGCTAGTATATTCGCCCTTTGTTACGACACAAAAAACTATGCGTTATTCGCAGAATGTTGAAAACTAAAAAGGAACGAGGTGACTTTACAATGAAAAAAATGATCTCTTTGGCACTTTGCCTGGCTTTGGCTCTTGCTTTCGCAGCTGGCTGCAAGAAGAAAGAAGAAGCTCCGGCGCCCGCAGCCGAAACCACCACCACCACGACCACCCCCGCCCCGGCACAGGCTCCGATGTCTTCCGCCAAGGCACCGTCGACCACGACGACCACCACCACGGCACCTGCAGAGAAGAAGTAAGCGAGGCAGGGCGAGCCCTGTTTCAAAAAGCTCATGGAGAAATCTGTGGGCTTTTTCAATGCCGCAGTCGACGGCAACAGTGCGGGATGCCGGCTAAACCTGTGCTGAGGCAGTCGGCAAATGGCAGGAAATCCAGTCCGTCGCTTCGGTTTCAACCGTCGGCGGACGAACAGTGCAACAAAAGCGTGAACTAACCATGCGTTGAGCGCAGGGTAAATCTAAAAAGAAAAGAGGTGATATCGTCAATGAAAAAACTGATCTCTTTAGCACTTTGCCTGGCTTTGGCTTTTGCCTTTGCTGCTGGCTGCAAGAAGAAGGAAGAGGCTCCGGCTCCTGCTGCTGAGCAGGCAGCTCCGGCCGCTCCGGCTGCTCCGGCACAGGCTCCGATGTCTTCTGCCAAGGCTCCGTCGACCACGACCACGACCACGACCACGACGGCACCCGCAGAGAAGAAGTAAGGAAAGCGGGGCGAGCCCCGTTTTCAAAAAGCCCACAGAGCGATCTGTGGGCTTTTTTCGTCTGCTCGCCGGCCCGATTTGGCTTGACAACGATCGAGCCGGGATGCTAAGAAGTGCGATGGTATACAATTTTGCTACGGGAGGAAACAATGGAAAGAACTTTCGCAATCATAAAGCCTGACGCGATCGAGAGAAACGTGACGGGCAAGGTGCTTGAGATGATAGAAGCGGCCGGCTTCAACATCGTCGGCATGAAGAAGATCCACCTTTGCAAAAGCCAGGCTGAAGGGTTCTACTACGTGCACAAGGAGCGCCCCTTCTTCGGCGAACTGTGCACCTTCATGTCCCGCGGTCCGGTGATCGCGCTGGTGCTGGAGAAAGAGGACGCCATCCTTTCCTGGCGCGGCCTGATGGGCGCAACCAACCCCGCCAACGCCGAGGCCGGCACCATCCGCAAGGAGCTTGGGGTCAGCATCGAGGAGAACACCGTGCATGGTTCCGATTCCCCGGAATCCGCCTCTTTCGAAATACCGTACTTTTTCAGCCAGCTCGAACTGGTCTAGTCCGCACGAGTCGAGGCACTGAAAGCCCTTCGCCAGAAGGGCTTTTTTATATCCAACTATGGAAAAAAAAGACCTTAAAAATTTCACCCTGGCCGGGCTGGAGGCTTACATCTCCGGCCTGGGCAAGGAGCGCTTCCGCGCCAAGCAGATCTTCAAATGGCTCTACCAGATGGACGCCACCGGCTTCTCGCAGATGACCAACGTCTCCAAGGAGTTCCGCAGCGCCCTGGAGGAAAGCGCCGTCATCAGCAACCTCGAGCCCGAGGTGGTGGAGGCTTCGCAGGACGGCACCAGGAAGTATCTGTTTCGCCTGGAGGACGGCGCCGCCGTGGAGAGCGTGCTGATCCCGGACGAGGGGCGCAACACCCTGTGCATCTCCAGCCAGGTCGGTTGCGCCATGGGGTGCGCCTTCTGCCTCACCGGCAGCTTCGGGCTCTCCCGCAACCTTTCCACCGCCGAGATCGTCAACCAGGTGTGCGCGGTGAAGCGCGACCAGCCGGTCAGAAACATCGTCTTCATGGGGATGGGGGAACCGCTGGCCAACCTGTCGGCGGTCATCCCCGCCGTGCAGATCCTGACCGACCCGGACGGCTTCCAGTTCTCCACCCGCAAGGTGACCGTCTCCACCTGCGGTTTGGTGCCGGAGATGGCGGAGCTTGGCCGGGGCGTCACGGTGAACCTGGCGCTGTCGCTGAACGCCACCACCGACGAGGTGCGCTCGCAGATCATGCCGGTGAACCGACGCTACCCCTTGCAGCAGCTGTTGGCCGCCTGCAAGGCCTTTCCGCTCCCCTCCCGGCGCTGGATCACCATCGAGTACGTGCTGATCCGGTATCTCAACGATACCCTGGAGGACGCGAAGCGGCTGGTGCGCCTGATCAGCAACATCCCCTCCAAGGTGAACCTGATCCCCTTCAACGAGCACGCCGGCTGCGCGTTCCGCAGTCCCACCCAGGAGGCGATCGACCGCTTCCACAAGTACCTTTTGGACAAGAACGTCACGGTGATCACCCGCTCCAGCCGCGGCAGCGATATCTCGGCCGCCTGCGGCCAGTTGAAGGGGCGGCTGGACGACTGAAAGTTTAAACAAGCGACTGCGGAGGTTGACATGATTAGCGAGACGATCGGGGTTATCGGCGGCAGTGGGTTGTACGAAATGGAAGGCATGACCGAGGTCAGCCGCTTGACGGTGGACACCCCCTTCGGCAGACCGAGCGACGAATACGTTACCGGCACGCTGGATGGCGTGCGGATGGTGTTCCTGCCGCGCCACGGCAAGGGGCACCGCTTCACCCCCAGCGAGGTGAACTACCGGGCCAACATCTACGGCATGAAGAAGCTCGGCGTGACCCGCATCATTTCGGTGTCGGCGGTGGGGAGCCTGAAGGAGGAGATCGTCCCCGGGCACATCGTCATCCCCGACCAGTTCATAGACCGCACCCGCGGTTTTCGCAAGGACACCTTCTTCGGCAACGGCGTGGTGGGGCATGTGCAGTTTGCCGACCCGGTCTGCGCCGAACTTTCCGCCACCCTTTTCGCCGCGGCGGGCGAGGTCGGGGCGAACGTGCACCAAGGCGGCTGCTACGTCTGCATGGAGGGGCCGGCCTTCTCCACCCGCGCCGAGTCCCACCTGTACCGCTCCTTTGGCGCCTCCGTGATCGGCATGACCAACCTGACCGAGGCCAAGCTCGCCCGCGAGGCGGAGATCTGCTACGGCGTGATCGCGCTCTCTACCGACTATGACTGCTGGCACCAGGCCCACGCCGACGTCTCGGTGGAGGCGATCATCGCCATCATCAACGCCAACGTCGCCACCGCCAAGCTGATCATCAAGCGCGCCGTGCAGCGCGTCGCCGCCGGGCGAGGCTGCGGCTGCGGCGAGGCGTTGAAGTACGCGCTGATCAGCGACACCTCGGTGATTCCGGTGGAAACCCGCGAGAACCTGGAACTGATCATCGGCAAGTATCTGTAACCCATGCACCCCGGGCCGCCGCGCCCGCAAACTTTCGCTTTTTCAAATCCTGGAGGTCGTACATGAGCATTTTAGTCGTCGGTTCCGTGGCACTCGATTCGGTGGAAACCCCCTTCGGCAGCAGGGACCGGGTGCTGGGCGGCTCGGCCACCTATTTTTCCACCTCGGCCAGCTTCTTCACCGACGTCAACCTGGTGGCCATCGTGGGCGAGGACTTCCCCGAGGAGCACACCCGCTTTCTCGCCTCCCGCAACATAGACCTGACCGGCCTTTCCAAGGTGCCGGGGGAGACCTTCCACTGGAAAGGGCGCTACGGCTACGACCTGAACGAGGCGCAAACCCTGGAGACGCACCTGAACGTTTTCGAGACCTTCAAGCCGGTGATCCCGGAATCCTACGCGGACGCCGAGTACCTGATCCTGGCCAACATCGATCCCGAGCTGCAGATGGAGGTGCTGAACCAGGTGCGCAACCCCAAGGTGGTGGCCTGCGACACCATGAATTTCTGGATCTCCTCCAAGCCCGAGGCGTTGAAAAAGGTGATCAGCCGGGTGGACTTCTTCATCATCAACGAGGGTGAGGCGCGCCAGCTTTCCGGCGAGGCCAACCTGGTGCGGGCCGCGAAGGCGATCATCGACATGGGCGTCAAGAACCTGATCGTCAAGCGCGGCGAATACGGCGTGCTCATGTTCAACGGCCACTCCGTTTTCGCCGCCCCCGCCTATCCGCTGGAGGAGGTCTTCGATCCCACCGGGGCCGGCGACACCTTTGCCGGCGGTTTCATGGGCTACCTGGCCAACACCGGCAACCTGAGCGAAGAAGGGGTGCGGCAGGCGGTGATCTTCGGCTCGGTGATGGCCTCTTTCAACGTCGAGGCCTTCAGTCTGGACCGGCTCAAGACCCTGAGCTATCAGGAGATCGAGGCGCGCTACCGCAGTTTCAAGAAGATGACCCACTTCGAGGGGGTGGGCGAACTCTGAGCGCGGCTGCGGGTGCCGGCGGCTCGGCGCCGCCCTCATTGACAAGGAGACGTTAATCTGTTAATTTTCCAGACGCAACTCCAGGTTTCTTGCCAATGAGGTATAATGCGCCATTCAATCACGCTCATGCTGGTCGCCGTGCTAAGCCTTGCCTCCGGCTGCGCCTTAAACCAGGCCCAGAAGAACAGTTCCCTCTATCACTACCAGATGGGTCAGTCCTTCTACGCTGAGAACAATTTCTCCTCCGCGCTGCTCGAATTCAGCGAAGCCGAGAAACTGACCCCCAAAGACCCCGCGCTGCTGAACGACCTGGGGCTGACCCTGTTCCGCAAGGGGCGCTACGAGCTGGCCGAGTCTAAGTACCTGAGGGCGCTTGAACTGCGGCCGAGCTATTCCGAAGCCCGCAACAACCTGGGGGTGAACTACCTGGAGATGAAGAGGTGGTCCGACGCCATCGCCCAGTTCAAGCTGGTGCAGGACGACCTTTACTACCAGGATCAGGACGGCGCCGCCATCAACATGGGGCTCGCCCATCTGGGCAACGGCGATTACCAACAGGCCCTGGCCGTGCTGCGCAGCGTCGTCGGCAGGAGACCCGGGGATCCGCGCGCCAGGCTGCACCTGGGAAGGGTCTACTTCGCCCTGGGCAAGAGCGAGCTGGCCGTCGAAGAATACCGCAAGGCGTTGGCGCTCAACCGCTCCTTTGCCAACGCCTACTATTACCTGGCCTTGGCGCAGGTGAAGCTCAAAGATACGGAGGCGGCCAGAAGCGCCTTCAGGGAAGTGCTCCGCATCGCTCCTGATTCCGAGATCGGGCAGCTCTCCAGAGAGTATCTGGACCTGCTCAAGTGAGGCAACGTGTCTGAGGCAGACGAAGAAATTGGAGCCGGCCTCCCGGTCGGGGAGTTGCTGCGCAGCGTCCGCGAATCACGGGGAGTGACTCTGGACGAGGCCGCCCGGGTCACCCGGATCGGCAAAAACTACCTGCTCGCCATGGAGGAAGGGGAGTTCGAGAAGCTCCCCAACCCCGCCTACATCAAGGGGTTTCTCCGCCTGTACGCCGGTTTCCTGTTGCTTTCCGGCGACCGGGTGGTGGAACGGTACGAGCGCGGCCTCCCTCCTCCCTCGCGTCCCAAGGTCGAGTCTCAGCCGGAGCGCCCGGTGTTCGAGGTCATGGAGCGGGCGAAGCTCGGCGGTCACGGCCGCTGGGTGATACCGTTGGTGCTTTTGGTGCTGGTGCTAGTGGCCGCTTTTTTCCTGTCCGACAACGAGCCGCACCAGGCTCCGCGCAGCGAAACGCCTTCTTCGGCGCCCGTGCAGGCTCCCGTGTTGCCGCAGCGCAGCTCCGCCGCCAGGGGAACCGCTCCGGTCCAGGGGGTACCCCCCCAAGGCGCCGCAAAGCTTCCCGGCGCCCCGGCCGCACCCGGCGCTCCGGCCGCGCCGGCCGCACCGAGCGCCCCTGCCGCCCCTGCCGTTCCCGGCACCCCCGCCGCACCCGGCGCCGCGGCGATTCCGGCCGTTCCCGGCCCCGCCAAGGTCGCGCCGCCGCCGGTGGGCGCCGAGAAGCCGGCCCGCGGCATCATCCTGAAATTGCGATTTAAAAAGGACAGTTGGCTCAGCATCACCATAGACGACAGCATCTCGCAGCGCTACGACCTCAAGGCGGGCGATATCATCGAGTGGAAGGGCGCGCGCTCCTTCGTACTCGACCTGGGCGACGGCGGCGCCGTGGAGGCCGAATTCAACGGACGGCCGCTGAAGGTTCCGGCCGAGCCGGGCAAGCCCGCGCACCTGGAGTTGAAAGGCGGCGAATAGCAAAGGCAATCGAAAGAACCAAGGAGAGCAAGCATGCAACTGGCGGCACGCTGCAGAAAATGCGGCAGGGTTATGAAAAGCGAGCGGGTGGACAGTTACCGGGTGAAGATGAGTTGCAGTTGCGGCTTTTCCGACTTCCGCACCCAGACCGAGCGGGTGAAGACGGTCAACCCCTTCTATCACAAGGCGGGCTTCACCCCCTTCGTGGAGAGCGAGAAGGGGAAGATGGTGCTCACCATGCAGAAGGCCAACCGCGAGCACCTGGAAATCATCTCGCTTGAGGAAATCAGCATGCTGGTCTCCTCCGACTTCGACCTTCCCGAGGTGCTGCAAAACGTGGCGGCCAAGATCGCCGAGCAGCTGAAGGTCAGCGTCTGCTCCATCTATCTGATGTCCGAGGGGGATCTGCTCTTGGCCGCCACCTACGGCTTCGACCCCTCCTTCATCGGCAAGATCCGCATCCGGATAGGCGAGGGGATCACCGGCACCGTCGCCCGCGAGCGGCAGTACATCTCCCTGAACAGCGCCTCCCAGGATCCGCGCTACAAGAACTTTCCGGAGTTGCAGGAAGAGAAGTACAATTCCATGCTCTCCTTCCCGATCGCCGACAAGCAGGACCTCTACGGCGTGATCAACGTCAACAGCACCACCATGAAAACCTTCACCGAGGACGAGATCTATTTCGTCTCGATCATCGCCAATCTCATCCTGAGCGCCGTCAAGCTCAGGAAGAAATTCGCGGCGGGGGACCGAGGCGCGGCTTGACAATGCGGCTGCCCGTGCTAGAATCGGGTCTGCTTTTTTTAATAAATTAGCCGGAGAAGGTACTTTGCCAAAGCAGCCCAAGCGCATACTGATCGTGGACGACGAGGAAAACGCGCGCATCGGACTCTCCCGGCTCTTGGCCAGGGAAGGTTTCCTGGTCGACAGCGTGGCCAACGGTTTCGAGGCGCTCAACTTCCTGCGCGAGCAGGAGGTGAACCTGATCGTCACCGACATAAACATGCCGCAGATGAACGGCATCGCCTTCTTAAAGGAGCTCAACCGCAGCCACCCGCACAGCAACGTGATCATGATCACCGCCCACGGCGGGGTGGAGTCGTACATAGAAGCCATGAACCTGGGCGCGTTCGAGTACATCAACAAGCCGGTGAAGATCGACGAGCTGAAGTCGATCGTGAAAAAAATCTTCAAGGAAACGAGCCACTGATGCGATGATGGGAAGCAAGAACGTTGTGCGATGATGGGAAGCAAGCCGTTGGTGCAATGATGGATGGGAAACGAACCACTGATGCGATGATGGGAAGCAAGCCGCTGATGCAATGATGCCATGCACTACCAATGACAGGGGGTTCCAGATGCCAGCATTCGACAAGATTCTCTTCGCCACCGATTTTTCTGAGAGTTCAGAGCACGCCTTCCAGTACGCCCTTTCCCTGGCCAAGCAGTTCCAGAGTCGACTGACCATCCTGCACGTCATCAACGAGCCGGTTGACCTGCGCGGCTTCTACGTGCCGCATGTCTCCTTCGAGAATCTGGAGAAGGAGATCGAGGAGGGAGCGCAAAAGATGATGGCCAAATTTTGCGAGACCCATGCCGCCGATTACAAGCGATTCGAGACGGTGATCGTCACCGGCATTCCCTACGAGGAGATCCTGAAGCGGGCGGAGAGCGACGGCTCTTCCTGCATCGTGCTCGGCACCCAGGGGAGAAGCGGCATCGACCACCTGCTTTTCGGCAGCACCGCCGAACGCGTGGTGAGAAAAGCGCTCTGTCCGGTTGTGACCGTCAGGCATCCCTGACGCGGTCACTGTCGCCTTACCTATTGCGGGGCAGCCTTTGCTGCCCCTTTTTCATTTGAACCGGAAAATCGATTCGATCGCCAAAGTCAAGAAGGATGCAGGCCCATGAGCATTACCCAGAAACAGCCGCGCGGCCGCGTGCTGATCATCGACGACGAGAAAGTGATCCTGGATCTGACCGCCATCATCCTCAAGAACCGCGGCTACCAGGTCTTCACCGCCTTGAGCGCCCAGCAGGGGCTTGAGGCGATCGAGGCCGAGCGTCCCCAGTTGGTCCTGTTGGACTACATGATGCCGAACATGGACGGCCTGACCGCGCTGAAGGAGATCAGGCGGCTGTACCCGGAATGCTACGTGATCATGTTCACCGGCAAGGGGAGCGAGTCGATCGCCGTCGACCTGATGAAAGCCGGCGCCTGCGACTATATCCTGAAGCCCTTCAACAACCAGGACATGGTGGAGCGGATCGAGAAGGCGCTCAAGCTGCGCGCGGTCGAGCTGCAGAACCGGGCGCTGTTGAGCGAGCGCGAGCGGCTTTTGGCCGAGATCGCCGAGTGGAACCGGGAGCTTGAGGCGCGCGTGCAGGAGAAGGGCGAGGAGCTGAGGCTGGCCCAGGCCGAGATCGTGCAGTCGGAAAAACTGGTGGCCTTGGGCTACCTGTCGGCCGGCATGGCGCACAGCATCAGGAATCCGCTGAACTCCATCGCCTTGTTCGTGCAGTTGATCAAGAGCGGGCTGGACGAGCCGGAGCGCCAGGATTACGTGGAAAAGATCCTGAAAGAGGTGGACCGGATCGACGGCATTCTCGGCCAACTGCTGCACGCCGCCAAAAGGCCGCGATTCGAGATCAGCGAAGTGCGGGTCGACCGCGTCCTGGAGAACACCCTGGAAGTCTTCGCGCCGCAGCTCAACCAGAAGCGGATCACGGTGCTCTCCGAGGTGAGGAGCGTGCCTCCGGCCATCAAGGCGGATCCGATCGAGATCGAACAGATCTTCACCAATCTGTTTCTCAATTCCATCCACGTGATGTCGGAGCAGGGGACGCTCGGCGTGCAATTGGACCACGACGACAGCTACATCAGCCTGCGCGTTTCCGACACCGGCCCGGGCATCCCGCCGGAGAACCTGCAAAACGTCTTCGACCCCTTTTTCACCACCAACAGCCGGGGGACCGGCCTCGGCCTCTCGGTGGTGCTGCGCATCGTCAAGACCTACCAGGGCAAAATCGAGGTGGAGAAGAGCGACGCCTCGGGCACCACCTTCATGGTGCGGCTGCCGATCGGAGCAACCGTTTGAGCCGCCTTGGTGCGCTTTCCCTTTCCTTTTGGGACTCTTTTTTGTATCATGGCCCTTTACTGGGGCGCCCGCGCCCCCGGACGGGCGCCGAGCGCGCCGACGCCGCAAGCCACCTCGCCTCTGATGCCGCCATCGTCGTCGATTTGCCGCTCGACGGCGGCCAGCGCGGCAAAAGCGCCGCCTGACGGAAAACCCATGCCATTTCAGCTGTGCAATCTCACCCTGAACCCGGGTGAGGACGAATCTTCCCTCCGCTTGCTGGTAGCCCAGAGACTGGGCATCCGCGAGTCCGAGATCACCTCCCTCTCTCTGGTAAGAAAAGGGGTGGATGCCCGCAAGAAGGGGAGGATCAAGCTGGTCTACACGGTGGAGTTCGCCCTGAGAGACGAGTCGGCGCTGACGGCGGGGAACGACCTGTCGCGCCTGGAGCCGCTGCCGGAGCGCTCCTTCCCAAAGCTCGCCCCGCAGGCGGGGATCGTCATCGTCGGCATGGGGCCTGCCGGGCTTTTCGCCGCCTTGCGGCTCGCCGAGTACGGAGTGAGCGCGACCCTTTTGGAGCGCGGCTGCGAGGTCGATCAGCGCGCGCGCGACGTCGCCCGCTTCTGGCGCGACGGCGCGCTCATGGCCGAGAGCAACGTGCAGTTCGGAGAGGGGGGGGCGGGGACCTTCTCGGACGGCAAGCTCACGACGAGGGTGAAGGACGCCAACGCGCCCTGGGTGCTCAAACAACTGGTCCGCTTCGGCGCGCCTCCGGAGATACTCTACGCCGCCAAACCGCACATCGGCACCGACCGGCTGCGCGCCGTGGTGCGGGGCATCAGGGGAAGGCTCCTGGAGGCGGGGTTCGAAATCAACTTCGGCAGCAGGCTCAGCGGCCTCAGGCTCCATCAGGGAAGGCTCAGCGGGATCGTGGTGAACGACGAGGCGGAGCGCGCCTGCGGGACGCTGGTGCTGGCGCCCGGTCACAGCGCCCGGGACACCTACGCCATGCTGCACGAGGCGGGGGTCGCCCTGCAGCAAAAGCCGTTCGCGGTCGGTCTGCGGGTGGAGCATCCGCAGGCCTTGATCGACGCCATACAGTACGGGGAGAAGGCGCACCCGAGCCTGCCGCCGGCCGAATACGCGCAGGCCTACAACAACGACCGGACCGGGCGTTCCGCCTACTCGTTCTGCATGTGCCCCGGAGGGGTGGTGGTGGCGGCGGCCTCGGAGCCGGGCGGGGTGGTAGTGAACGGCATGAGCGGTTACCGCCGCAACTCTCCTTACGCCAACTCGGCCCTGGTGGCGACGGTGGGACCGGCCGATTTCGCCGACGGCTCGGCGCTGGCGGGGATCGAGTTGCAGCGGCTCCTGGAGCGCCGCGCCTACCAGGCGGCGGGGGGGGGCTACCTGGCGCCGGCGCAAAGCCTGCTGGCTTTTCTGGGCAAGGGGAGGGGGCGCATCGTCTCCAGCTATCGTCCCGGCGTGACCGAGAGCGATCTGGCGGCGCTTTTGCCAAGCGCGGTGGTCGAGACCCTAAGAGAAGGTATCCTCTTTTTCGAGCGGCGCATGCGCGGCTTTATCAGCGCCGAGGCGACCCTCACCGGCGTGGAGACCAGGACCTCGGCCCCGGTCCGCATCGTGCGCGGCCCCGACCTGCAGTCCGTAAGCCATGCCGGGCTCTACCCTACCGGCGAGGGTGCCGGTTATGCCGGCGGCATCATGAGCGCCGCTTTGGACGGCATCAGGGTGGCGGACGCCATCGCCCAGCGCCTGCAACAGTCTTGACCAGTCCGACCTCCGAGCAGTCGGAGCGTCCAAGAACAACAAGGAGTTCACTTGAAAAAGAAATGCGTGGCCGACATCAAGGACCGTGACCTGGTGGATGCGGTCTTCCTGGTCAAGGACAAAATCCTGGCCATGGCCAAGAACGGCAAGCCGTACCTCACCCTGAAACTGATGGACAAAAGCGGCGAGGTGGACGCGAAGGTCTGGGACAACGCGGACGAGGTCGGCACGCTGTTCGACAAAAACGACTTCCTGGCGGTGCGCGCCAAGGCCAGCATCTACCTGGGAAAGATGCAACTGATCCTTTCCGAGTTGAAGCTGGTCCCGGAAGATCAGGTCGACCTGGCCGATTTCCTGCCGGAGACCGAGCGCGACATAAACATCATGGTCGGGGAGTTGCAGGCGCTGCTGGCGTCGCTCAAGGACCCCGACCTGGCGAGGCTCCTGCGCTGTTTTTTCGACGACCCCGAGCTGTTGGCGCAGTTCCGGGTGGCGCCGGCCGCCAAGGGGATGCACCACGTCTACCTGGGCGGACTGCTGGAGCACTCGCTGGCCGTGGCCAAGCTGGTGGACGCCATGGCTCCGCTCTACCAGGGACTGAACCGCGACCTGCTGATCGCCGGCGCGCTCCTGCACGATATCGGCAAGGTGCGCGAAATGACCTATATGCGCTCCTTCGATTACACCGACGAGGGGAAGCTGATCGGCCACATCACCATCGGTGTCGAGATGCTGCAGGAACGGATCTCCTCCCTCCCCGGCTTTCCGGTGGAATTGGGCATGCTCTTAAAGCACATGCTCCTCTCCCATCACGGCCAGTACGAGTACGGCTCCCCCAAGCGTCCCAAGACCATGGAGGCGACCATCCTCAACTACCTGGACGACCTTGATTCCAAGATCAACGGCATCAAGACCCATATCAAGAAGGAGCCGGACAACCCGTCGCGCTGGACTTCCTACCACCGGCTCTACGACCGTTATTTCTTCAAGGTGAATTGCCTGCAGGGTGAGGAACTGGAACTCTCCGAAGAACCGCCGCAGCCCGAACCGCAGCCGGTTTCACGGCCGGTTCAGCAAGCTGCTCCGCAGGCGGCTCCGCATACGGCACAACAGCCGGTTCAACAGCCGGTTCAGCACCCCTCCGCCCCGCGGCAGGAAGGGGCGCGCGGCAAGGAAGACGCCCGCAAATCGTTCAGCAACAGCCCGTTCGCGGCGCTCAAAAAAGATAATATCGAGCTGTCTTAAAATATCCGGGACCGGCACTGGGTCCCATTGGGAGGCAACGTCATATGTTGATGGAAACCATAGTAGTAGGGCCGCTGGGGGTGAACTCCTTCATTCTTGGGGACAAGCAGAGCAACGAGGGGGTGGTGGTCGACCCCGGCGCGGATGGAGAGCTGATCCTGGCGGCCGTCGCCCGATTCGGCCTGAAGATCAAGTACGTCATCAATACCCACGGGCACTTCGACCATATCGGCTGCAACAAGCAGATCAAGGAGCAGACCGGCGCGGAATTGCTGATCCACGAAAAGGACCTGTGGCTCTTGTCCGAGGCTGCCCGCAGCGCCCGGCAGTTCGGCCTGAAGGTGGATGATTCGCCGCTTCCGGACCGCTACCTGACCGACGGCCTGCGCCTTGATTTCGGCAAGCGGAGCATCGAGGTGCTGCACACCCCCGGCCATACGCCCGGAGGGTGTTCGCTTTATTTGCGCGACGAGCAATTGGTGATCACCGGCGACACCCTGTTCGCCGACTCGGTCGGCCGCACCGACCTGCCGGGCGGCTCCCACGAGCAACTGATCGCCTCCATCAAGGCGAAGCTGATGCCGCTTGCCGACGAGACGGTGGTCTGGCCCGGACACGGTCCGTCCAGCAGCATCGGCCGGGAGCGCCGCTACAACCCGTACCTGAACGAATAGGGGGCTCCCATGCTGAGAGGCAAAACGATCCTGCTCGGAGTCACGGGGGGGATCGCCGTTTACAAGGCCGTGGAACTTCTGCGCCTGCTCACCAAGGCCGGCGCGGCGGTCCACGTGGTGATGACCCGCGGGGCGACCGAGTTCGTGACGCCGCTCACCTTCCAGACGCTCTCGGGGCAGCCGGTGCACCTGGAACTGTTCAACCTGATCTCGGAGCAGCAGATCGGCCACATCTCGCTGGCGGAGCGGGCCGACCTGTGCATCGTGGCGCCGGCCACCGCCAACTTCGTCGGCAAGCTCGCCGGCGGCATCGCCGACGACCTGTTGACAACCACCATCATGGCGACCAGGGCGCCGGTGCTGATCGCCCCCGCCATGAACGTCAACATGTATCAGAACCCGATCTACCGGGAGAACGAGGCGCGCCTGAAACGGCACGGCTATCTGTTCGCGGCTCCGGCCTGCGGCATGCTGGCCTGCGGTTACGAAGGGGAGGGGAAGCTGCAGACGCCCGAGGCGATCTTCGAGGAGGCGCTGGCGGCGCTCACCCCAAAGACTCTGGCCGGCGAGCGGATACTGGTCACGGCGGGTCCCACCCGCGAGGAGATCGACCCGGTGCGCTACATCAGCAACCATTCTTCCGGAAAGATGGGGTACGCCATCGCCAGGGCGGCCTGGCTAGCCGGGGCCGAGGTGACCTTGGTGACCGGTCCGACGGCCATCGCCCCCCCTTACGGGGTCGGCGTGGTCCGAGTGGAGAGCGCGCTGGAGATGAGGGAGGCGGTGCTGGGACGGCTGGAGGAGACCGACGTGGTGATCAAGGCGGCGGCCGTCGCCGATTATCGGCCCAAGCTGCGGGCCCGGATGAAGGTGAAGAAGACCGCCGCCCAGCTTAGCATCGAGCTGGAAAAGAACCCCGACATCCTGGCCGAGATCGGCGCTCGCAAGGAGGGGCGCGTGCTGGTCGGATTCGCGGCGGAGACCGAGGAGCTGGTGAGGAACGCCACCTTGAAGCTTGAGGGGAAGAACCTCGACCTGATCGTCGCCAACGACGTCTCCCAGGAGGGGGCGGGTTTCAACGTCGACACCAACATCGTGAAGCTCTTGTTTCGCGACGGGCGCGTGGAGGAGTTGCCGCTCATGGGGAAGCACGAGTTGGCCGGGATTATCCTGGAAAGGGTCGAAGCGCTGCGCAGGGGGAAATAAGCCCTTTCACCCCGACAGGATCTGCAAAAGAAGTTCGGGCTCGCAAATCGCCTGCTTCAGCTTCGGTTTCAGCTCGCTCAACTCGGCGTAGGCCTGGGGCTTGGTGAGCTTGCCGCTTCGGTACAAAAGCCTCAGATTCTTGCGCACCGCCTCGCCGGTGGCCAAGGCCCGCTCGCCGGTGGGGTCCGCCCGATAGAAACGGGACTTTTCGCCGTTGTTGAGAAAGTCGAAGACGGCCTCCTGGGCGAGCTGCATGTACTCCTCCCGGTCGCTCTCCTCGAGGGCGAAGCGGGACGAGTCGGACAGCGTCTGCAGCAGGCTTTGCCACTTCTCCAGGCGGCTCACCAGCAGGATGGAGTTGAAGATCCGCTTGTTGGTGGCAAAGGAAAAAATGGTGTCGGACAGCACCTTGCGCAGCAGATGGTCGTTCTTGCTGAAGTGCTCCCGGGACACCTTCTTTCCGGTCTCCCAGATCTCCTTTTCCACGTAGTTCTCGAAGCGCATCTCCCAGTAGGCGTGCTTGAGGGTGAGCGCCGGGAAACTCCTCATCACCTTGTAGGGCACGAAATAGTTGTGCGCGATGCAATCCGCCGCCAGGTGGCTCAGGTAGCCGTAGGCGCAGGCCATTTCCGAATCGTCGCCGGCCCGCTCCAGAATCTTGTGGCCGATGCGCCAGCGGTGGCAGTGTTGCAGGTAATGGGTGAATTTTTTGCCGATGGTGATGTCGGCCGCGATGGTGCCGTAGAGGAAGTCGAAGGGATGGCTGCCGATGACGGCGGCGACCGCCGGTTCCAGGGCATCGAGGTGGGAGAGGACGTTCATCCCGAGTTGCAGGTGGATGCCGGCCCCCCAGGCGAGAGCCTGCTGGGGGAGGGCCAAGATCAGCAGCAGGGTTGCCGCAAGAAGTATAAACATGGCTATGAGCATAGAGAAATAGCCGGGCGAAGTAAAGGAGTTTCGAATGGTTGAGCGGGAAGAGAGGGAGCTGCTGCTGGGCTCGCTCAGAGGATACCTGGAGGATTTGCTGGATAGCGGGGTGGACGAACTCTTCTATGCCGCGTCCAGCCGGACGCCGGGCGCGGCCGGCAACCTGCCCGGGAAGGTCGCCGAAGCTGCCGTCAGCGGCGCCGGCAATCCGCGGGCCAGGCTCCTCTTCGTGCTGAACGGCGCCGGATTCGCCGCGCCGTCGGGGGAGCTTTTCTCCAAGATCATTCAGGCCATGGGGTTCGCCCCCGGCGAGGTATACCTGCTGACTTTCGCGCTCGGAGAGCCCGAAGGCGACGCCTCCCTGCGGGCGACGCTCGTGGAGCGGATCGCCGCGGTCGGACCGTCTGTCGTGGTGGCGCTGGGAGAGCCGGCGGCGCAACTGCTGCTGGAAAGCCGGGAGCCGATCTCGGCTTTGCGCGGTCGTTTCCTCGACCTGCACGGCGCCCAGCTGCTGGCGAGCCTGCACCCGGACCAATTGTTGGCCGACGCCGCGCTCAAGCGCCAGGTCTGGAACGAAATGCAGTTGGTGATGGCGCGCCTGAAAGCGCCCTGATCACTGCGGCGCGCCGCAGGTCTTGAGCTTGCCGTTTTCAAAGAGCGAGATCGGTTCCTGCGCGATGCAGGTTTTGCCGTCTATCACCGCCTGCGTCGCCAGTATGCAGCCGTCCAACTTCCCTGATTGATAAAAACTCACCTCGCCGTACTCATTGCACGTGATCCCCTCGTAGACGAAGAAGTTCTTGCTGGTGCAGCTTTTCAGCATCCCTAGTTCGTAAAAAACGATCTGGGAGTATTGGTTGCACTTCAGATCACCGACCACGAAAATGTCCTTGAGCGGACACGATTTCAATTGGCCGTTGGGATAGTAGGATATGGTGGAACCAGGATTGCAGATCGAAGCGTCGGCTCCCAGACATATCCCCGCATTGGCGAGAAGCAGTATGCTTAGAAAAAAAACGGCAAACTTCATAGCGTTTCTCCTGTGTCAGTGAGCCATAGTCATTACTGCAGTAGCGGCAAGTATAGCGGGGAGAGGGAATTATTCAAATTCTGCCGCTTTGCAGATATCGCTTGCTTGACAGGTCAATCGCGCCGGATATGCTTGATGCCCGTAAGGCCAGATATTCCGGCGCCTGCGAAGGAGAAATATTCATGGGAAAGTTCTTGTTCGCAAGCGAGGTCAGCAACGATCCGATCGTCAAATAATCGGCGCCCGCAGGCGCGCCGCTACCCGCTCCGGCGGGTTTTTTTGTGCAGACAGTCCCCCGTATACAGGAGGCTCCCCACCATGCAACTGAGAATGCTGATCATCGCCTGTCTGCTCCTTGTGCCGATGTCCGTGCCGGCTGCCGACGAGGAATACGGCTATCCGATCCCGGGCGCCTACGAAGCCACTATCCTCGGCACGCCCAGTAACCTGATGCCGACCTTCCCCGCGAAGATGCACACCCGGCAACTGCTGCTGGACGCCGTGCCGGGGCGCGAAAAACCTACGGTTTTTTTCTACGACGAGGGACTTAGCTGCACCTTCGCCTTCCAAAAGAAGAAGGCGCCGCTGGTCTTTCTGATCGCCGGCTCCGGCTCCAACGATCGCGCCTCCAAATTGCTCACCATGATGAAGGCCTTCTACAGCCAAGGGTTTCACGTTATCACCCTGCCATCCCCCACGCACGCCAACTTCATCGTCTCCGCTTCCCAAAGCCGCATTCCCGGCGACCTCGCCGACGACGCGGCCGACCTCTACCGGGTGATGGAGATCGCCTGGAATGAGGTGCAGGGTGACATCGAGGTCTCCTCCTTCAACCTTTGCGGCTACAGCCTGGGCGCCAGCGAGGCCGCCTTCGTGGCCAAGCTGGACGAGGAGCGCAAACAGTTCAATTTCCGCAAGGTGATGATGATCAACCCGGCGGTCAGTCTCTATGGCGCGGCGGCCAGAATCGAGGAACTGTTGCAGCACATTCCGGGCGGGCCGGAAAAGGAAGGCGCTTTCTTCAACCGGATGCTGTCCAAATTCAGCCAGTACTACCGCTACGGCAACTTCGTCGACATCAACGAGGATTTCCTCTACTCCATCTACCAGTCGCGCCTGTTCTCCCCGCAGGAGACCGGCGGCCTGATCGGCTTGACCTTCCGCATCAGCCTGGCCGGCATGATCTTCGCCTCCGACGTCATGACCAACAGCGGCTACGTGGTGCCGAAGAACCGCGTGCTGACGGCCACCGAGCCACTCTCCGACTATTTCATGGTCTGCACGCACCTCAGTTATTTCCAGTATTTCAACGAGTACTTCTACCCCTATTTCCAGAAGCGGCGGCCGGGCCTCAGCAAAGAGGAGCTGATCAAGGCCGAAAGCCTGTCGAGCATCGAGGGGTACTTGAAGTCTACGGACAAGTTCGGCGTCATGGCCAACGAGAACGACTTCCTGATGTCGGCGGCCGAACTGGACTACCTCAGGCGGCTCTTCGGCGAGCGGTTGAAGGTCTATCCGCGCGGCGGACATTTGGGGAATCTCGAGTACAAAGACAACCTGGCCTACATGGTCGCGTTTTTCCGATGAAGAGGAGGGTCGCCATGATCAACGCCGCTTTCGACCGGAGTTTCCGGGTACTGCTGAGCCTGCTCCTCGCGTCCTCACTTGCCGGTTGCGCCACCACCGGCGCTCGGTCGGCCGCCGAAGTGCCGCCGATGCACTCGATCAGCGAGTTGACCGATCAGCACCTGGCCTACGTCTCGGACCCCTGGGTGGAATTCAACCGGAGCATGTACCGTTTCAATTACTACTTCGACAAGTACCTCTTCCTGCCGGTGGTGCACGGCTACGAGTTCGTAACGCCCGTGTTCGTGCAGGATCGGATCTCGAACGTCTACAACAACATCGGCGAGATCCGCACCCTGACCAACAGCGTCTTGCAGTTGGACGGCGAGAAATCGGTGAAGACGCTGGGCCGTTTCCTGACCAACAGCACCCTGGGGCTGGGCGGGATCTTCGACCCGGCGACCAAGTTCGGCCTGCAGCGGCGCCAGGAAGATTTCGGCAAGACGCTGGGGCACTGGGGAGCGGGCTCCGGGCCGTACCTGGTGTTGCCGATATTCGGGCCTTCCTCGGCTCGCGACGCCGGCGGGCTTGCCGTCGACACCGGCATCACCTACGGAATTTACAGCGCGGTCGACCCCTTCGCCAACTCCGACGACGACTTCGCCATCAGTGCCGGCGTGACCACCCTCGAAGCCGTCGACGCCCGCCACCAGCAGAGTTTCCACTACTTCGAGAGCGGCTATCCCTTCGAGTACTACCTGGTCCGCTTCCTCTATCACGAAAAACGCGAGCTGGAGATAAAGAAACCCGCCGCCGAAAAGTGACCCGCCATTTAAACTGGCTTTAACCGGCAATTCCCTGTAAAATACGCTGCTGCAAGATGACGGAGTCGACACCGGACAGCGGTGGACAACGGTCAGACGGGAGGACGGATTTGAAGCGAGGCGCGAAGGGCGGGATTGAGTTGGGCGGTGCCCTCTGGTTTCACAAGGACGATCAGAAGTACTTGGGCGGCGACAGGATCGCCCTGCTGGAGCAAATCGGCGAACAGGGCTCCATCACCAGGGCGGCCAAGGCGGTCGGCATCAGTTACAAGAACGCCTGGGATCTGGTCAACATGATCAACAACCTGGCGGATAGGCCGCTCGTGCAGCGCTTGGCCGGCGGCAGGGGCGGGGGGGGCACGACCCTCACCGAGCACGGCAAGCAGATAATCCGACAATTCACCGTGCTCCAGGAGGAACACCGGAAGTTCCTGGAGAATTTGGAGGGGAGGCTGGGCGACACCGCGAGCCTCTACCAACTGCTAAGGAGGATATCCATGAAGGTGAGCGCGCGTAACGTCCTGGCCGGAACGGTGACCAAGATCATCCAGGGGTCGGTGAACTCCGAGGTCGCCCTTACCCTCTCCGGGGGAGCCCCGCTGATCGCCGTCGTGACCAACGGCGCCGTGGAAAACCTGGCGCTGAAGGAAGGCGCGTCCGCCTACGCCATCATCAAGGCGACCTCGGTGCTCATCGGCAGCGACTTGCACAACACCAAAATCAGCGCCCGCAACGTCATGTGCGGCAGCATCGTCAAGATCATCGAAGGACCGGTCTCCACGGAGGTCGACGTCGAGGTGGGGGGCGGCAACACCATCAGCGCCGTCATCACTCACGAGAGCGCCGGCCAGTTGGGCCTCGCCGTGGGCGGCCACGCCTGCACCCTGTTCAAGGCTTCCAGCGTCATTCTCGGCGTAAGTTAGCGGACTGAATAATGCGGCAGAGCATGGAAAAGGGGAACCGCTTCGGCGATTCCCCTTTTTTTTTCGGGACAGCGTTGTGTCGATTGTGCTATAACGCGAGCTTCGATTTGTAACTAACGTTTGCAGCATCAAATTAACGTATAGGAGCCTGGATAATGAAATTTCTTCAAAAATCGCTGTCCGTACTGCTGCTGGCCCTGCTGGTCGTCGCTGCCGCTTCGTCGTCCAACGGCTGGGGGGCCGACAAACAGAAAAATCTGATACTGGCGACCACCACCAGCACCCAGGACTCGGGACTCCTGGACGTGCTGATCCCGATCTTCGAAAAGCAAAGCGGCTATTTCGTGAAGACCATCTCCGTGGGGAGCGGTCAAGCCATGAAGATGGGGGAGAGGGGAGAGGCGGACGTGCTGCTGGTGCACTCGCCCGAAGCGGAGAAGACCTTTGTGGCGCAGGGGTTCGGCGTGGAGAGGAAGCTGGTCATGCACAACGACTTCATCATCCTGGGTCCGCCGGCCGACCCCGCCAAGATTCGCGGCGCCGCCAGCTCCGCCGAAGCTTTCCACCGGATCGCCAAGGCCGGGGCGCTCTTTTTGTCCAGGGGGGACAACTCGGGCACCGACGCCAAGGAGAAGGGGCTCTGGAAGGGGGCGGGGATCAGTCCCGCCGGCCAGAAATGGTTCCAGCAGACCGGTCTGGGGATGGGCGAGACGCTGAACGTCGCCTCGGAAAAAAAGGGCTACCTGCTGTCCGACCGCGGCACCTATCTGGCGCTGGAAAAGAAACGACACCTGGGGCTCGACATTCTGGTGGCCGGCGAGCCGAAACTGCTCAACATCTATCACGTCATCGAGGTGAACCCGGTCAGGTGGCCCAAGGTCAACAACGCCGGCGCCAAGGCCTTTGCCGCTTTCATGATCTCCAAGGAGACCCAGGAACTGATCCGCCACTTCGGCGTCAAGCAATTCGGCGCGCCGTTGTTCTTCCCTGACGCGGGCAAAAAACCGGAGTCGCTGGGGCTTTAATGGATCTGATCCTGGAAGGGGCCATCAAGGCGTGCCAGCTTCTGCTCTCGCTTGATCCCGAGGTGCTGGGGATCGCCCTGCTTTCGCTCAAGGTTTCCGGCTTGGCGACGCTTTTGAGCGTGGTTTTGGGGGTAGGCTTCGGCACGCTGATCGCGCTCACCAGTTTCCCCGGCAAAAAGGCGCTGGTGAGCGTGGTCAACACCGGCATGGGGCTTCCTCCGGTGGTGGTGGGGCTGTTCGTCTCCATCCTGCTCTGGCGCAACGGTCCCCTGGGTTTTCTGGAGCTGCTCTACACGCCGACCGCCATCGTCATCGCCCAGTCCGTGATCGCCACCCCGATCGTGATGGGGATCACCATCAGCGCCATGCAAAACCTGCCGGCGAGCCTGAGGCTGCAGATATTGGCGCTGGGCGCCACCCGCAGCCAGATGGTCCTGATGCTGATCAAGGAGGCGAGGCTGCCGCTGATGGCCGGGGTGATGGCGGGTTTCGGAGGGGTGATCTCCGAGGTAGGCGCCTCCATCATGGTCGGCGGCAACGTGAGAGGGTACACCAGGGTGCTCACCACCGCCACCGTCATGGAGACCGGCAGAGGAAATTTCGATATTGCCATTGCCCTCTCCCTGATACTTTTGCTATTCTGCTTTCTGATCAACTATTTCCTCACCTACATACAGCAGCGGGAAAGGCCAAGATGACACAGGCAGTAAGCGTGCTCGACGTGAAAAATCTGAGGGTAGATCGGGGTGGCGTGCAAATACTCGATATACCCTCTTTTTCGTTGCACGCCAAGGAGTTCGTCTCCCTCATCGGGCCTAACGGAGCCGGCAAGTCGACCCTGCTGCTGGCGTTCATGGGCCTGATAAAAAAAAGAAGCGGCGCCCTCAAGTACCGGGGGGAACTCATCCACTGCGACGCCTCCTGGCTGGAGCTGCGTCGCAGGATCGCCATGGTGCTGCAGGAACCGCTGCTCTTCGACAGCACCGTCTACGAAAACGTAGCCAGCGGCTTGCGGATCAGGGGATTGGGGCGCAGCGAAATAAAAAGCCGGGTCGGGGCCTATCTGGAGCGCTTCAACCTGACCGACATGGCGCAACGCTCGGCCCGCAAGCTCTCCGGCGGCGAGGCCCGGCGTGTAAGCCTCGCGCGCGCCTTTGCCGTGGAACCGGAAATGATCTTCTTCGACGAGCCCTTCGCCAATCTCGATGCGCCCACCAGGCAGACGCTGACCGAAGACATGGACAGGATCATCCGGGAGCATGGCATAGCGGCCGTGCTGGTCACCCACGACCAGTCGGAAGCGCTCAGGATGTCGAACCGGATCGTGGTCATGAACGGCGGCTCCATCGTGCAACAGGGGACCCCCGCGGCGGTGATGAACAAGCCGGTCAACGAGTTCGTCGCCAGTTTCGTCGGCATGGAGACCATCCTGGAAGGGGTGGTGCTTGGCAACCGCGACCTGCAAATGACGCTGTCGGTTGCCGGAAACGAGGTCGATGCCATCGGCGACCATCTGCCCGGCGACCAGGTGTACTGCTGCATACGCCCCGAGAACGTCACCGTGAGCATCATCGATCCCGGCCGGAAAAGCAGCGCCAGGAACGTGTTCGCGGCTCGCATCGCCGACATCGCCTCGATGGGGCCTTTTCTCAAGCTGCGGCTGGAATGCGCATTCGTCTTGACCGCCTACGTGACCTGCGAGTCCTTCGCCAACCTGGAGCTCGCGGAAGGGAGGGAAGTCTACGCCTCCTTCAAGGCGACCTCGGTCCATGCGATCAGCAGAAGAGCGCCCGACACGCCACTAAAGGAGAGCGCATGACCGAAAATAACCACTCCCGATACGCATGCCTGTGGCCGCTGGCGCTGGCGCTGCTGCTGGTCCCTCTTTTCAGCCAGAGCTGCCTGGGCGAGACCCTCTACGAGCGCTCGCTGGCGAAGTTCGCTGCCAACACGCAGCAGGCCAAGCCGAAAGATTTCACCTTCGTGGTGCTGGGCGACAGTCGCGACGGCGACGCCATTTTCCTAAAGGCGCTCCGGCTTGCCAAGACCTTCCAGCCGCTGTTCATCCTGCACGGCGGGGACTATTCCATGAGCGGCGGGAAACACGAGACGGCCGGCTTTCTGCGGATGCTGAAGGAGACCGTGCCGGAGATCCCCGTCTTCGTGGTGATGGGCAATCACGAGAACCGGGAGGTTTTTGCCAGGCAGATCGGTCCGTTCGACTTCACCCTGAAGAGCGAAAGACTCGGCCTCACCCTGGTGTCCATCGACAATTCCGACAATAGCTTGCAGAGGGCGGAGTTGGAGTATCTCAGTTCACGGCTCTCCTCCGCCGCGGGGAGCGTTTTCGTGGCCATGCACGTGCCGCCGAAAACCGAGCGCTGGGACTGGCACACCTTTACCGAGGGCGCCGACCAGTTGCGCGGCATACTGGCGAGCAGCAAGGCGCAAGGGGTGTTCTTCTCCCATGTGCACCTCTTCGATCGCGCCGAGTTCGGCGGAGTGCCGGCGATCATCACCGGCGGGGCCGGCGCGCCGTTGTACAAGAACCGCTTCCCGGGAGATCCGGTGCATCACATCCTGGTGGTGCGCGTGAAAGACGGCCGGGCTGCCTTCAACAAGGTCACGCTCCCCGAGTAGCCGGGGCGGCCGTTCAGATGCAAAAGGGACCCGGGATCGACATTCGATGAACAAAGATCTGCTGGAAGGGTGTTACCGTGAAGCGGTCGCGCTCTTGCGCGAAAACTCGACGCCGGGCGGCGTGCTGGCCTCGGCCAGGAACGAGAAATCCGTAGGTCGCCACTACGCCAGCATCTTCGGGCGCGACGCCTCGATCTGCGCGCTCGGCATGGTCGCCTCCGGGGAGCCGGATTTGATACGCTGCGCAGGCGACGGTCTGCTCACCCTTGCCAAGCACCAGGCGCTCAACGGCCAGATCCCGAAATACGTGAAGCCGGAACTGGGCGAGGTCGATTTCTGGTATGCCGGCTGCATCGACGCCACCCTCTGGTGGTTGATCGCCGTCCGCTTCATGGACCGGATCTCGTCCGAGGGTCGCTTGGGCGAACGATTCGCGCCGCAGGTGGCCCTGGCGCTGCGCTGGCTTGAGTGTCAGGAACACCAAGTCTGGCACCTGCTGCAGCAAAACGAGGCCAGCGACTGGGCCGACATTATGCCTCGCTCCGGCTTCGTACTTTATACCAACGCGCTCTGGTACTGGACCAAGAGGCTCTACGATCTGCCGAGCGCCCCGCAGACCCGCGATTACGCCAACCTCCTCTTCTGGCCTTTCGGCAAGGTAGTCCCCGAGCAAAGACGCGCCCGACTGCTCATGCACTACATCCGCAACCGCTGCAAACCGTCCCCTTTTTACCTGAGCTTTGTCAACTTTTCCGTCTGGGGCGAAGAGATCGACATCTTCGGCAACATCCTCGCCCAACTGGTCGGCGTCGGAGACGCCACGGGGGCGAACAAAACCGTCTCCAAGATTATGGCGATGAAAGCGGCCCATCCCCATCCGATCCGCGTCGTCGGCACCCCCATCGGCCAGCACACGCCCCTGTGGCGTCTCTATATGCAGCGGCATCGGCAGAACCTCGCGTGGCAGTACCATAACGGCGGCAGCTGGCCCTTTGTCGGCGGTTTTTGGGTGCTGCTGTTGGCAAAGCTTGGTCGCACCGGGGAGGCGTGGGGCGAACTGGAAAAGCTCGCCGAGGCGAACCGCGTGAACGATTGGGAATTCAACGAGTGGTTTCATGGCCAAACCGGCGAGCCGATGGGCATGGCGCGGCAGTCCTGGAACGCCGCCTTGTACATCCTGGCCTATCGGACGCTGGCCGACGGCGCCCGCTATTTCTGACCAAGTTGCGTTTCGCAGCAAGTAACGTCCTTCCGGTTTTTTCCGATTATTGTCCCTGTTTCTCCCTGTCTACCTCCGCATATCCCCTTAGATCGAGCTTTTACCGGCGTAACGCCATCGTCACTATGATGTTGCCAAATCGGAACAAACCTTTCGGCTATCTTATGCTTTAATCGGTTTCGTCACCGCTTCCATCGACATCGATATCGATTCGATCAAGAGTCGTAGGCAAACGCGCAGCGAAAGGAGTTGAAATGAATTGGTATAACGGGCTTACTCTGGGGAGGAAAATCCTGGTTGGTTTTCTGTTGGTGACCGGGATTTCCGGCCTGAGCGGGATTCTGGCCGCCGGCAGCATTTGGGAGGTCGGCAAGCGCGGCGAACTCATGTACACCGGCAACCTGATCCCGCTTAGCAACCTGCCGGACGTGGTCAAGGGGTACAAGACCTCCCTCACCCTGATGCGCGACATCATCATCGACAAGGCGCCCCAAGAGCAGACCGAACATCTGGAGAAGCTGAAGCAGTCGGAAGAAAGCGTAAGCAAGGGGCTGGCAGCGTTTTTCGCCTCGAACCGCTCGGCCGAGGCCTTGGTCCTGCAAAAGAGCATCGACGAAGACCTGAAGCTCTATCAATTCTTCCGCGAAAAAATCTGCGACCTGGCCACCACGGATCGGCGTGACGAGGCGATCAACATCATGCGCACCCAGGCGACGGACGTCATTGACCGGCTCGACGAAAGCATCGCCAAGATCGTCGATCTCAACAAGGCGCAGGCGCGCAAGCGCTACCTGGAAAACTCCGCGGCGGCCCGCTACGCCCTCTCCATCAGCGCACTCTTCCTCTCGCTGGGCGTATTGTCCGCTCTTTTCGTCGGCTACTTCCTGCACCTGGGGATCACTGCGCCGGTGAAGGCGATCGCCGAGAAGGTGGCGGCCATCGCCGGCGGCGACCTGACGGCGCGGGTCGGCGGCTACGGCGACAAAAAATCCAGAAACGAGCTGCATGTGCTGGCGCGTAACGTCGACCAGATGGCGGATACCCTGCACCAGGTGGTGGCAAGCATCGCCCATGAAGCCCTGAAACTCTCCTCCGCTTCCAGCCACCTGAACAGCGCCTCCGTGACCATGGCCCAGAGGGCCGAGCTCACCACCGAAGAGGTGCATGCCGTGGCCAGCTCCAGCACCGAGATGAACCAGACCGCCTCGGAGATCGCCCGCAACTGCACCACGGCGGCGGACAACGTGCTGTTGGCCAACGCCGCGGTGGAGAAGGGGGGCAAGAGCATGACCGAGACCATCGCCTCCATGCGGCAGATAGGCGAGCATGCCCGCAGCACCTCCAAGGTCATCTCGCAACTGGGCGAGCGCTCGCTGCAGATAGGGGAGATCACCGAGACCATCAACGACATCGCCGATCAAACGAACCTGCTTGCCTTGAACGCGGCCATCGAGGCGGCGCGGGCCGGCGAGCACGGCAGGGGATTCGCGGTGGTGGCCGACGAGGTGCGCGCCCTGGCCTCGCGCACCACCTCCGCCACCAAGGAGATTTCCGAAATGATCAAGTCCATTCAGGCCGAGACCCGGCAGGCGATAGCGGCCATGGACAAAGGAGTTGCTGAGGCGGATCAGGGGGTGGTGAAGGCGGAAAGCACCGGCGGTTCCTTGGAAGCGATCATGGCGACCATCTGCTCCATTTCGCTGGAGGTAAGCCAGATCGCCACCGCCGCCGAGGAGCAGAGCTCGACCGTGCACGACATAACCGGCAACATGCAAAAGGTGACGGAGATCATCAACGAGAGCGCCGCCGGCACCCAGCAGTTCGCCACCGCGGCCTCGGAGATGCATATCATGGCGGCGGAGCTGAAAAGAATAGTAAGCGGATTCAACGTCGAGGCGGCCGCCTCCGCGCTGCACGATCAGCGGATGGAAGAAAGCGGCAGCCACGGTTTTTTCCCGCAAGTCGATTTTTCCGCGGCCTGAGCAGATCCCGAGGCGACGCCCCGCGGATAGGCGGGCGCTGCCCTGGCATTTCTCCCCCTCCCTCCTTCGCCAAGGCCTCGGCGGACAAGCCCTTTATGGGAGGGGGCGGGGAGAGCTTTCGCGAGCTTTTCACCCTCTCCCCAACCCTTCCCTCAAGGGAGAGGGGCTATGCGATTGGCCCCGTCCTTGCCTTGACGACAGCGACCGTGGCACCGTTGCGACGTCGCGTTTCGTACCTCAACGCGACCTACGGAAACTCCCCACTCCCGCGACCCTATCCATCCTCCTGATCCCGCAGCTCCCGCGGCTCCCCGCGACTTTTCGTAATGCGGTTGTAACAATGATGTTACTTAAACAGAACACCGTTGGCGGCCTTTTTATGTTTAAATTCGTCAGGCAATGGCGGAGGGCCGGATATGTTGAACTTGAAAAACAACGCAACGGGAAGCAGCGCGAGAGCGGTACCGCTCCCCACAACGATTCTCGGCTGTTTGACGATCATGGTCGGCTGGCTGCTGCTGAAGGAGATCGCCGCCAGCTATTCGGGCGGCCGGCAGGGGCCTCCGCTGGAGTTTTCGGCCGCCAACCTGCTGATCGTCGGCGTGCCGGTTGCCGCCGTTCTCTATCGGATCTTCCGCCGCCTGACCCGGGAGGCCGAGTCGATCCGAGACGCCTTCTACAAAGCGATCGGCATCTCGATCAACGCCATCTGCATCAGCCGGGTGCAGGACGGCGTCATTCTCAAAATAAACGGCGGTTTCACCGCGCTGACCGGCTACGGCGAGGCCGACGCGCTCTCCAAAAAGGTGAAGGAACTCGACCTTTGGGAATCCCCCGCCCATTACGAGTGGCTGGTCAGGGAAATCGTCAAGAAGGGGAAGGTGCGGGACCTCGAGGTGAGCCTGGTATCGAAGATCGGCGCCCTGAAGAGCGGCCTTTTGACCGCCAGCATGATCGAATGCTGCGGCGGCCCCTGTATCTTCGCCATCATTCGCGACGTCACCGCCCTGAAGAGCGCGCAGGAGCGGATCGAAAGACTCTCCTATTACGACCTCGGCACCGGGCTCCCCAACCAGAATCTGCTCATGGATCGGTTGGACCATCTGATCTCGCTCAACGTCAGGCAACTGCGCCCGACCGCCGTCATTTACGTAGGCTTGTGGGGTTTCAAGGGGATCGTGGACGCCATGGGGCACGCCGGCAGCAACGACGTGCTGAAGGATCTCGCCAGGAGGCTGATTTCGTCGCTGCGCGATTCCGACACCGTCGCTCGTCTGCACCGCGACGAGCTGGTGGTCTTGTTGGGCGGAGACCTGCGGGACACCGATATCGACGTGGTGATCGCCAAGTTGGAAAAAGTTCTCGCCGGGCCGATTGCCATCCCGGGCGGGGAGATAACCGTCTCGGCGAGCCTGGGCATCGCCTGTTATCCGTCGGACGGGTTGAGCGCGGAACTGCTGCTGCAGCACTCGCACGCCGCCATGAATCAAGCCAGGTCGCAGGGGGGCGGCTTCCAGTACTATTCCGCCTCCATGAATGAAAAGGCCCTGGAGCGTCTGCGCATCGAGTCCGGCATGATGCGCAGCCTTGACGAGGGCGAGTTCTTCCTTTGCTATCAGCCGAAGTACGCGGGCGACGGCCGGGAGATTACCGGCATGGAGGCGCTGGTCCGCTGGAGTCGCGACGGCGAACTGGTCATGCCCGGCGCCTTCATCCCGGTGGCCGAGGACAACGGCATGATCGTGAAACTGGGCGAATGGGTGCTGAGGGAGGCGTGCCGGCAAAACGTCTCCTGGCGCGACCAGGGGCTTTCCCCGGTGCAGGTCTCGGTAAACATCTCGGCGCGTCAACTGCGCGACGCCGATTTCGCCGACAAGGTCGAAGGGATCGTCAGGGAGAGCGGGCTGGAGCCGGAATTTCTGGAGCTGGAGATCACGGAAAGCGCCATCATGTGCATTTCGGACGATCTCGTGCTCAAGCTGCTGCGGCTGAAGGAGTTGGGCGTCAGCATCTCCATCGACGACTTCGGCACTGGTTATTCCTCGCTCTCCTATCTCAAGAACCTCCCCATCGACAAGATCAAGATCGATCGTTCCTTCGTCATGGACATCGTCACCGACCCCGACGACGCCGCCATCGTGGACGCCGTCATCTCCATCGCCCACGCCCTGAACCTGTGCGTCATCGCCGAAGGGGTGGAGAGCCAGGCGCAGTTCGACTTCCTGGTCGGCAGGAACTGCACCGAGTTTCAGGGGTACTACTTTTCCAAGCCGCTCAGCGCCGAGCATTTCGCCGACCTGCTGAGGTCCAGGGAAACCGCCGCCGTCTGCAGGGACGCCGCGAAGTCGTTGAGATTTCGCGAGGCGGCCGCCTCCCGGAGGAAACCGCGCCTGAGCAGAATTTGCCGGGCGTTGCGGGGGAGGGAGCCCGCCGCCTTGCCTGCGCAGGCGTCCCGTTTCACGGCCGGCAGAACCGAGACCGGCGGCGGCGCCGAATGCATGCGGGACGTGGCGCGCCTGGTGCAGCCGGTCTCGCCGCAGGACCGGATCATCAACGTGCTGAGCCGGTTCCAGTTGGACCCCGAGTTGAAGGTGCTCCCGGTAGTGGAGGAGGAGTCGGTGGTCGGCATGGTGAACCGCTCCACCTTTTTCGAGGAACATATCATCGGCAAACAGGGGTACGCCGCCCATATCAACCATTCCAAAAAGATCAAGGAACTCATGGAGCCGGTGGCCTTCACCTTCGAGGCCTCGACCCGCATCGAGGACGCGGCGGCCATACTGCAATCGATGATCAGCACCCTGCGCATCGACAACATCTGCATCACCCTGAACGGAGTCTATACGGGGATGATCGACGTGAACCGCATCTTCAAGGCGATGACCGAGATCCAGATCGTGCTGGCCAAAGGAGCGAACCCTTTGTCCGGGCTTCCCGGCAACACCAGCATCGAGCGGCAGATCTGCGAGCGTCTCGACTCCAAGACCCCCTTCGACATCGCCTACATCGACATCGACAACTTCAAGCCCTTCAACGACTATTACGGCTTCCAGAAAGGGGATGAAATCATCAAGAAGGTCGCCGAGATCATGGAGCGGGTCGTTGCCGACTCCCCGTTCCACGCCACCACCTTTTGCGGCCACATCGGCGGAGACGACTTCATCCTGACGCCGAATCCTTTCGAGCGGAGCAACTGTCGGTGCGGATCGCGGCGGACTTCGACGCGGAGCGTTCCCGGTTCCACGGCGAGAACGATTTCGCCGCCGGCGGCTATCACGCCTTCAACCGCAAAGGCGAGTTGGAGAGCTTCCCCTTGATTTCCCTGTCGGTGGGCATCGTCAACACCTCCGTCTCGCCGGTCGACTCCTACGCCAAGCTGGCGTCGCTGTCGACCGAGGTGAAAAAGGCGGCCAAGAAGAGCCCCGGCACCTCGATCATCGTCCAGGGGCTGGCAGCCGCCTGACAAAAAAATGGCCCGAAGGCAGCAACCGCCTCCAGACCGGTGATCATCTCTTGTGGCTCCTCCTCATAACGAGGCGGTGGCCGCCCGATGCCCGCTGCTTTCCTTTACTCGCTTCGTGACCGGATGCTCTTTGTGGCACCCGCCGCAACATACCTTGCCGGAACCGGTCCGGGTCCAGGGAGTGAGATTCCTGGAATCGCACCAGTCGCAGTACCAAACGTAATATTCTCCCATAGTCAATAACTTCATATGGCCCTCTCCTCGATATTTTTCTTTCAGGATAGCAGCCTATTATTACATCCATATGTCGGCCGTGTGATTTTTCTGCAAAAGGAAGGAGCGGCAGGCGAGGCGGCGGAGCCGTAGCCGGCGAGCGGCGTTTATTTCGCTACATGTTACACGCCTGTAACCATTTCTACATATTTGCACTGTAGCCTTGGCCCACGAAAAGAAACGCTTGGATGAGGGAACGATATGCACACCATACTGGTAATCGAAGACGAGAGGGACCTGGCCGGACTGGTGGCCTTCAACCTGGAAAAGGAAGGGTACCGGTGCGTCATCGCCTGCGACGGCATCCAGGGACTGGAGATGGCCCGGCAGCATAATCCCGACCTGATTTTGCTGGACCTGATGCTTCCGGGCATGCTCGGCACCGAGCTGTGCAAATTGTTGAAGAAGGCGGAGAACACCTCGCAGATCCCGGTGATCATGCTCACGGCCAAGGGGGAGGAAATCGACAAGGTGGTCGGCTTCGAGGTGGGAGCCGACGATTACGTGGTCAAACCCTTCTCCACCAGGGAGCTGGTCTTGCGGGTGAAAGCGGTCCTGCGGCGTTTCGCGGTGGAAACGGAATCGGAAACCATCATCAATATCGGCACGGTGACCATTGACACCTCGCGGCACGTGGTGGCGGTGAAGGGCGAGGAGATCGCCTTCACCAGTACCGAATTCAAGCTGCTGCACACCCTGGTGAAGCGTTGGGGGAGGGTGCAAAGCCGCGACGTCCTCTTGCGGGACGTCTGGGGATACAACTACGTCGGCGACACCCGGACGGTCGATACCCACATCACCCGTTTGCGGACCAAGATGGGCGAAGCCGGGGACATGATCAAGACGGTGCGCGGCTTCGGCTACAAGCTGGAGGAGCGCTAGGAGCAGGTGGGATGATGCGGTTCACGATGTTCACCGCATCCTACCGCTGGAGGAGCGCTAGGAGCAGTTGCGTAGGATGCGGTTCACGATGTTCACTGCATCCTACCGCCAAGGGAATGCGAAGAGCTAAGAGCACCCCCAAAGATTCACCTGTATATTTCCCCGTTGTCATCATGCTGTCACAACAGGCGCTTTATAATCTGAGCATCAAAAAACCAAAGGAGGAGTACATGTTTAAATCGGTAAAAAGAACAATTACGGCGCTGGCGTTGGTCGCGGTGACCGCCGCCGCCGGAACCGCCTCGGCAGAGGTCCTGATCAACGGCGCGGGCGCCACCTTCCCCTATCCGCTTTACTCGAAATGGTTCAGCGAGTACGCGAAGCTCGACACCAGCGTCAAGTTCAACTACCAGTCCATCGGCAGCGGCGGCGGCATCAAGCAGATCACTGCGCAGACCGTGGACTTCGGGGCGAGCGATAAATTCCTCAGCGACGAAGAGTTGAAAGCGGCCCCCGGCAAGCTGATTCACATCCCGACCGTAATGGGCGCGGTCGTGGTCACCTACAACGTTCCGGGCGTCGCCAAGGGGTTGAAGCTCAATTCTGAAGAAGTCGCCAACATCTACCTCGGCAAGATCACCATGTGGAACGACGCGAAGATCGCGGGCGACAACCCCGGCGTGCAGCTCCCCGCCAAGCCGATCGTGGTGGTGCACCGCTCCGACGGTAGCGGCACGACCAGCATCTTCACCGACTATCTTTCCGCAGTCAGCCAGGAGTGGTCGCAGAAGGTAGGCAAGGGCGCCTCGGTCAAGTGGCCGGTCGGTTTGGGCGGCAAAGGGAACGAGGGCGTTGCCGGTCAGATCAAGACCACGCCCTATTCGGTCGGCTACGTGGAGCTTGCCTATGCCTTCGAAAACAAGCTTCCCTACGCATGGCTTAAAAACAAGAGTGGCGTCTTCGTGGAGCCTTCCATCCACTCCACCAGCGCGGCGGCTGCCGGTGCGGCAAAGAACATGCCGGCCGATTACCGTATTTCCCTGGTCAACCAGGCCGGCAAGGACGCTTACCCGGTGGTCGGCTTCACCTGGCTGCTGGTCTATGAGCATCAAAAAGACGCCGTCAAGGGGAAAAAGCTGGTCGAGTTCCTGAACTGGAGTCTGCACAAAGGGCAGAAGATGGCCTCCCCCATGCTCTACGCGCCGCTTCCCGAAAACGTGCAGAAAATGGTGGAAAAAACCATCAAGAGCATCAAGTAGCAAGTAGGGATGGACGATTGACTTCCCCGCGCCTGACCGGTCGGCTATTGCTGCCGGCCAGGCGCTTTTTTGTGCGGCCAGGCAGCGCCAACGGCAGGGACATCATGGCTATAATCCGGGGTGTGTGGAAGGTGTTGAGAGCGGTGGGCCTGCTGGCGCTGCTGACTTGTCTGGTGAGCGCTGTGCTGATCGCTTCCTGTCTGGCGAGCCTGTTGTCGGGAGGCGGGATGGCGGCGCGCGGAAGAGTTCGCCTTGGCGCCTGACGGTTGTCGAGGGGAAGGCGTTGTTAAAAGACTCTCCGCAAGAGAGCGTAAACCCTCCGCGAATTGTGAGTCGCTTGACATCTCAGCGCGAGCCTCGGCTGCAGATGGATTTGACGCCTCAGTTCGGAGGCGGTTTCCGAAGCTGACTGCGAGCTATCAACCGCGGCAGGGAAGCCGCCATAGTTGTCGGCCGATGCTTGCGTAAGGTCGGCGCCGCACGCCAACGGATTCCTGATCGGTGCTGCCGGCCTGCGGACGTATACGAGGCGTCGGAACCTCCCCTCGATGATCACACCTCCTGGTACCCACTCGATGATTTTCTGCGACATGGCGTCCTCCTGAAACACAACGATAATTGAACCTCCTCGTCTGTCCTCGACGGGACAGTTCGCCCCCGTTGCGCCTACCTTCACCATACCCCTAGCGATTTTCGTGCCGTAAGAAATATCCGGAACCGCCGCTCTGCGCCGCAAGGGTGCAAAGGGCGCGAAAAAAGGCGGAAAAGCGATAAAACGCCCGCACCCGAACCAATCAGGTCAGGGAGTTACCGGAAAACGCCTCCCTTTTCCCGGCGTGCTTGGCGTCGTTGCGGTGCCGGCTATTTTTCGGGGTTGTTGGAGCGTCGCCTGTCGGTCGCGGGAAAGAATGTCCGAAACGGGACGCCTTGTCCCGAATGGGACAGTGGGGACGCGCGCGGGAGCGGCGGGTGGGGAGGAGGGGGGAAGCGGGGGGCTTAGTCAGTAGAACAGCTTGCGGGAGGCTTTCAACAGGCGCGCCGCGCTGGATTTGTTGCCGTCGCACTGCTCCAGTGCCCACTCCAGCAGTTGCTCCGTGACGGCGCTCAGCGAAAAATCCGCGCGCGAGAAGTTGAAACTGAAGGCGATCCGGTCCTGCGCGGGGTCCAGCACGGTCGAGCACTGCACTGCCGAGCACTGCTTCAGGCGCAGGTGTTCCGGCCGGATCAGATCGCCGCTGCTGACGATGGCGGCATATTCAAGCTGGTTGCGCAGTTCCCGCACGTTGCCGGGCCAGTCATGGGACATCAACAGATCGAGGGCCGCCGTGGAGATGCCCGGCAACGGTTTCCCCTGGTGCTGCCGGAAGTGGCCGAGAAACTGTTCGGCAAGCTCCGGGATGTCCTCGCGACGCTCCCGCAAGGGCGGGATGGTCACGGGAAAGATGTTGAGCCGATGGTAGAGGTCGAGCCGGAAGGTCCCTTGTTGGCAGCAGTCGTCCAGGTTGCGGTGGGTGGCGACGATGATCCTGAAATCGGCGGTCACCTTGCGGTCGGAACCTACCTTCTCGTAGGTCCGCTCCTCAAGCAGGCGCAGCAGCTTTGGTTGCAGCGACAGCGGCATGTCGCCGATCTCGTCCAGGAACAGCGTTCCCCCGTTTGCCCGGCTGCATTTTCCCTCTCGTTCGCGATCGGCGCCGGTAAAGGCGCCCTTCACGTGGCCGAACAACTCGCTTTCCAAAAGCGTTTCCGGGATGGCGGCGCAGTTGACCGCCACGAAGCTGGTCATGTTCTCGCCTGAAGCGATGTGGATAGCCTGCGCCAGGACCTCTTTGCCGACTCCGCTCTCGCCGTAGATGGCGACCGTGGTGCGGGGGGAGGCGGCGACCTGCCGCGCCGCCGCCAGAGTTCCCTTCATGGCTTGCGAACTGCTGGTGATGTTCTGAAAACTGAATTTCTCCCGCTCGCAATCCAGCATCCGATCGTAACTGACCCGCAATTGGGCATGTTCCAGCAGCCGTTTTACCACCAACAACAGCTCCACCCGGTTGAGCGGCTTCAGCAGGTAGTCGTCGGCTCCTTCTCTCATGGCGGCCACCGCGCTGTCGACGCTGCCGTGGGCGGTGACCAGCACGAAGGGGAGCTGCGGATGGCGACCGCGCACCCGGTGCAGCAAGGCCACCCCATCCATCTGCGGCATGACCATGTCGGAGAGCACCAGGTCGAAGCCGCCGTTCTCCAGTTCAGCCAGGGCCTCGTTCGCGCCGGGGACGCAGGTCGCGCGGTATCCGGCATCGTCAAGGTATCCCTTGATCATGAAACGGAAACTCTGCTTGTCGTCCACCACCAGTATCCGTTGCCCGCCGCTCATGACTCGTCCTCCCTCGACGCTTGCGCCATGCCGACTTGACGCGCGGTCCGCAGCTGTTCCATCACCGCTCGCAAGCGTTCGGGCCGGGCGCTTTGAGCGTTCAGCTGCAGCCACTGCGCCAGCGAGGCCGGTTCCCGGTTTGCCAGGTGTCCGCAGAGCCCCTTCAGGGCGTGCGCGGCCCGCTGCACGCCGTCGCGGTCGTCGCGCTCCAGGACCTCCCGCAGGCTGTGCAACTCCTCGTCGATATCCTGGAGCAGCATCTCTTTGTACTGCCGCGCGCGTTCCGTATCGTGCCCCAGGTCCGCGCAGGTGGGTTCGTTCAGCAACAGCTCCTCGTCCGGCGACGATCTCAGCGGCCCCTTGCAGTAGGGAGCCACCGCCAGGGCCAACAGTTCCGGGATGATCGGTTTCGCCAGTACCGAATCGATGCCGGCGGCCAGGCAGGCGTCGCGGGTGGCCTTGTCGACGTCGGCGGTTATGGCGATGATCGGCACCGGCGTCTCGGAGCGTTCGCGTTCACTGCCTCTGATCCGGCGGGCGACTTCGATGCCGTCGATGCCGGGCATGCGGATGTCAAGCAGCAGCAGGTCGAAACGCTGCCGCTCCAGGAACTGCAGGGCCTGTCGACCGTCCTTAGCCAGCACGACCCGCTGGCCCCAGGACGAGAGCATATCCCCGAGCAGGCGGCGGCTGAATCCGTTGTCCTCGACGACCAAGACCGCGCTTGGAGCCAGGTTGGTCAGCGTCGCCGGCGGATCGTCCGGCGCCGGATCGGTTTCCCGAAGCGGCAGCTCGACGGTGAAGCAGCTCCCCGCGCCTTCCCGGCTGTCGACGCCGATGCTCCCCTTCATCATAGTCACCAGGCTGTGGACGATGGCCAGCCCGAGACCGGTGCCGCCGAATTTGCGGTTGATGGTAGGGTCGAGTTGGCGGAAAGGTTGGAAGAGCAGCGAGCGGCTGTTTTCCGCGATGCCGATGCCGGTGTCGCGCACCTCGAAGCGAATCAGCGGATCCCCCTCTTCCCCGGTTCGATCGAGCAGGGTTACGGCGCAGGAGACCGTGCCGCTCTCGGTAAACTTGACGGCGTTGGAAAGCAGGTTGGTCAGGATCTGGCGCAGGCGGACCGGATCGCCGAGGACCCAGCGGGGTAGCTGATCGGCCACCGTGACCCGGAACGCCAAGTTCTTCCGGTCCGCCAGGGGGCTATACTGTTCTTCCAGGCCGGCAACGAGCTGCCCCAGATCGAACGGCAGGTTCTCAAGCTCCATGCGCCCCGCCTCGATCTTGCTCATGTCCAGGATGCCGTTCACCAGTTCCATCAGGGCCCGGGACGATTGTTCCAGGATGCCGAGATACTGATCGATCTTGACGGGATCGGTAGCCTTGCGAGCCATGCTGCTGAAACCGACCAGGGCGTTTAGCGGCGTGCGGATCTCGTGGCTCATCACGGCCAGGAATTGACTCTTGGCCTTATTGGCCTCTTCCGCGGCGGCTTTGGCCTGGCGGGATTTCTCTTCTACCAGCTTGCGTTCGGTTATTTCCCGGGTTATGCCGTGGAAACCGGTGACCGTACCGTTCGCGTCGCGCTCGGGGGTGGAGTTTATTTCCGCCCACAACCATCTGCCGTCCTTGCAGCGGTGCCGCGCCTCGAAGGTCAACGTGCCGGTCCGAGTCCCGCGCCGTTCCGCGTCGTGCCTTAGCAGGGCCATTTTCTTGAGCGAAGCTATCCCGTCCTCGTCGAACATTTCGAAGACATGGCTGCCAATCACTTCCTCGGCCTGGTAGCCGCGCAGCCGCTCGTCGGCCGGGCTCACGTAGGTGAAGCGATAATCCCGGTCCAGCTTCCAGACCACGTCCGAGGCGTCTTCGGTCAGCAGTCGGTAGTAGGTCTCGCTTTCCCGCAGGGACTGCACGGCCTGTCTGTGCTCCGCGATCTCTTTCGCCAGTTCTTCGTTGGTCCGTTGCAGCTTCTCGTTGGCGTCGGAGAGTTGAGCGGTCCGTTCGGCGATCTGCTCTTCCAGGATCTGGTTGCGCTCCACCAGTTCCTGCAACGGATAGACCTCACCCTCGCGCACCATGTAGTACGGAATGGATATGCTGCTGTGCGCTATCTTCCAGTCCGCCGATTCCTTGTGGAAAATCAGCACCAGGCGGACCGTCTCGCGCGACAGGAAGTGGTCTTTGATGGGAAGTTGGATGTTGAAAAAGCTGGTGGCGACGGCGACCGTGTCGGCCAGCGATTGGATGGAAAAATCCTTGAGCTCGATATGCAGCGGATCCTTAACCTGGTCGAAGTCCTGGCGGGTAATGGCGACCCACGCTTCCCTGTCCTTGACCAGAAAATCGCCGCCGCCGGTAAAGCCTGAAAAGTCGTCGCTGAAATGGGCGGTGAGCCGGTCGTCGCGCGCCGCGTACATGCGCAGATAGTCGTCAAGCAGTTGCCGGATTTTTTGATGGTCGCTTGCATTCATTGGGGTAAGGGTGATGGCTCTCTCGCTTCACGGGAAGGGGCGTCTTTTCGAGCGGATAGTACATGAGAACCACATGCGTGTAAAGAAAACGCGGTTATCAAAGGCCGGCCGCCGCTGCGGCGCCGGCGTCGCCTGCCCGATAGGCGTCGGCCAGGACCTCCATCGGGTGGAAAACTGGATAAGGCAAGGCATGACGGAACTGCAGCCGGCAGCTCATGCAGTCGGTGACGATCGCCTCAGGGGCCTCCCCTTCGATTTTGGCGAACAGGCCTTGTCCCACGGCCAGAGATTTGTCGTGGAACCGCGCCTTCATGCCGAAATTGCCGCCCATGCCGCAACAACTCTCCCCGCCGACCGGCTCGACCGCCAGCCCGGGAATCTGCGCCATCAGCTCAAGGTAAGGCCGCCCAATCTGCAACTCGCGCTGGTGGCAGGGGGCGAAGTACACCATGCGCCGGTTCACGGCGGCCAAGCCGCCGTCGAAACGCCCCTCAACATGGAGGCGGGCCAGGTACTCGCCGGCATCGAAGACCTGCTCGGAGAGTCGCAGGCGCCTCATCGCTGGGAGCGAGGAGAAACAGCCGTCGTCCTTCAAGATCCGCTGGTAGGTTGCCTTTCTAAGTACCCGGAACTTGCCGGCTCCCTGGCTGGGGTTGGGCACGACGATTTCATCCTCGCCGGCATGTACCGATTGCTGGTAGGCCTCCGAATAGTGAGCCCTTTCCTTTAATAGCGTCCGCAAGTAATAGCCGCAGGTGGGGCAGGAGCAAACAACATCGTCGCCAGCCTCGATCGCCAGCAGCAACGAATCCATGTTGTAGCGCGTCCGCTGCAAGGCGGCGTCAATCTCCCCCTCGACCAGATGCGGCATGCCGCAACACTGCTGCTGCGGGACATATACCGCCACTCCGTTTCGCTGCAAAACCTCGACCACGGCCCGTCCCACCTGCGGAAACAAGTAGCCCGCAGTGCAGCCGGCAAAATAAGCCACCTGGCGAGCGCCCTTTTTTCTGCCGGTTAGCCCCTGGCGCGCGGCCCAGCGGAAAAAGCTCTCCTTCGGAAACACAGGCAACTGCCGCTCCGGATGCAGTCGGCAGGCCTTTCGCAACAGCGCTCCCCCAAGCGAGCTTTTTTGCATGGCGTTGACCAAGCGGGGAAAAGAGCCGCAGATCCGGGCCAGGCGCGGCACGTCAGTCAGCAGGCGAACCGCCGGCGGCAGCCCCTCGCTTTTCACATACAAACTCTTGGCCTTCATGATATCCGCGGGGACTCTGGGGCAGGGGCAGAGGCCGCAGAGGGTGCAGAGTTCGACCAGGCCGCGCAACCGGGCGTCGTCGATGGCGATGCCGGTCTCTTTTTCCCGATCCCACAGCCGGTACAGTTCCGGGAAGAAGACGCATTCCAGATCCATCAAGGTGCGGCAGGTGTCGCAGTCGGCGCACAAATCCACCACCCCGCGGATAATCCGTTGCGGCGTGCCGCTCTCAGCCATGTTGTCTGCAACCATGTCCAAATCCTCTCACGAGCAAGCAAGCCACGCCGAATGGTCCTCCGGAGAAGTGGCTAAACGCCTTTTGCAGCGGCAGTTGCCAGCCAAGATATATGCGTGAATACAGCTCCGGTCAAGGACAAAAACGGGCGATTATTTCGCAATATCAATGGACAGCCTAGCCGGAACGAGATATGGTAACGATGTTTGACGAATAAGGAGGAGAGATGAGCGTGGAACGCAAGGCACTGGACGGTTTCGGGGCGGGATGCATGGTCGTGCTCTGTGTAGTGCTCGGACTGCATCAGGTGGCGATAAAAGCGGCCGCCCACGACATGGCGCCGACTCTGCAGATCGCCCTTCGTTCCGGCCTGAGCGCAATTTTGGTCTGCATAGCGATGATCTTGTACAAGGAGAAGTTTCACGTCAAGGGGACGCTCCCTGCCGGGGCTCTCGCCGGCGCCTTGTTCTCCGTGGAGTTCGTCATGGTGGCGGAGGGGCTGCGCTACACCTCCGCTTCCCACATGTCGGTCTTTCTCTATACGGCGCCTATTTTCACCTCCTTGAGCCTGCACTGGCTGCAGCCTTCCGAGCGCCTGCGTACCGTCCAGTGGCTGGGCATCTCGCTCGCCTTCGCCGGCATAGCGCTGGCGTTCGCCGGCGGCTCCCTGCACGCGGGATTCACGGCGCGGGTGCTCTGGGGGGATTTCCTGGCCCTCACGGCCGGCATGCTCTGGGCCGCCACCACCGTTTTGATCCGCTGCTCCAAGCTTTCCAGCGCGCCGCCGACCATGACGCTGCTCTATCAACTGGCGGCAGCCTTCGTCGTGCTGCTCTGCTATGCGCTCTTTTCCGGGCAGGCGAGCCATTTCACCATGACCGGCCTGGTCTGGGAGAGCGTGCTCTTTCAGGGCGTCATGGTCAGCTTCGCCGGATTCCTCGCCTGGTTTTCGCTGTTGCGGCGCTACAACGTCTCGCAACTGTCCGCGTTTTTGTTCCTTTCCCCGCTTTTCGGAGTCAGCTTCGGGGTGCTCCTGCTGCACGAGGCGATGGATCTTTTCTTCGTTGCCGGAGCAGTCCTGGTGCTGATGGGCATCACCCTGGTGAGCCGGCCCGCCAAGGTCAAGGCCGAGCCGGTGGCAGTCTTCGACGCCATGGCGCTCGACGCCGATTAGGAAGGAGACTTCTGCCTCATTTGAGGTATGGGTCGGCGCATACGGGGTGAATGATTGGTCTCGGCCCCCCGCGATCATGGCGCAAAGCTGCGGTTTTAGCGAATTCGCGTTCTTTTTTCAGGTTGGCACGGAGAGTGCTGTATGGAAAGGCAAGAAGTCAATCATACACTTAGAAAAGATCAGGAGATTCAAAATGAAAAAAATCGTATCCTCCATCGTTGCCGCTCTCGTCGCCGTTGCTTTCGCTGGTGTTGTTTTCGCTGCTGACGCTGCACCTGCTGCTGCTCCGGCCGCTGAAGTGAAGAAAGAAGAAAAAGCTCCGGTCAAAAAAGCCAAGAAAGCAAAGAAAGCCAAAAAAGCCAAGAAAGCCGAGAAGAAGGAAGAAGCTGCTCCCGCCGCTCCGGCTGCTCCGGCTGCCAAGTAATAGGCTCTTCATAGAGTTGAAAAAAGGCCGCATCTTCGGATGCGGCCTTTTTTTTTGTTTTCCCCGCGCAGCGGGCAAACGCGGCCTCTTGAATTGAGAACCTGTCGAACCGTCATTTGAAATCACCAGCCGTGAGTTCTCGTCATGAAAAAAGTTGGCAACGTGTCGGATCGAGAGTTCTCGTCATAAAAAAAGTTGGCAACATGTCGGATCGAGAGTTCTCGTCACAAAAAAAGTTGGGAACATGTCGGACCGTGAGTTCTCGTCATGAAAAAAGTTGGCAACGTGTCGGACCGAGAGTTCTCGTCATAAAAAAAGTTGGCAACATGTCGGGTCGTGATTTGAAATGAGGGTGTAAAAAGGTTTGTGTAAATGGCCATTCCGGGGTAATCATCTTCCCCCAAGGAGCTGCCATGACCATTGACCTCGCCGTAATCGATGACCTACTGAAAAAGTATCAGACCCCGGAAGAGATTCTCGGG
>CAIYDQ010000157.1 GCA_903925075.1 uncultured Geobacter sp.
GGTCGGTTGTCGGTTAGAGTCCGTCCGGGCCAACCATCGGCGCGTGGTTAAGCTGGAATTGGCAGACACCATAGATCGAGAGTCTATGAGCCTTGCGAGTCCGAGTCTCGCCGCGCCGACCATTTTCATACCTCCGTAGCTCAATTGGTAGAGCACCTGACTTTTAATCAGGTGGTCGTTGGTTCGATCCCAACGCGGCTCACCATTTCACAGCCTCACCCCTTAGCGGGCCGCTAGCTCAGTTGGTAGAGCAGGTGACTCTTAATCATCAGGTCGTTGGTTCGATCCCAACGCGGCCCACCATTTAACAGGCAGCACCCACGGTCCCATCGTCTAGTGGTTAGGACACCGGCCTTTCACGTCGGTAACAGGGGTTCAAGTCCCCTTGGGATCACCATACACAGCAAGAAGGCCGCCCTCCACACAGAAGGCGGCCTTCTTTGCATCTACCCCCTGCCTTCTTTAATCCTCGACTCCCGGCCACGTCCTCATGCAGTAGGGGCACTGCTCCAATCCGCGCAGCACCGTATCCCGCAATTGCTCCTGTTGGTACGCGGCACGACAACCCTTGGCAACCGGATACTTGTGTATGGTGTCTTTCTTGATGAAGTAGAGCATGACCATTCCTCCTTTTACGAGATTTCCTTGGCCGCATCTCATTTTAGCATCGGGAGCGGCAGGAAATAAAGCATGCAGAGCCCGCGCAGCGCAGAAACTGCTTTACAACTTCACAGCCAAAAGAGATATTGGCAACGTAGTAGGCGCCTGTTGGCGCCGCCGAACCTTTCGTTCCCTCTTTTTTCCTTCAAGCCGAGATTTAGTTCATGCCCGCTGCCGCCCCCGGACCACAGCTCCAGCCGTCCATACTTCGACATACGCCGTTTCGACTCCTCTGGCTTGCCCGCGTCTGTTCGACCGTCGCCATCCAGATGCAGGCGGTGGCGGTCGGCTGGCAAATCTACGCACTCACCGGCAGCGTCCTTTACCTGGGGCTGGTCGGACTCGCCCAGTTCCTGCCGATGTTCCTCCTGACCCTGGTCGTCGGCCACACCGCCGACCGCTACGACCGCCGGCGCATCGCCGCCGTCTGCCAGGCGGTCGAGGGCACGGCGCTGGCGTGCCTGGCACTGGGAAGCTTCAGCGGCTGGCTCGGCAAGGAGGCGATCCTGGCCATTGTTTTCCTGGTCGGGGCCGCCCGCGCCTTCGAGGGGCCGACCATGCAGGCGCTGGTCCCGGGTCTGGTCCCGCAGGAATCGATCCCGCAGGCAGCGGCCTGGTCAGCCTCCGCCAACCAGACGGCCAGCATCCTGGGGCCGGCGCTGGGGGGCCTGCTCTACGTCTTGGGCGCCACCACCGTGTACGCCACGGCTGCGGCGCTGTTCTTCGCCGCATGCTCCTTCATGGTCGCCATCCGCGTCACCCGCGCCCCCTTCCGGCGCGAGCCCGTCAGCCTTCGTTCGGTCTTTGCCGGCATCGCCTTCATCCGCAGCCGCCCCGAGATCCTCGGCGCCATCTCGCTCGACCTTTTCGCCGTGCTGCTGGGGGGCGCCACCGCCTTGCTGCCGGTGTACGCGCGGGACATCCTGTCAACCGGCCCCTGGGGCCTCGGCCTGCTGCGCTCGGCCCCCGCGCTCGGCGCGCTGGTCATGTCCGTATTCCTGGCGCGAAACCCGCTGCGGCGCCGGGTCGGCCGCACCATGTTCGCCAGCGTCTTCATCTTTGGGGTCGGCACCATCGTCTTCGCCCTGTCCAAATCTTTCGCCCTTTCCATCTGCGCCCTGGTGCTGATGGGCGCCGCCGACGTGATCAGCGTGGTGATCAGGAGTTCGCTGGTGCAGATCGAGACCCCGGACGAGATGCGCGGCCGGGTCAGCGCCGTCAACTCCATGTTCATCGGCACCTCCAACCAATTGGGAGAATTCGAATCGGGCGCCACCGCGGCTCTCTTCGGCACCGTTCCGGCCGTGCTGATCGGAGGCATCGGCACCATCGTGGTGGTGCTGCTCTGGATGCGACTCTTTCCCAAGCTCGCTGCGATCGACTCCCTGCGGCGCTGATGCCTCCACCGCGCCCTGGCCCGCTCGTCGAACCTTCTGCCTCGTCGAACCTCCGGCCAGTTCTCCTAACCGCCCTTCTGCACGAAAATTCACGCCTTTTCCCTCGATTCCCGGACCGGGCCACGCCTCTCCCGAGTCGGCGCTACCGTCTCCGCCTCGGCCCGCAGAAAAAAATGACTCTCGGCGCCAATTCCGGTGTCATTTTCTTGGCTTTTTTTCTCAAGCAAGGGTATAGTGCCCGTAGATGGTCATAACACGGCTATTTAGCTGCTGTCAAAAAAATGGATATTTTCCAATCACCACACACCCAAAATCGAAAACTATGGAAAACCCAAGAATCCTGATATTGGACGACGACAAGAAAACGCTCGACTTTCTGGCTGCTTTTTTGATTTTCAAAGGCTACCAGTTGCTGCAGGCGCTGGACGGACCGGATGCCCTGCTGAAGCTCGAGCAAAACGACGTGCAGATGGTGATCGCTGACACCAGGATGCCCAACGCCAGCGGCCTGGAGTTCGTCAAGCGGATAAAATCGCTGCGTCCCGAGGTGGTGGTGATCGCCTACAGCGCGTTCGTCAGCACCGAAACCACCAACGACCTGTTGCAGGCCGGCGCTTTCGTTTATCTGGAAAAGCCGTTCAACCTGGAAAAGCTGGAAAATGCCATAAAACAAGGGCTTGAGCACCACGCGCTGCAACTGAAGAGCCTGAGGCAAAAGTCCAAGCCGAAGATCCGTACCCAGCTCAACAACATCATCGGCGAAAGCGACAAAATGTTGGCGCTTTTCGAGATGCTGGAAAAGGTCGCCGGCACCGATTCGACCATACTGATCCAGGGGGAGTCCGGGACCGGCAAGGAACTGGTGGCGCGCGCCATCCACGACCTCTCCGACCGCAGCGACAAAAATTTCGTCGCCGTCAACTGCGCCGCTATTCCTGACGAGTTGCTGGAGAGCGAGCTGTTCGGCCACGTCAAGGGTTCGTTCACCGGCGCGGTAGTGTCCAGGATGGGGCGCTTCGAAATGGCGGACAAGGGGACGCTGTTCCTGGACGAGATCGGCGACATGAAAGCCAACCTGCAGGTCAAGTTGCTGCGGGTGTTGCAAAGCAGGGAAGTCGAGCCGGTCGGCGGCAACAGGCCCAGGAAAGTGGACGTGCGGATCATCGCCGCCACCAACCAGAACCTCGACCAGATGGTGGCCAACAAACTGTTCAGGGAGGACCTGTTTTACCGACTCTCGGTGATACCCATCATCCTGCCGCCCTTAAGAGAAAGGGACACCGACATAGCCCTGTTATTGAACAGCTTTCTGCAGAAATTCAATAAAATCAACAACAGGAACATCGAGGGCTTCGACAGCCAAGTGATGGAGATCCTTACCAACTACCACTGGGCCGGCAACGTCCGCGAGTTGGAGAACCTGGTCGAGAGGCTGGTGATCATCACCGGCGGCGGCATGGTGACCTATCATGATCTCCCGGAGAAGTACCGCGGCGGCAGGACCGTGCCCAGGGTTCAACCGGTCACGCTGCCAAAAACCGGCATCTGCCTGCACAGCGCCGTCGAAGAGTTCGAAAACGGCCTGATCCTGCAAGCCCTGCAAAAAAGCGGCGGCAACAAGAAAGAAGCCGCCATACTGCTCAACCTCAAGCGGACCACCTTGATAGAGAAGCTGAAAAAGAAGAACCTGACCTTTTCCGGCACGCACCAGTAAATCGTCACCCTTCTCCATCTTCAACCGCTGCGGCGGTGCTGCATAGCGCCCCGACCGGACAGGCGGCCACACACTGCTGGCAGCCGGTGCAGCGCTCCGGCGCCTGAAGTACCGCATGCTTGCGATACCCGGCTACCTCCAAGGTAAAGAGCCTTGACGCGCAGGCGGCAACGCACCGGCCGCAACCGGTGCAGCGCGCCGCCGTCACTTCAGGAACCGAAACCGGGTTCAAAGCTTTGACTGTCAATTTAGCTTCTCCTGCCTGCATTGTTTTGCCTTGCGCAGAGACCACATCCCGCTTAGAATACTCCCACCCAGATCCACCAACAATCTAATCGGAGGCGGCTTACATGAAAAAGATCGGCGTAATACTTTCAGGCTGCGGAGTTCGAGACGGAAGTGAAATACACGAGGCGGTGTTGACCCTGCTCGCCATCGACCGCAACGGCGCCAAGGCGGTGTGCCTTGCGCCCGACATGGAACTGAGCGAAGTTAACCACCTGAGCATGCAGGAAACCGGCGCCAAGCGCAACGTGCTGGTCGAGTCCGCTCGCATCGCGCGAGGAGACATCAGCGACCTTAAGACGGCAAACGCGGCGGACCTGGACGCCATCGTGCTCCCGGGCGGCTACGGCGCCGCCAAGAACCTCTGCAACTTCGCCTTCGAGGGCGCCCAGGGGAGCGTGCAGCCCGAAGTGCTGCGGTTGGTCCGGGAAATGGCGGCAGCCAAGAAGCCGATCTGCGCCATCTGCATAGCCCCGACGGTAATCGCGCTGGCGCTGGGCAAAGACCTGTCGCCGCAACTCACCATCGGCAACGATGCCGGCACCGCCCAAGCGATCGGTGCGACCGGCAGCAAGCACGTCGACTGCGCGGTGAACGACTGCGTCATAGACAGGGAGCGCCTGATCGTCTCCACCCCGGCCTACATGCTGGCGGGGCGCATCTCCGAGGCGGCCGAAGGGATCGAAAAGGCCATCAAGGCGACGCTGGACCTGATTTAAGGCAAAAGCGTTCAACCACGGAGCGACGCTGGATTTGATTAATGCCAAACGCGTTCAACCACAGAGGTACACGGAGGTTCACAGAGGAAGGCAAAGCGGCTTTGGGTAAAGAAAAACACCCGGATTCTCGGTTTTGACTTTCCCTGTTTTAGGCTTTCCTCTGTGTGCCTCTGAGTACCTCTGTGGTCCAAGCCTTTGATTTACTCTGTGGTTTACTCCGTTGTCGAATCCCCCAAAAATGCCCGGCGATACTCGCGCAGCAGGCGGTCGCTGTCCCCTCCTTCGATGAATCCCCACGGCAGTTGCTCGTCCAGGGCGATGTTTCGATAGACAAAGCTGTCGCTGTCGAAACCTTCCTCGCGCAGCGCCCCCTTCCAGCTTCCCAGCCGATCGGCCGCGACCAGCAGCGGCGCCAGCCTGCGGTCCCCCCGCGACAACAGCGCCTGCTGGTAGGCCTCGCGCGGACTCTCCATCTGCAGTTTCACGTTGGCGAGCTTTCCCAGCGCCTTTTGCAGGAACTTCCACTTTTTCTCCAGCGACTTGATCTCCTCCATGCCGCACCACTGAAACGGGGTGAAGGGCTTGGGGATGAACGGATTCACGGAGAGCTGGATCTCGCCCAGCCGCTTGTTGGCTCGCGCCGCCGCCAGCACCCTTTCGCGAATCTTATTGACGAGCGCCACCAGTTCGTCCAGGTCGTGAAGCGTCTCGGTGGGGAGGCCGATGATGAAGTAGAGCTTCAGGTTCAAGATGTCGTGACTGATCAGCATGTCGCAGGCGGCCAGAATCTGCCGCTCGTCGATCCCCTTTCTGATCAGATCGCGCAGCCGCTGCGAGCCCCCTTCCGGGGCCAAGGAAACGGTCTTCTGACCGCTCGCCTTGAGCGCTTCGATCATGCCGGCATCCAGGTGATCTATGCGAAACGAGGAAACGGAGAATTTCCCCCCCGCCGCCACGATGTCGTTGCACAGCTCCCCGATGCCTGCGTAATCGGAGACCGCCGCGGCGACCAGGCCGATTTTCCTCCCCTGGGCCACCCCCTTCAGCACCTCGCGCCGGATCAATTCCGGCGAGCGGCTGCGATAGGGGAGATAGATGAAGCCGGCAGCGCAGAAGCGGCAGCCGCGCGGGCAGCCGCGGGAGAGCTCGACCAGATGCATGCCGGAAAATTCCGTCGCGTCGGTATGTATCTCGGTGACGCTCGGCCGACTGTCGACGTCGGGATCCCAGACGCGCCGCACGCGCGAGGGCGCGCCCGGCAGCGCTTCAAAAGAAACCAGCGAGGTGTCGCGGTAAACGGGCCGATAGAGGTGCGGAACGTAGACGCCGGCCAGGGACGCGCAGTTCAGCAGCAATTCGGCGCGCGAGCCTGCGCCCTCTTTCAGCAGTTCGAGCAGCCCTGGAAGTACCGGTTCCGCCTCCCCCAGACAAACCAGGTCGAGAAAAGGAGCTATCGGCTCCGGATTGAGAAAAAGGGCGGCGCCTCCCGCCATGATCAACGGTTGCAGCGGCGAGCGCTCGGCGGCCATCGGCGGGATGCCGGAAAGCCTGAAAATCGCCGGGAGGTTGAGATAATCGCTCTCGAAAGAGACGGAGAAGGCGATCAGATCGAATGATGAGAGCGGGCGCTGGGATTCCAGCGAGAGCAGCGTGCCGCCGGCCCGCTGCAACTCCTCGAGTTCGTCGCGGTCGGGGAGGAAGGCCCGGTCGCAGACCACCTCGGACTGGGCGTTGATCATGGCGTAGACCGCCTGGAAACCGAGATTGCTCATGGCCGCATGATAGCGGTTCGGATAAACCAGGCAGCAGGAGAGCCTGCCGCCGCGGCTGTTGTGCCGGGCGCCGCTCTCGCCAGCCAGGGTGTTGCGTCTTTTTTCTATTATTTTCCAGGACATGCTGGCAGGTTATCATCTTTGGGAAGGGGGATGAAGCAAAAAAGCCTATGCGGCCGGATTGCGGCGGTCGGCGATGAGACTTTTAAGCCTCCGGACGGGCGGAAGCTCCCGTAACCTGCCCCGACATCCGCGTTTCCAGCGGCTACGCTGCCGATTCCGTAGCTAATTCACCACTGGCAAGGCCGAGCGGTGATCTTACAAATAAATAATCTGTGTTACAGTTGCGTAAACATTGAAATATGGCTAGAGTGTACAAACCGTTTTGACGCTGCCTTAGTGCCTGACACACCTCCTAACACCTCAAACCATCAATGATATTTTTCTAAACTAGAGCAATCACCGCCCAATCTATAAACTAACTATAATTAGCCACCACTTCAACATACTGCACAACAAAGGGAGACTCTAAAAGATGGCATGGTTTGACAATTTAAAGCTCGGCAAAAAACTGTTTCTGGCATTCGGCGTACTGTCCGCATTGACTATTTTGATCGGCGGCATGGCCATCAGCCGTTTCGCCGAATTGAAAAGTACCCAACAGGAGATGTTCGAAAGCAACATCCAGCCGTTGAGCGCGGTGGTCGATTTGACCGCAGCCTTCCAGTTGACCAGGGTGGCCTTGCGGGACATCGCCCTGGCAAAGGAGCCTGCCGATCAACAGAAATACGCCGATCAGATAAAAGCGCAGCATAAAAATATCGATGCCGCGGTGGCAAAGATCGAGTCGAGCGCAGCCGATACCAAGGAACTTGCCCAACAGACGCACGCGGCTCTCGATAAATTCTTCGGCATCATGGACCCATTTCTCGCCTTCGCTTTGCAGGGGAAAGCGGACGAGGCCGCAGCCTTGACGCGCCAGCCCGAGAATATCGCCATTATAAAAAATGCCAGCGCCATGATCAAGAAACTCGCGGAGACCAAGATCGACCTCGCCAACAAGCGCGTTAAAGAGAGCATCACGCTTTCCGGTTCGGCCCTCAATTTCACCGGCATCCTCTTGGGCGCCTCGCTGCTGTTCGCACTGGTTCTGGGATACCTGATCACCCGCCGCATTGCCGCGCCGCTGCACCAAGCCATCGGCTACGCCAGGAGGCTCTCCGAAGGAGATCTTTCGGTGAGGATCGAGGTGGACCGCAACGACGAGACCGGCGAACTCCAACAGGCCTTGAAGAGCATGGGAGACAACCTGAAGTCGATGATTGCCGAAATGGTGATCTCGTCCGAGCAGGTCTCGGCTTCCGCCAACCAACTGCACTCCACTTCTGAAGGGATGGCCAGCAACGCCGAAAGGGTGGCCGAGCAGGCAAGCACGGTGGCCACGGCCGGCGAAGAGATGGCTGCGACCTCCGCGGACATCGCCAGAAACTGCGCCTTGGCCGTGGAAGGGGTGGATCAAGCCAGCCGTTCCGCGGAATCCGGCGCCTCCGTCGTCAACGCCACCGTTCAGGTCATGGCCCAGATCAGCGAGCGGGTCAAGGAATCGGCCGCCAGCATCGAGAGCCTGGGGAACAGGAGCGATCAGATCGGAGAAATCGTCGGCACCATCGAGGACATCGCCGACCAGACCAATCTGCTGGCGCTCAACGCCGCCATCGAGGCCGCCCGCGCCGGCGAGCAGGGAAGAGGCTTCGCCGTGGTAGCGGACGAGGTGCGCGCGCTTGCCGAAAGAACCACGCGGGCAACCAAGGAGATCGCCGAGATGATCAAGGCGATTCAAAAAGAGACCAGAGGCGCCGTCAGCACCATGGAGGAAGGGGTCAAAAAAGTGGCGTCCGGGAGTTCCGAGGCGGCGCTCTCCGGCAAAGCCTTGCAGGAGATACTGGACCAGGTGGGCTCGGTGGTGATGCAGGTCAATCAGATAGCGACCGCGGCGGAAGAACAAACCAGCACCACCAGCCAGATCAGCGGCAACATGCAGCAGATCACCGACGTGATGCAGCAAACCGTCAGCGGGGCAAGGGAAACCGCCCAGGCCGCGGACGATCTGCGCAGGTTGGCCGGCACCCTGAAAACCGCGGCGGGCAGGTTCCGCCTGGCGGCCTAAGAGGCATTTGAACCGCGAAGGCGCGAAGGACGCAAAGAAAACCCAGGCAGTCCAAACGAAACCTTTTCCACCAAACCTCTTTGGACTTTCCCCGGACAGCTTCTTGATTTCTTCGCGTTCTTCGCGTCTTTGCGGTTAGTAATACCTGTGACCGCAAATTGCGCGAGATTAAAGGACTGAAGACTTTGTGGTAAATCGCGTTTCGTGCTAATCTCCGTCGAGAGGGGGAGACCGGCCCATGGGTGTTTTTCGCAACTATCGACTTGCCATCATGCTGATCGTCTCGATCGTCGCCGGCGGCGCGCTTGGGGAGCTGGCGCCCGCGGCGGCCGCCGCCATCAAGCCGCTCGGCGACTTGTTCCTCAACTTCATCTTCATGATCGTCGTCCCTCTGGTCTTTTTCGCCGTCTCGTCCAGCATCTCCTCCGCCCGCGGCTCCAACGTTTCGCGCATAACCTGGTCCATGCTGGCCGTCTTCTTGTTCACCAGCCTGATCGCCGCAGTCGGTTCGCTGCTTTTCATGCTGATCGTGGAGCCGGCTCCCGGCGCGCAGATCGCATTCAAAGCGCTGCAAGCGCCCAAAACCGCCCCTCCGCTTGACCAACTGGTCGCCGCCATCAGCACTCCCGACTTTACCAGCCTGCTTTCACACAAGGCTATGTTGCCGCTGATGCTCTTTGCCGCGGCGCTGGGAGTCGCCACCCGCACCCTTGGCGCCGCGGGCGAGCCGGTCGCGCGCCTGCTGCATAGCGGCGCTCAAGTGACCACGCGCATCTTCGATTACATCATGTACCTGGCGCCGGTCGGCCTTTTCGCCTATTTCGCCGCCACGGTAGCCGAGACCGGGGCGCAGTTGGCCGGCGCCTATACGCGTCTGTTCAGCGCCTACTATCTCTTTGGAACGGTCTATTTCGTGATCGGCTTTTCCTGCTACGCCTGGCTGGCGGGAGGAAGCTCCGGCCTGCGCCGCTTCTGGTCCCAGATGCTCACCCCCTCGTTGACGGCCCTGGGAACCTGTTCGAGCATGGCCACCATGCCGGTGAATCTGGAAGCTGCCCCGAGGATGGGCGTGCCGCGCGAGGTAAGCGACATCGTGATTCCGATCGGCGCCGTCCTTCACAAAGACGGTTCGGTGATAGTCGGGGTCGCCAAGGTGCTGTTCGCCATGAGCCTCTTCCATATGGAATTCACCCCCCTTAGATTCGCGCTTACCGTCGGCGTTGCCCTGCTGGTGGGCGTGGTGGTCGGGGCCATCCCAAGCGGCGGAGCGACCGGAGAATTGTTGGTGCTCTCGGTTTTCGGTCTCGGCTTGGAGGCTTTGCCGCTGCTGATGGTCATCAGCATCATCACCGACCCCTTGGCCACGCTTTTGAACGCCACCGGCGACAACGTGGCGGCGATGATGGTCACGCGAATGGTCGGCGAGGGCGAAGGGCTAAGAGCGAAGGGCTAAGGGCTAAAGGCTAAAGGCTAAGGATGAGGGATGAGGTTTAAACTGGAGACGGAGACGCTATGGAGACGGTCGTTCGCGGGATGAAGTTGGCTGTGGCTCTTATTCTCGTTGCGGTTTTCGGCGGCTGCACGCAGTTGCAGATGGCCGGACGCAGCGGCGACGCTGCCGACAACTCCGCCGCGGCAGTGGCAACAGCCGTTGACCAGGGAAAGTTCGACGCTGAGCAGTTGCTGGTGGTGATCGCCGAAGACGAGCGGACATCGCGGGCCAAGCTCTACGTCCTGGAACGGGAGACCAACCTCTGGCAATCCAGAAACGGCTCGATCCCCGCCATGATCGGCCGCAACGGCTTCGCCCCACCGGGCTTGAAACGGGAGGGGGACGGCCGCACGCCAACCGGCCTGTTTCCTCTGGAATATGTCTTCGGCTATGCTCCGTCGGTCGCCACCCGAATGCCCTACCGCCAGGCGAGTGCCGACGACGTCTGGGTGGACGACGCCAATTCCGCAGACTACAACCAATGGAAGAAAAGGGGAGAGACCGCGGCGACGTCCTTTGAAGAGATGAGGAGAGCCGATCATTTCTACCGGCACGGCGTGGTCATCGGCTACAACCGCGCCCCGGTGGTGAAAGGATACGGCAGCGCCATTTTTCTCCATATCTGGCGGGAGGACGGCAAGGCAACCTCCGGCTGCGTCGCCATCGACGAACAACAACTGGTCCAGATCATCGGCTGGCTCGATCCGGCCAAGCGGCCGATGATCCTGATGGGAGGCAGGAGCGACCTTGCCGCCCTACCCGGCTTGGCAGGGATGTCAAAACCCTAACGCGAAGTCAACCATGCAGCACCTGTTTTCGTAGGTCGCGTTGAGGTACGAAACGCGACGTCGCAACGGTGCCACGATCGCAATGTCGCGTTTCACGATGAAACCGTTCAACACGACCTACTGATGGGTGAAGTTGGCAGCGTCGTCCCCTCTAAGCTCCCCTCCAGTGCTGAAATGCTCTTCCTCAACTCTTCGGGAATGGGGATTTTCTTGTCCTCGTTGAAATCGTAGGTCACCAGCACGCCCTCCCCTTCCGCAGCGACCTTGCCCGACCGGTGGCTTACCACGCGGTAAACCATGGTGAAGCGATCCGCTTCCATCTTGGTGATCTTCGCTCCGACCGAAATGGTGTCGGGATAGGTAAGAGGGGCTTTGTATCGGCACTGGGTGGTGGCCAGGACCGTCCCGATCCCTTTCCCTTTCAGCAGAGGCCGAGTCCCGAGCTTGTCATAATAAGCTATGCGCGCATTCTCGATGTATCGGAAATAGACCACGTTATTGACGTGCTGTTGTGCGTCCATCTCCCCCCAGGCAATGGGAAATTCCACGACCACCGGGAATCCCTTCAAAAGATCCTTCATCCGCTCCATTCTCCCTTGGCAAAATTGTGATCCTACCTTATCAGCTTATCCTGCGGACCTTGAAGAACCGCCCTTTGATCTTGTTGGCGCTCAGGCAGGAGAGGGCCTGCGCGGCGCTCGCCCTGCTGATCGCCACATACGCCTGGCTGTCGAAGACGTCTATCTTGCCGACCTCGCTCCCCGCAATCCCTTCCGCGCCGGTCAGCGCGCCGAGGATATCGCCGGGACGCATCTTGTTTTTGCGCCCGCCGTCGATGCACAGCGTCACCATGGGGGGCGCCAGGGGCTCGCCCGCGGCAACGCCCAGCGTCTCGATCTCGCCGCGGCTGATGGTTGCGCCCAAAACAGCTTCGATAGCCTGCACGCGGCGGACTTCCTGCGCCGTTGCCAGGCTAAGCGCCAACCCGTGCTCGCCCGCGCGTCCGGTGCGGCCGATGCGGTGCACATGGATCTCCGGGTCGCGGGACAACTCGTAATTGATGACCGCCGAAAGCTCCTTGATATCCAGCCCGCGAGCAGCCACGTCGGTGGCCACCAGCACCGAGACGCTCTTATTGGCGAAACGCACCAGCACCTGGTCGCGATCTCGCTGCTCCAGATCACCGTGGATCGCCAACGCCGAAAAGCCCCGCCCGACCAACGCCTCGGCCACCTCCTGGCACTCTTTCCTGGTGTTGCAAAAGACCAGCGTCGATTCCGGGCGGTAGTGATCGAGTAGGCGCGCGACCGCCGCTACCCGCTGATCTTCGTCAACCAAGTAGAGAATCTGCTCGATGGCCCCCTCTTCGTGCGTCTCATCGACGCTGACCTCGACCGGTTGCTGCTGGATCGCCGCACTCAGAACGGCAATCGCCTCGGGGTAGGTGGCGGAGAAGAGCAGGGTCTGCTTCTTTTCCGGAGTGGCGTCAAGCAGAGCGCGGATCTCCTCCTGGAACCCCATGTCGAGCATGCGGTCCGCTTCGTCGAGCACCAGCGTCTGCAAACCGGAGAGTTCCAGGCCGCCGCGCCTGAGGTGATCGAGGAGGCGGCCGGGAGTGCCGACCACGACATGGGCGCCGTGTTCCAGCGAAGCCGATTGCGGGCCGAAAGGGACGCCGCCGCAGAGGGTCAAAATCCTCAGGTTGTCGGTGAAGCGGGCCAGGCGCCGCAGCTCCTTGCCGACCTGATCGGCCAACTCGCGGGTTGGGCACAGCACCAGCGCCTGCACGCAGGGAGACGCCACCAGCACGTTCGACAACAAGCCGATGCCGAAGGCGGCGGTCTTGCCGCTGCCGGTCTTCGCCTTGGCGATCACGTCCTTGCCGGCGAGGATCAGCGGCAGGCTGTGGGCCTGGATCGGCGTCATCTCGGCATAGCCCAGCGACGCGAGGTTCTTGAGCATGGGTGTTTTCAGATGGAGCGAGGAGAATGCGGTAGGTGTCATGGGGTACTCGTTTTTAGCTCCCACCCTACCCCAGCCGGGAGTTTTCGTCCAGCTTTCTGTGGCGCTTGTTGACATGCTACCCTGAAAGGGTTATTTTTTGAGCATGGAGAAACGACGCCCCCATTACGACCTCAAAGCTATACTCGCACAGATGACATCTGTTGAGAATCTGAATCTAACTGCGTCCGCTCAACAAGGCGTAAGAGCCGCCGGCATGACGCAGAATGAAGCGCTTGAGGTGGTTAAGCGGTTGACGGCAAGTCTTTTTTACAAGAGTATGACCACACACCAGAACCACCAAATTTGGCAGGATATTTATCACGGGAATTGGCGAGGGAAATTGCTGTATGTCAAGTTCCAACAAGCAGGCGAGTATTTCGTCATATCGTTTAAGGAGCTGTAGCCATGAAATCCAAATGGAACAATAAGCAATGCCCCCTATGTCTGGAGGGGACTTTACATGAAGGAATCAAGAAGCAAACCATGGAATACAGGGGTCAGGAATATGAATACTCGACCACCGGTGCTTTCTGTGACCATTGCCATGACGGCTTTCCTAATTACGATGAACGAGAAGAAGCGGCCTGGAAAGCGTTCCGAGACAAAGTGGACTCGGAAGAAGTGTCGGAACTCGCAAGAATCAGGAAAAAGCTAAAGTTAACTCAAAAGGAGGCAGCGCTTATAACCGGAGGAGGGCATAACGCGTTTTCCCGATACGAGCGAGGAGAAGCGAAACCAATACAGGCTGTTGTCAATCTATTCAAGTTGCTGGATAATCACCCAGATCTCTTGAAAGAATTGAAGGCTCCGTAACTTGATGACGAACCAATGGTCGCAGTTAGAGACATGCGACACGCACCGTCAATCTTCCCAAACGATCAGCTGATTCTTGTAATCGATGGAAAAGTGGAAATAGCTGAGGAAGCTGTTGCCCAGGAGCCCATCGATCCCATTCACCGCCGCGCTCGACATCATCACCACTTCCGGATTTCTCAGGGCGCTGCCGTCCACCTGTATCAAATCTATGTTCGCCTGGTAGCTCGTCACCTTGGCGCCGTTGGCTATCTGACTATAGCCGACGGCCACCTTGTTCCGGTTCATGCCGAGCCGCTGGGCAAGCCCCGGGTAGATGACGGTGCTTGACGCGCCGGTGTCGAGAATCATCTTGGCGGCAACCTTGTGCCCCTTGTTGACCAGGGTCACCGGGACCACGATCTGATTCTTCACGATGCTCACTCGGGTGTAATGCTTCGATTTGGCGGCCGGGGGCGCCGGCTCCGGTTCGGCTGCAACCGGCGCTTTCGGAGCGCTTTTCTGGTCCTGGCCGCGGTATTCGGGCGGGATCTTGCTCTCGTCGTCAACCCAGAAGGTTATGCCGTTTCTGTCGGTGTATTTTTTGTTGTCGGGCAAAAGCGGCAGGAAGCGACCGGCAGCGCCCTCCTTGCATTTGGGCAAGGCCGCCTGATCCTGATCGTCCTTGGGCGCGGGGTCGTTGCCGTAATCGGCCCAGTATTTGGTGCCGCGCTCGTCGACACATTTGTAAAATTCGGCCGACGCGGGGCCAGCCGGCGGAAACGCAAACAGCGCGGCCATGAGTAAGACTACAAATCCGCCAAGGTGTGTAAACTGTGCGCCCATCGTTCTTGTTTACCCTTTTCAGCCCCGGAACGGCAAGGCTTTTCTTCGCGCAGGTAAACCGAGGGGCACAAAAGTTCCTTAATGCGAAGGTTCGAAGACGCGAAGGCGCCAGGCCGCAAAGACATCACGCTCCTTATCCATGCTGGTCAGAATTTGCGGTTCTCGGGCATTGCCACAAGACAAGAATCTGTTCAACGTTGTGAACGTCATACTGGTAATTTCATCGCTCACGTTTTTATCTTTGACATTACAAAATTAAAATGAGATAAGAAATTCCGACAATTACAGCTCTATCACTTAGGCGTTTTGCTTGATTCCTAATGAGAGCCATTGGCGTCATATGCATGTGTTCATTTTCAGTCCAAATGAATTTTCCCACTGTAATCACCTAAAGGAGGCTGTATGAACCAAATGAAGAATTTGAAACTGGTAGTCACTGCTGCAGCATTCAGTTGTATGATAGCTTTGTCAGGTTGCGCTTCCATCATCAGTGGATCGTCCCAGAATGTATCTTTCAAGTCTGAACCTCCCGGTGCAACCTTGGCTGTCGATGGCCGCGACATGGGTAAAACTCCAGTTACAATAAATCTCAAGCGGAAAAAGGATCAGCATTTCACGATCGCACTGGACGGCTATAATACGCAGGAGTTCAGTCTGAACACCGGATTCAATCCCTGGTTTCTCGGGAATATCGTTACCGGAGGTCTTTTGGGGTCTACAACTGACAGCGTAAGCGGCGCCATCAACGAATACTCACCGGACTATTACAACATCATGCTTGTCCCTGTTAAAGCTTCCGTTTTATCGCCTTCGGCTGAAAGCAAAGCTTACATCATCGCCAATTACAAAAATATTCTGGAAGAGCTTAACACTACTCCCGGCCAATACACCAACGCCTTGCTGACGTTGTTAAAAGTGGCGCCTACAAAACAAAGCGAAGCTGTGTCCATCCTGCGCGAACTGGCGAAATACAACTCTGACATAGTCGATTTTGCTAACAGAGTAACTGCTTCGCTTTCCTAAAAAGCTTACCTATGATTTCGAGTAAAACGGCATACAGCTGGATCACATTCTCTGTATGCCTTTTTTTATGCCTACAGCATGCGGGCACTTCGTTGGCACGCCCGATAGATTCAGATTCTTGGGCGCAAAAAGCGGTTGCCCTCAATTTGGACGAATCACGCACCTGGCAAGTTCTCGGCCACTACCGGCCGGACCACGGCGCCTGGACAAGCCTCATAAGCGACTCCAGGTTTTTCATGGCTGTTGACGGGCAAAGAGACCGCAAGGCAGAATTGACCGCCACCATCCAGGGACTCTTCGCACCGGCAGAGCTTGCTGAAGACCACACGAGTTGTCGCTTTCCGGCTCGGGCCGCCTGGCTTGCGAAAACGCTTCAGATCCCTCTTGAGGATCTTCCTCAGCCTCACTGTCGAGCTAACCGCGACTTCCTGGAACGCATAGCCCCCCACGAGGCCGTGCTCGTCTACCCGGCAGCAGCCTTCCAAGGCTTAGGCGCCATGTTCGGGCACACGTTGTTGCGCATTGACGCCAAGGGGCGAAGCCCGCTCATCTCGTATGCGGTAAACTACTCCGCGCTGATGACGGACCCCAATCCGTTGGTTCAAATTTGGTACGGACTTAAGGGGGGCTTCAAAGGGTACTTCACCCTGTTGCCGTACTACCAAAAGCTCAACGAATATAAGGAAATGGAAGAGAGGGACGTCTGGGAATACCGGCTTGACCTAAAACCTGACGAAGTTCTGATGATGTCTTTGCATGCCCTTGAACTGCGCAAAATCGCCTCCGATTATTATTTTTTAGACGAGAACTGTGCGTTAAACCTGCTTTTTCTTATCGAAGCGGGACGCCCGTCTTTACGCCTTGCCGATCATTTCTGGGAGCAATCGTCAACCTGGGTCGTCCCGTCTGCTACCGTTAAGCTCCTATGGGACATGAGTCTCCTGAAAAATCCCGCATACACCCCGTCCCTGTCCAGGCAAGTCGACTACCTGGCCAGGAACAGCACGGAGGCCGTCGTCGATAGAGCCACCTTTTTGTTGAGCCGTCCAGGAGACAATCGCAAAGAGACCGCCTCGCCAAGTGACGGGATGGCACAGAATCTTGCCGCCATGGTGGTGCAATATCGATTTTCCAAGCTCCTCATGACTCAGGAGGAATTCCAGACTCGATACAAGGCGCTTGCGGCGGACAACAACCTCAAGGCGACGTTGGTGCCTGAGCCCGTCCCGCCTCACGAAGGACACTCCGTCGGCCGAGTGGAATTTGCTGGAGGATTCCAGGAAGGAAAGCCATTCCTGGAGTTGGGATGGCGTCCGTCTTATCATAGTATCGACGACATTGGGAGGGGGTACCCGGAAGGCGGCACCTTGAATTTTCTCGACATCAAAGGCCGCTATTACCCCGGAACCGGATCCGTAAGGGTGCAATCAGCGGAAATCATGGGGTTTGGCTCGTTTCTGCCGACCAACCCGTTTATCAAGCAAAACTCTTGGGCTATGCACACGGGGATTGCTCAGAGATATTTAGACGATGGAAACGAACACCTGCTGTATTATTTCGACATGGGGATGGGACGATCACACCGTTATGCATCCTCCGGGCTCGCATATTGGCTAGCGAAAGCCAACATTCTCGCAGGGGGCGGACTCAAAAAGGATGTGGACATCGGACCCGGGATCGAGATCGGGGCCATCCAGCCATTCAACGAGAAATGGCAGGGCCACATAAAAGCGGAATTGACGTACTTCGGAGTGAGCGAACGGGCAATTTCGGGAAAGATCACGGCCGGCATCAATCGGATGGTCGACCAAAACAATTGCATATCGCTTGGATCGACAGTGGATGCGGTCGCAAGGGGATACCGGCCCTCGGGTTTCGTTCGTTGGCAGACTTACTACTGATTCTCGCGCAAAAACGGGACAATTATGCCGTCTTTCAGACAGAACATATGCCTGCTGTTTCTTTTGTTCCCTATTATGTCCGGATGCTCGTTGCTCCTGCTGCACCCGTCACGGGAATCATTCACTAACGCCAGGATCAGGGCGGCCGACCCTCGGGATGTTTTTTTCCCAAGCAGCGACGGAGTAATCCTGCACGCGTGGTTTTTAAAGGCGAAGGAGCCGAAGGGAACGGTCCTGGTATTTCACGGCAATGCGCAAAACATCACCTCGCATGCCAATGGAGTGCTCTGGTTAGTCGAAGAAGGCTTCAACGTCTTTCTCGTCGATTACCGCGGCTACGGCATATCGAGTGGCCATGCAAGTCTTAGCGGGATACACCAGGACGGCTTGGCAGCGCTCGATGTCGCCCTTTCCTTACCCGGCGTCGATCCAACCCGTATCGCGGTTCTCGGGCAGAGCATCGGAGGATCGGTAGCCGTCTATGTGGCAGCTACATCATCCCACAGGGACAAGATAAAGTTGCTCGTCCTCGACAGTTCGATCTACAGCTATCGATCAATCGCAAAAGAGAAGCTTTCCGAGCACGTTCTGACCTGGATGTTCCAGTATCCGATCTCCCTGCTTTTCGGCGAGGATTATAGCCCAAGCACGTGGATTGATAAGGTAGAAGCCGACGTCGTATTGGTTTCAGACCTGAATGATCACGTCGTCCCCCCCGACAATAGCACGAAATTATTTGCCAAGATCCGATCTCCCAAAGAGACGTGGATCACCAACCAGGCCGGACACACTACATCCTTTACCAACGACCAAATGCAAAAACGTTTGTCTTCACGACTTTCGAAATGTTTAGCAAGCCCAGCTAAAAAAATGTAATGTACCGAACGACGCTGAGACGAGTTTACCAGGCAGGTATTATGCGCTTGTTCGTTCAGTCTGCCCAACCGTTCTCCCAAAAGTTCATACCGCCCTCACGATGGAGAAGACGGCTTTACCTTGGTCTTCAAGTCGTCAAGAGTCCGCGAGCCGGTGTACCACATGCAAAGCCTCAACTCTTCGGCCAATTGTCGCACCTCCGTCACGACCCGGTCAGCTGACTCGGATCCCCACTTGAGGAAGGGAAGGCCCATCCCCGCGGCGGTGGCCCCCATGGCCAATCCCTTCGCAATATCGGCGCCGGTCCTGACACCCCCAGAAACCAGGAGCGCTACCTCGGATGGGAGGATATTCACCGCCAAGGCGAGGGATTCCGCCGTTCGCACCCCCAGCCCGAGGGCGGAACTCAGACGCGCCCGACTTGACTCGTTTTCGACCCTCCCCCAATCAGTCCCCCCCATGCCCCCAATATCGAGCGCCGCGATCGGACATGATGCCAGTTTTCGCAGGGTCGCGGCGGAGAAGCCGTAGCCTACCTCTTTCACCATGATCGGATAGGGGAAGTTCTCGCACAGCGTACGAAGCTTGTCCAGAAGCCCGGTAAAGTCGAGCATGCCGTTTCGCTGCACCGCTTCGTGCATCGGGTTCACGTACAGGGCAAGGGCGTCGGCCCCGATGGATTCGACGGCCTCTCGGCATTTCTCGGCGTTCAGGCCCAGGTTGAAATGAACCAGCCCAAGATCGGCCAGAAGGAGGATGTCCGGCGCCCACCGGCGCACCTCGAAGCTGGCGCGGGTCTCCGGGTGCTCCAGCATGACCCGTTGCGAGCCCACCGTCATGGCGATCCCCAATCGCTGGGCGGCCTCGGCTAGGTTCCGGTTGATGGTCTCCGAGGTTTTCCCTCCGCCCGTGAGGCTGGAGATCATGAGCGGAAGGGCGAGGCGGCGCCCCAAGAGCATGGTCGAAAGGTCCATGGAGGCAAAGTCGAAGTCAGGGAGATCCCCGATCAGTTCGTAGCGTTCAAAACCGTTCGTGACCTGAAATTCGACATGGCTGTTGAGACAGGTTGCTACGTGCCGATCTTTTCCGGCGCCCATGTGGGTCATCGTACCCTCTCAATAAACCGGACCTTCAGATCTCGGCAAAGGCGGGCCAGAGTATCGAAACCGCAGTACCATTATTCTAAATACAGCGGTTGATTGCCACAAAAAAGCGCAAAATTCACGAAAACAAATCATTATCGTCTGGAGATGCACGAGGGCTGGCATCTGCTTTTGAGATAAGTCTCGACGTCACAGAGTCGAACCCCCTAACGCAAAGACGCGAGGGGAAAGAAATGATTCCTGATCGAGCCGCGATCAAAACACGAATTTTTTCACCAATCCTTGCAGGGCCTTCGATTCTTGAGCCAATTGAGCTGCGGTGGCTGCGGTATCCTGCGAACTGGAGACCATCTTACCGGCCGCACCGGTGAATTGTTGCAGGTTCAGGGAAATCTGGCTGGAGGTGGCTGCCTGCTCTTCCGATGCCGTGGCTATCTGAGCGATCTGGGACGACACGGAGGCTACCTTTTCCAGGATGGTTGACAAGGATTGTTCCGCCTTTTGCACCGAGGAACTGCCGCTTGTGGTTTCGCGCACCCCTGTCTCCATGGCGGCAACCGCTACAGAGGTCTCGACCTGAATTCCTTTGATCATGTCGCTGATCTGCTTGGTGGCTTTGGTCGTCCTTTCAGCCAAGGCGCGGACCTCGTCGGCCACCACGGCAAAACCCCGCCCCTGTTCGCCGGCTCGAGCAGCCTCGATGGCCGCATTCAGAGCCAGCAGGTTGGTCTGGTCGGCAATATCCTCTATGGTGCCGATGATCTCGCCTATCTGCTCCGATTTGGCCCCGAGGTTGCCGATGGAAACCGCCGCTTGTTTCACGCGTTCCGCAATCGACGTCATGCCGGCGACCGCCTCGTTGAAGACGCAGACCCCTTCTTCCGCCTTCTTACCCGAATGCGCGGCGTCTTCGGCAGCGGCGTAGCAATTCCTGGAGATCTCGGTACTGGTGGCCGACATCTGTTCGCTGGCGGTAGCCATGGTGGAGACCCGCTCCGCGATGTCGCAGGATATCCCCGAGACTTGATGCGCCGTGACGTGCAACCCGGTGGACGCAGAAGCGACGTATCCGGCGGATGCGGCTATGGCGTTTACCATGGTCGCCAAATCCGCCGACATCTTCGACAGGCTGCCGGAAATTTCGCCGAAATCGTCCTTGGTCGTGACTGAGATTTGCGCGGTGAGATCTCCGTCGGCAACCGCTCCGATTCCGGCCTGAATGGCCCGCACCGCCCTGCGGGTCGACAGGTAGAATCCGGCTGCTATCCAGAGCGCGGCCAGCAAGAGCGCGCCGACTATCGCCAGGCGAATGGTCATCCGTGCATTGTACTTATGTATTCTGGCCGCCAGCAACGAGTCGAGTTCGCCGCCTATCGCCGCGTAGGCGGCAGGACCGTTTTGTACCGCGGCGGCGCCGGCTGTCGGCACTGCATCGTCAAAAGGCGCAGGTTGAGCCAGCACGCTCTTGTTCAGCTTGTCCTCAAACTGCGTCGAGGCGGAGAGCGCCGACTGCACCGCGCCGTCGATTTTCCCCTTGATAGCTGGCGTCGCCTTGTAAACCTTGGCAACGTCGCCTGCCATCGCCTCCCGCAGGGACGAGATCTGCCCCAGATACACGATGATCTGCGTCTTGTCGTCGCTGGACAACGTCTTGGCGGCCGCCACCTTGCGCACCAGCGCGATGGTCCTGGAAGTAGTGTCCATGATCGCCGGAAGCCGGGTGGTGAGCGCATCCATGAGATAGTAGCTGTCGATGTCGGGATCAAGGGTAAGATTCGAGTTGTCCGCGATGTCGGCAATCGCAGCCACAACCGCGTCGCCTGCGGCATCTACCGATCCCGCGGGCGAGCCGGCGGCCTTTTTCAACGCCTCCGAGGCGTCCTTGGAGAGCAACCCGCGGCTCAGGCCGTTGATGTCCCGCTCGAATTTGCCAACATCGAGTTTGCCGCCCTTTTCCATGCGCATCTTGATTACCGAGCCCAGCAACTCATAGGAGGCGGGCATGCACTTCATGCCCAAGCGCTCCTTTGCCGAGAAATCGATGTTCTCTTTGGTTTCGGCCACAAGATAGTACGACATCATGCCGAGAGGGATCGTCATGATCGCCACGAGCAGGATGACTTTCTGGCTGATTTTTAGTTGGTCCATGAGATGCGCTGCCGGCGAGAAAAACATGATAATTCCTCCTCTGATCTGATGGGATTTCTGGAAAACGGCACAAAAAAAAGGGGCCAAGGAGACACGCGTCTCTTTGGCCCCTTTGCCCCAGTTCATCCGATGATAAATAACAACACGCCCAGCCGTGCCCAATTGCCTTCGGACGGCTCCCAGCTTGAGAGGCTCCCCATGGCAATTCGCCCTTTAGGGGAGCTTTAGCGCGGCGCTTCGGCGCACGTGCGACGAACTTTTTTCTATATATCATTAATTATTTAAAGATACTATATAATTCGGACCATTTTAGTCATTTTAATGGCGTGAGATGCGCACAACAGAGCAACCAACACCTGAAAGCGGGTCAACTTTGATTGTCGATTAACCTCTGAATATCAACGGTCTCTTTTCTCTTCCTGGGAACGCCGTCAACAAGAGCGCGTCAACTACCGCCAGGCGAATCGCCTCCTGACATTGTATCAATGTACCAAGGTCGACGACAACCCGCCCAACGTTAATAAGAATGTTTCGATCAAGAGGATTGATCCGTTGAGTCCATGGATGTATTTGCCACTCGGGGGAATTGATCCGTTGAGTCGATTGATGCATTTGCCGCTACGGGAGAATTGACCCGCTTGTGCGATGGTGCATTTTACAGCTCTGAAGCGATCGATTCACTTGGACGAGGGTTGAGGATTGCCCCCCTTCCGATTCGTTCGGGGTTCGCCTCCCTCCGACACACACGTATTGACATCGGCGTTGGAAGAGCGTAACTAAGAGTCCTCTTACCAAATGATTTTATCTTCCAATGCAAGCCAGATTGGTGCCCTTCCTTAGGCTTGAGGCAGACCTTGTTATGCTAATGAAAGGGGCAGGGTCAAGAATAGATTATCCACGAAGGGATTCCTTCAAAGAAATGGTATAGAGACAAGTGCAGAACTGGGAAAAAAGTAACTACGGTTCAGTCCGAAGGTGTCGACTGTCGATCGCCTGTTGCAGCAAGGTTGGCTGCAACCACTCCTGTTCGAAACGGATGTTTGTTCCTAGCTTGTTGCTGATGAGGAGTTGAAGGAGTTCATTTTCTGGGTGAGTCAGGTGTGCCAGGTCCGTCAGGCAGCGTTCACTGTCGAGTTCCCTGGTCCACAGACGCTTATGGGCCAGCAAGGTTTCCTGGTCCATAAGCATCGATTCTGTGTGGGGGAAGTAGCTTCTTAAGTGAGAAAGGATGCTAAGCCCAAAGGTGTCGATGTCGCCCCAATAGATGAGACGCCTTTCCTGTAACCAAGGCGCACCGCCGAGAAGGCCTACCGCCCGACCCTGCCCCCAAATGACAATGCCCTTTGCCACAGCCGGAAAGGTTTCGAAGGTACGCTTATTCTCGCAGATGATAACGACCTCGCCGGGTATTTTAGCAGCATGGAAATCGCGACTGGGAACGGAAAAATCGCTCATTCCAAATGGCATCTCCATGTCCGGACCGAGCAGACGAAAGCGAATAAGTGGGTCGCTGGTTACTAGCCCATGCCTCTGTTCGAAGCCACCCCTGATCACCCCGCAGGCGCTCCGATCCAGTGCGTCCTCCGGCATGACCCACGAAAGCATCACATCCAGGATCTTCTTGTTGTTTTCGACAAACTTTGTGTCGATACCTGGTACGGCGATCTCCCGAAGACCAACCCCTGGCCGTGGATGGTTTCGGAAATAACGCACAACGTCAAGGAGGCGTCCCCATTTGGCTGCGTACTCGATGGCGACAAACGGCTTGGAGTGAACTAGGGGGAGCAGTTCCGGCGCGTACGACGCAGTCGCTTCGGCAACGCCGAGGAGTTGCCTCAGTGCTGAGCTTTGCGCGGCGCCAAGGAAGGCTGCGGCCATCTCAGGGGTGGTAAAGACGGCGTAACGAGGCACCGTCTGGGTTTGCCAACCGGCAGGTCGAACGGTCTGCCATTTTATCAGAAAGCCTCCTTCATTGCGGGTCGACGCCTTCTTGAGTGCCTGAACATGTTCGATCATTTGCTGCGGCGCGGTGTCGAATGCCTGACGCCCCGCAACCGAGATTTATTTCCAGCGGAAACACGTCGCAAACGGCGCCCAGTGCCGCCTTGGCAATTCTGCCACTGCGCCAGGAAGAGGCGACTTTATTTCTCAACTCAGAAACCGACAATAGCATGATCCGCCCCCTAGGCCACGTCCACTGTCGGCCCCGATGTGCCGCCGTCTATGACGATGGAGTCTCCGGCGGGAGCATTCACGCCGGTCAGCGCCATATATGCAGCCGAATCAGATTCCTGTCGTGTGTAGGCGACGTCAGCCCTGTAGGTCTCGATTGGAACGGTCAACACCGTAGACTTATCACCGTTCGGGTTACTGGTAACGTGGACGGTGGATATGTAATCCTCTATGACATGGATCTTTTGCAGCGGTGTCATGAGGAGCAGTTGCATGTTGAGTTTTCTAAAAAGCTCAAGTCCGTACCGCGCCGCCTCGTCATCTCCTTTGCCAAATGCCTCGTCAATTGCCACGAATCGGAAGCTTTTAGAATTGGTCTCGCCCCACTCGAGGCCGAACTGGTAAGCCAGTGCAGCAGCCAGTATGGTATAGGCAAGTTTTTCCTTCTGCCCGCCGCTCTTGCCGCTGCTGGAATCCCAGAACTCGAACTCGGCCTCATCGTGCATCCAGCGCTCCGAAGCGGAAAAAACGTACCAGTTGCGCACATCCACTACGGCCTCGACTGTTTCGGGGATACGCAGATATCCGTCAATTAGCGCCCGCACCTTTTCGAAACGCTCCTCGGTATACTGTTCGTCGGGAGCAACCGCTTCGGAGAGACAGTCTTCCAGCGCACGGCGAAAAGCACTGATTTCGTCGTTGCCGCACTTTTCAGGTACCAAGGCGATATAGCGCCCCTTATTGTACTCAGTGGTCCGCAAGGAGCGGTTGATGATGTCGATCCGCTCTGTGATGGCCCGCTCATCCGAGTGGAGTTTGCTGTTGAAAAGGGCCATCCCGTGAATGGTATTTTGATTCAGCAATTTGCGGAAACGCTCTTCGACACTGGGAAGTCCTTCGCGCACGATCTCTTCGAGCCGGCGTTGGTAGTCAGCCATGTCATTGAGGGTGCTTCCCAACTGGCTGCGCTCTTCGGGGAACTTTTCAAGGTAGTCCCGCATCATGCCAATGATTGCTGTGGTGCAGTCTCTCAAGCGCTGGTTCTGCTTACTGATCCTTTTGTCGTTTGAGGCGGACATATGCTTTTGCAGGTTCACGAGGTTTTGCAGATGCAGAGTGCCTCCCGGCGCGTCGACGGCCAGCCCGTCCAGTTCCGGATCAAGGCGCACCCAATCTTCGGCACTTACTGTGGCGACGCTTGACTGCAGTTCCGGCAACCGCTGGGCGATATCTTCCAGCGCCCCCTTGGCCCGGCCTACATCCTGGTTGTAGCGATCGACCTCCTCTCGTGCGGGGACAAGGTCCGCGATCGCGTCATCCAGCAGCTTGCGAAGGGTTGCCAGGATGTTGCTGGACCCTTCGATCGTTTTCTTCTCCTGCTTGCAGGTTTCGATCTCTTCAACTTTGCTGGAATAATCGATGGTGACAAATTCGGCAAAGCCTTCAAGCTGAGTCAGCGCTCGGGTCAACTCCATGTTGAGCGTTTTCTGATCACTAACAAGCTTGGCCTCTTTGGCAAGGGTAGCAAATTCGCCCTCCAGCCGCTTCAGTTCAGTTTTCAAGGCGGCAATCTTGGCCTCATTACTCCAGCCAAGTACATAGCGCAGCCGGTCGCCGATCGCATAGCGATCGTTTTTCTCATGCCGGCTCCCGCCTTTTTTGAACTGGCCGGCCTTGGTCAGAGCGTCCCGCTCGCGCTGAAACTGCTCGATTGTTTCGGTGCAGACATGGGTGAAGGAATTCGCAATATGATGGCCAAGCCATCCCAGTAACGCCGAATCCTGCCGGAATTCCAGCTTGGTACCAACACTGTCGGCCGGGAATGCGGCATCCGCTTTTTTTCCGGCCTCGGCCTTGAAATACACCAACTTCCCCTTGAGGTTATGCTCGTTTACGAACCGGGCTACCGCACCGTACTGCTCGGGGGTGATAAGAAGCGACTGGGCGAAGCTGTTGAGCACTCGTTCAAGAGCGCCTTCCCACGGAGCGGCATCGGGGCGGACCGTCATCAGTTCTCCTGCGAAAGGTAGTTTGTCTTCGCTGATCCCGATAGCCGCAGCCATCTCACGGCGTAAGTCGATGAGGCGTTTCTCGAGGTTCCCCTTCTGGCATTCAAGGTTCTTGATCTCGGCACGCCGCTGATTGTCCTCCTTTTTCAGTTCCTGCCCCCGTATCCCAAGGTTGACCGCACGGGTCTCCAAATCGGAATTACTTACCGCCAATTCCATCTCCAGCTCTTTAGCACGCACACGGTTGCGCAAAAAGGTGTCGGTCGTCTTTGCAGCCTCCAGGCCCAACCTCCTGACGCAGGTGCGATAGCGTTCAAACTCGCGCAACCGCACGCCGCGCGACTCTTCAGCAAGTGATATCTGATTATCAAGTTGCAAGAGACGGTCGCCGCCGTTTTGGCTAATCTCTGCATAGAGAGCGGTGACCTTCTTCTCTATTGCGTCAACTGCCTCCTTTGCCCGGCGCAGGTGCTCGGAGGTGCGCTCCAGCAGCCGGTGGTTGTCAAGGCGTTTTTTTTCGAGCAAAGTGATTTGTAGGCGGTCAATGTAGACGGAAATCACCTTGCGGACCGTATCGAGCCGGTTTAATTCAGCCGTAACTTTGTCGATCTCACCGCGGGCCGCCACAAGCGGTGTAAGAAGCGCCACCTTCTCGCGCGCATCGACGCAGGCCGCATGGGCGCGGGAGAGTTCGGTGAAGCTCTCCAGCAAGGTGCCGACCTGCCGCGTCGCCTCGCCATCCTCCAGCATGTTTTGACGGATAAAGAGGTCGAGATCCTCGATCTGTTTCAGGGAGATGCTTTTGGAGAATAGCCTCAAGGCCTGTATGTTGCCAATGCCGAACATACGCATGATATAGCGGGAGTATTCGGGGAATTCCTTGAAAACCTCGGTTAAGGGCAGCTTGCGGATCAAGCGCAGCATCTCGCCCCAGTTTTCGGCTCGGTGGTCCACCAGTTCATCTAAGCCGGCAAGACGGTTACAAGCAAGGTAGAAGCGCTCGACCTTGTTTTCCTTGCCAAGCCTGAAGAAAACGGCGACAGTGGCATCTTTTTGGTACCCGGCGTTGCGAAACTGCGCAAGGACGACGCTGTAGTTTCCCGGCTCGCGCAGGTAGCGAACCTTTCCCTTGCCCACCGCCTCGTCACGTTCTTTTTTGTAGGCCCCGAGCACATAACTGGAGAAGGTGCGCTCACCCGTGCTGGCACCCGCCGCCTTGTTAAAGGCGTTGGCGGCGTGGGGAACAAGCAGGGTGGTAATGGCGTCGGCAATGGTGGACTTGCCGCTCCCCTGGGGACCAGTCAGGAGCGCGTTATGTCCATAAAAGGGGAGGGTCCAAAGTCCTGAGAACGTGCCCCAATTGTAAAGCTGCAGGGTTTCCAGGCGCCATCCGCTCATGGCCTCGCCACCTGCCAGATCGAGATTGAACTGCCCGCTACCTGTTTTTTGCACCGGTTTAATCATCGGGGTCCTCATCATCGGAGTCGTTAGCTGAGCCGTCCGCGCCAAGCGCTGCGCCATCACCCGTCGCACGACGCTTGCGCGAGCGCCCGTTACGCTCAAGGTTATATTGTGTGGCGTAGCTTGCATACTCGCGTAGTTTTGTTTCAATCTCGCCAACAAGATCGGCGGTAAAGAGGGCCTCGATGATCCTCCTGATTGAATAATTACCCGGTTCACCGGTTACCTCTTCGATCAGGCCCGCCTCGCTTATGACACGCAGGGCGGCATCCAGCTTGGCCGTCAATTTTGCCTCGTTCGTGCTATTTGGGAAAAACGGCACCATTTCGGTGAAGAGAAGATCTCGACGGACCACCAGACGGTCTGCGCGGCCACTCGCATCATGTTCTTTGAGGCGACGGGTCAAAAGGATACACATCAGGCTCACCGGGTAGCTGAACTGATGTGGGACAACAAGAGTGGGGATCTGTTCGTTGTCGCCATTGCGCAAGAAGGCATAGCCATGGTCTTCGGCAAGTACTACATCCACGCCAATTTGAGCGAAATGCTGCTTGACCAGCGTGAGGTAGGTAAGCAACGACCGGCGGGTGTCAAGGTAGTTGTCGCCTCTGCTGAAAATTATGCAGCATCAAGAAGTTTCGTTTCCACCTTTGATTCAGGGTTTAGATAAACCGTCTCGATGGGGTCCCAATTCCTGGTATTTTTGGACCAGCGGTTCGGA
>CAIYDQ010000158.1 GCA_903925075.1 uncultured Geobacter sp.
CAACTTCCAACCGGAAGATGCGATCTGCGGATCGCCAGTGGCAAGTTCCAAACGTCAGCCAGCTTCCTCGGTCTGAAATCTGCCTCCAACGCCTGGCCACCGTCCTCAACTCCCAAGGCGAAAGCCCCACCGGTTTCCCGGTGGGGCTTTCTTGTTTTCTCCCGCGTCTCTTTTTCGGACGGGACGGGTTATGTTGGAGCTGCGGAGCTGCGCGTTATTTGCGCAGCAGCTTCACGATCGCGGAGAAATCCTCTTCTCCCCTGCCGTCCTCCACCGCCTGGGCGAATATCTGGCAGACGGTCTTCGCGGAAGGGAGATCCAGATCGAGCTGCTCGGCGGTCTCCAGCACCCGGATCATCTGGGCGTGGACGTACTTGAGCGCCAGGTTGCGGCTGAAATCGCCACGCGCGATGCTGCGCCCCTTGGAATGGAAGAGCGGCGAGGCTACCCCGCCAGAGTCCAGCACCTCAAGGATCTTGTCGGCCTTGAAGCCCATCTTCTCGCCGAACACCAGACCCTCGGAGAGGGACTGCATCATCTCGGCCTGCAGCAGGTTGACGATCAGCTTCATCTTGGTGGCGTCGCCGATCTTGCCGATATGGATGATGTTCAGGCCGAAATAGGAGAAGGGCTCGCGGCAGCGGCCCAGCAGGGCCTCGTCTCCGCCGGCAAGGATGGTGAGCAGGCCGTTGGCCGCATGCTCCTTGCTCCCCCACACCGGGGCTTCCAGGAACATGACGCGATGCCTGATCGCCTCCTGGGCCATACGCTCGATGGTCTCCAGGCAGTGGGTCCCCATGTCGACCAGGATGGTGCCGGGATCGATCCCCTCCAGCACGCCTTCCGGCCCGAAGAACAGGAACTCGCTCTCCGGGATGATGACGATCACCATGTCCTGCCCCTTGGCGGTCGCCATCGGGGTGGCGCCGATCTTCACGCCGAGCTTGGCCAGTTCCGCGACCGCCTGGGCGTCCTCGTCGAACACCGTCAGTTGATAATCAGACTTGGCTAGGTTGGCCGCCATATGTATGCCAACCGTACCCAGCCCCACAAAACCGATTTTTTTCAGCATAATAACCCCCAAAAAGTGTTGACGCTCAGGTCGTCAGCGGTTTAGATTCTTCAACCCGCGCAGGCGGGATCTGCATGATTAAAGCGTTTATTTCAAGCTCTTCATTGTACGCGAACGGCGGCCCGGGAGCAAATGGCGACTATCCTACACTTAAACTAAATTCAGCGCGCCTTGCCTACCCTCACCCGGTCGCACAGCTGGTAGAGCGGACAGCTGGAGCAGCGGGGTGATACCGGGGTGCACTGGTTCTGCCCGAACCCCACCAGCAGATCGTTGATGACGATCCAGTACTCGGACGGCAGTTTCTTCCTGAGGGCGGTCTCGGTCTGCTCCGGGGTGCGCGTAACCACGTAGCCCCAGCGGTTGCAGATCCGGTGCACATGGATGTCGACGCAGATGCCGGCCTTGCCGAAGCCCAGCGTCAGCACAAGGTTCGCCGTCTTCCTCCCCACTCCCTTGAACTTGAGCAGCTCGTCCAATTCGCTCGGCACTCGTCCCGCATGTTCCTCGGTCAATTGCCGCGCGATCTCCAGGATCTGCTCTGCCTTGACGCGGTAGAAACCGACCGGGTAAATGGCCTCCTCGATCCGGGCGACGCTCAGCCTGGAGAGCCTTTCCGGCGTGTCCGCCAGCCCGAACAGGCGCGCCGACGCCTCGGCCGTGGTCTGGTCGCGGGTCCTGAGAGAGAGGATGCAGGAGACCAGCACCTTGAAGGGATCATGGTCTTGGGTCGCCACGATGGTGACCGCCGGCGTCGGCCACTTCCGCACGGCTTCGCTCAGGATGGCCATCGCTTCCTGGATCTGGTTATCGCGCATGCCAGTCCCGGTTCCTGATCAGCCGCATCACGAAGACCCCCAGGATGGAGGCTATCAGCCCGACGCAGACCAGCAGGATGCCGAAGCTGCGCCCCTCTCCCAGACCGAACAGGTCGCGCCCTTTCATGAAGGCGATCAGCCCCAGCCCGGAGAAGGTGAAAACTCCGCCCAGGATGAACACCGACAGCGCGAACACCGCTCCCATCATGCTGCTCTTTCTTGCCACAACCGCTCCTTTGGCAATACTGAACCGACGTTCTGTTATACAAGATGCATTCGACCAAGGCAACTGATAAGTGAGGGTGTTAACAGTTGCGCAAAAGGCGAAAACGCCTATAATGGCGAATCGACTTAGCTTCAGGGGGAAAGTACATGAAAAACCTGGTTGACCTGCATCTGCACTCCACCTTCTCGGACGGCGTCCGCACCCCCTCCGCACTGGTTGCCATGGCATCGGAACTGGGCCTGCGCGCCATCGCGCTCGCCGATCACGACGCCGTCGACGGCATCGACGAGGCGCTCGCGGCGGGCGCCGCCTGCGGCGTGGAGGTGCTGCCGGCGCTGGAGTTCTCGGTGGCCTTCGGCTCTTTCAAGGACGTGCACCTGCTCGGCTATCTGCTCGACCACCACGACTCGGGCTTGCAGGCGACGCTCAGGGAGTTCCGGGAGATCAGGGAGACCCGCAGCGAGGCGATCGTCGACAGGATCAACGAGAAGCTGGCCTGGGAGGGGAAAAACTCCATCTCCAGCGCGGAGGCGGCGGCGCTGGCCGGCGGGGCTCTGGGGCGCCCTCATATCGCCCAGGTGCTGATGAGCAAAGGGTACGCGCGCGGCATGCAGGACGCCTTCAACCGTTACCTGGTCCCCTGCGACGTGCCCAAGCGCTATTTCCCGGTGGAAGAGGCGCTGGCCACCATCAAAAGGCTGGGCGGCGTGGCGGTGCTGGCCCATCCGACCAGCGTCACCAACGAACGGGAAACGCTGCTGGAGGTGCTCGATGCCCTTTGCGCCCTGGGCTTGGACGGTGTGGAGGCTTTCAACAACATCTGCAACGACCAGGAGAGCGCCCTCTTGCGGGACTACGCCGAAAAAAGGGGACTGGTCTGGACCGGTGGCTCGGACTACCACGGCATCGAGGAGGGGATCAACATGGGAACCGGACGCGGCAACATGGCGATCCCGTACAGCTGCGTGGAGGAGCTGCGGCGGCGGGGACGATGACCGAACCATTAAAAAAGGGGCCTGACGGCCCCTTTCATCTTTCCGGCTATTGACGACAGGCGGGCCGTTCAGTCCTTGGCCGGCTTGAAATTTATCACGTCCAACTCGCTCTCCACATCCGTTACGCCTTCCACTTCGCCGGCGATGCGTATCGCCTCCTCGATCTCGGCTTCGGACTGGACGTGACCCGACAGCGTCACCGCCCCCTCGTCCGCCGCGATGCAGAGACTGAGGGCGCGCGCCAGGCTGCTCTTCAACAGCGCCGCTTCCACCCGCTTGGACAGGATGTAATTGTCCAGACGCGCCATCGACTCCTCCTCGCCCTCCTTCAGACGCGGGTCCTTGACGGCCGCCATCACGCACTCCACCATGGCGCTCGGCGTGAAGAGGCTGGTGTTGAACAGCAGATCGTAGGCCAGCGGCTCGCTCCAGTCGCGGTGGAAATAGAAATGGATGAAACCGCCCAACTGCAAGTCGCTCTTCCGGATCAGCTCCCGGGCAAGATCGGGATCGATCCACTCCCGCTCGGCGAACTTCTCCACCCTGTCCTCGAAAGGAGCTATGAAGCGCACCTTCAGCACGTTGGTCAAGCCTTTGACGAGATCCTGCCCTCCCCTGCCGTACAGTATGACGTTCCCTTTTCTGGCGCAATCCAGAAGGATCGTTTCCATGGTGGCAAGATGAGCGGCCTGCATCCTGTCCTCCGCGGTTCGGTAGGAGGGAGGCTTTTCATCGACCCTTTCCAGAATATCGGCAGTCAGACCGTAGCTGGCAGCCAACTCCTCGATCTTCACTCTATCGATGAGCGTGTACTTCAGCCTTTTTGCCAGTTCCTTGGCAACGGCATAGGCACCTGTGCCCATCTCTCTGGAAATCGTAATAATTGCCATACCTTCCCTCCTTTGCTAATGAGAAATCGAAACATCATAGCACGCAAGCGCGGCCGTATACAAGAGTTTTAGTGGGGGTAATCATGGGGCAATGCCCGAGGGAGATCTACTGAACTCCGCGGCGGGAGGGGATCCCCCCCGCCGCGAAAGAGACGGCTAATAGTTTTCGGCGAGCAGTTCGAAATAACCCTTGGGGTGATGACAGACGGGGCAGATCTGCGGCGCCTCGGTCCCTTCGTGAACCATGCCGCAGTTCCTGCATTTCCAACTGACCGGCTCCTCCGATTTGAAGACATGCCCCTCTTCGACGGCAGCCAGCAGCGCCTTGTAGCGCTCCTGATGCGCCTTTTCGATCTTGGCGATCCCTTCGAACATGGCGGCAATGGCGCCGAATCCCTCTTCCTTCGCCTCTTTGGCCATGCGCGGATACATCTCCAGCCATTCGGCGTACTCCCCGGCCGCCGCGGCCTTCAGATTGTTCACCGTGTCGCCGATGCCGCCCAGCGCCTTGAAATGCAGCTTGGCGTGCTCCCTCTCGTTCTCGGCGGTCTCCAGGAATAAGGCGGCGATCTGCTCGTACCCCTCCTTCTTCGCCACCGAGGCGTAGAAAGTGTACTTGTTGCGCGCCTGCGATTCCCCGGCAAAGGCTTCCAGCAGATTCTGCTCCGTTTTGCTCCCTTTAAGCTCTGTCATGGTCGCTCTCCTTTTTGTTGCTTCACTGTAAACGGATCGCAGCAACGGTCATTCGATCCTCACCTTCTTCACGCCGTCGAGCTTGCTCAAAGCGGCAAGCATCTCGGCAGGCCCCACATTTCGCGGCCGCTTCACCTGTACTTCCAGGAAGACGCGCCGCAGTTCCATGTTGCGCTCGAATTTGGCATCGTCCGGCATGACGCCGTAGGGCGCCAGCGCCTGACAGGTCCGGGAGATGAACTCTTCGCTGTCCTCGCCCCATACCTTCAAGCTCAGATAGGTGTCCCGGCGCAGCTTTTTCTCGACCATCTTCAAGAACAGCAGGTTGAGGATGGCGATCAGCGTGACGCAGACGGCGAGATAGGACAGGCCGGCGCCGCAAGCGACGCCAAGGGCGGCCGCGACCCAAAGGCACGCCGCGGTGGTGAGGCCGCGTACGGCGGCCTTGTCCCGGATGATCGCACCGGCGCCGAGGAAGCCGATGCCCGTCACCACTTGGGCGGCGATCCGTCCCGGATCCACCCCGATCGGCCTGGCCCCGGAGAAGTCGCCGAAGATGCGGTAAAACTCGATGGAGGTGATGCAGAAGAGGCACGAGCCGAGGGACACCAGCAGGTGGGTTCTAAACCCCGCCGGTCTGCCGTGGATCTCCCGCTCTAGACCGATGACGCCGCCCAACAGCGAGGCCAGCAGCAGTCGCCCAAGCAGAGCAAGGTCGAAATCCGGTCCCAAGCTCACTCCTCACCAAGCGATACGGACAAATTCAAGGTCGCTCCTCACCCAGAGAGATGGTCAAATTCAAGGTCACTCAGCGTCCAGCGAGACGGCCAAATCCCAGGTCACTCATCGTCCAGCGAGATCGTCAACGTCAGCAGCACCGACTTGCTGCGGGCGCCGGCGCGTATGGTGAGCGGCAGGCGAAAGAGTCCCGGACCTGCCGGCTGGGGCGCACCCGCAAGCTCCAGGGAAAGTTCCTCCTCCCGTGCCGCCGAAGGCGCCTCAACCTGCAACACTTGCGAATCGAAGGAGCGAGGCTCGAAGGACCGGGTCTCAAACTCCCGGGCTTCCGACCCCAGCGTCTCTGCTGCGACGTTCCACGGAAACTGCGAGGGCAATTCCTCTATCGGGCTGTCTGCCTCCCGGCTGTCCCTCAAGAAGGACGCTGCCGAGGGAGCGATCTCCGGCTCAGGGGCGGGGGTCGAAGCCACAGCGGCCATTGACACCATCCCTTGCAGCCCGTCGCCGGCGCTTATCCCCTCAAGCCCCTTTTCGCGCAGCCCGCTTAGCACCGTTTTCACCAGGGTGAGGAGCGTTTGCAGCACGCCTTGGCCGCTTTGACTGCTCGCCCTGAAACTCGGCAGTCCGGCGGGATTCAGCATTCTCTCCATCTCCCCCAGTTCAAAGGGATCGGACAGTTCGCTCTTGTTCAGCTGAAGCACCGTCGGCACCAAGGAGAGGCTCTGGCCGTAGCCTTGCAGATAGGACGCCAGGGTGTCCAGGCTCTCCAGGTTGGCATCCAGCCTCTTCGGGCCGGCGTCGGCCACGAAGACGATGCCGTCCACCCCTTTGAGCACCATCTTCCAGGCCGCGGCATCGCCCACCTGTCCCGAGATGGTATAGACGTGGATGCGAACCCGGAAGCCGTGCAGGTTGCCGTCGCCCGGCGGGGTAAAGTCGAAGAACAACATCCGCGCGCCTTGGACCTTCATCGACTTCATGAAGCCGCGGAACTCCGGCTTGAGCTTGCCGAAGATATGCTTCAGGTTGGTCGCCTTGCCGGCGCCTCCCGGCCCAAAAAAGACGATCTTAGCGTTGATCTCGCGTTTTGCCTGGTTCACCAGAGCCATGAGAGCCCTCCGAATTAATCTGCCTTTACACGAGCCGGGACGGCCCTTTGGTAAATTATCTGCCGTCTCGCTTTGCCATCAGCGTCCTGCGGGCCTGGGAAGCGACCACCGTCGCGACGTTCTTGCTCCGGGCCAGGGCCGAGAGGTCCTTCTCGCAAAGCGTCGCCACGAAGCGCAGGGCAGCAGGGATGGGAGTCTTGTTGTTCTCCGCCAGCGCCTTTCTGATCAGAGGACTCTTCACCCATTCCTTATTGGCGCAGATGACGCGCATGATTTCCTCATTTTGCACCGCCGACTTGGCGATGGCGAGCACTTCCCCGTCGGAGATGCGCGGGTTTCGCACCACGGCCACCGAGACCAGCTTATTGGAATCCTTGATCAAGATGCTGCGCCACTCCTTGTCCCCGGTAAGAGCGGCCTTGATCTTTTCGCCCACGCCCATGTTCTGGGCCATCTGGTACTTGGATTGGAACTCCTGGCTCTTCTCGTCTACCGGCGTATCGTCCCGGTCAGGGCCGAGGGCGGGGCCGTCCTCGGCAAACGGCTCCAGGCCCTGCGCGGCATCGTCCAGACCGTCCTTGGCCAAGTGCCGCCTCTCTTCCCTTTGGCGGGGCTCGCCCGTCCCCGCCTCGGCTTGGCCGCCGCCGGCGGAGTCGATTTCCTCAGCGGCCTGCGCCGGGGTTTCGCTGACGGCCTCGGCGGCCGGCTCGCCCGCCGCAGTCGTCGGGCAGGGCAAAACGCCTTGGCGGACAAGAAAACAGGCGGCTTTCTCGCTCAGCATGGGATGGTCGGCAAACAGGGGGGTCAGCTCCGGCTTGTTGAAGTGGAGCTGCAGCAAGACATCCAGGATGCGCGGGTGCAGCTCCCGGTCCGAGAGGAGTTGAGACAAAAAGGGCGACGGGAGAGACCGCAAGCTGGCTACGGCGGTGCCCTTCACCTCCGGGTCGGCGTCGTGGCACAGATAATATAGGAGCAGCACCAAGTCCTTGGGCGGAAGCGGCACCTCTCCCGCCGCAGCCTTGAGCTTGTCCTGTCTGGGGGTATCCGCCCCCAGGTACGCGGCTGCCGCCGACGAAACCTTGAAAGTCACCTTGTCCGCCACGTGTATTCTCTAGCTCCCGACCTTCACGACCTTTGCTGCGACTCCCGCTTTATGCAGGCTCTGCACGGCTTTTTCGGCGCTGGCCCGGTCGGCGAAGCCTCCGGCGCGCACCTTGACCACGGCAACCGGTGCCGTGGCGACCTTCATCAGCAACTTCACTCCCTTGGCGATCAATCGGTTCTGCTCGTAGTTGGCCTTCGCCGCACGCAAGTAGGAGCCGGCGTAGACCGTGTAGCGGCCGTTCTCCTTCAGCATGAAGGCGTCTGCGGAGACCAGCTGCAGGCGCTCAAGCTCCTCCAACGCCTCGTCGCGATCGCCGAAGTCAGCCAGGAACAGGCGATGCATCGGCTCCGCCTTTTGCGCCTTGGTCTTCACCACCCGGCCGATCCCGGCCTGCTTCAGCTTCGCCAGGACCGGAGCGAGTTCGCTCTCGGCCAGATCGTCCTTGATCTCAAGCAGGTAGGGGCTTGCCGGGTGCTTGGCCCCTACTTTGGGCTTCTTGGCCGCGGCGCCCCCTTCCTCGGCGGCCCGCTCGCCGGCCGCCTTGGCCGCGGCGGCGGTTTTGGCAGGGGTCTTCTGCTCGGCCGGCGTGCTCGATTTGGCCTGTTTGGCCTCATTGGCGGCCGGAGCCGGCTTGTTGGCGTTTTTGGCCGGCTGCGCCGCAGCCGGCGAAACCGCCGGTTTTTCCTGCTTGGCCTGTGCGGCCGTAGCCGCAGGTTTCGCCGCTTTCCCCTCGGCTGCAGGCGGAGCGGGCTTTGCCGCCGGCCCGGGCTTAGCCGCCGGGGTCGGCGGGGCTGCCGGGGCGTTCTTCGTCTCTTTGGCCGCGGTCGCAGCCGCGCCTGTTTCCTTGCCGGCCGGGGCCGCTTTTTCCCCTGCGGCCTGCTGCTTGCCCGTGGCCTCCGGGCGCGGCGGCAGAGGTTTTTTGACCATCGCTTCAGGCGCTGGCGGCGGCGGAGGCGGAGTTTCGCGGGGGCGAATCATGCCGGTGAAGAAGTAGAGATAGGCAAAGACCACGACGAGCAACAAGAGAAGCAGCAGGAGCAATTGCTGCGAACTCTTCTTTTCTGGCGTCCGATCGTCTTCTTCGGGTGAAAGTTCCTTCGACATGTAGCTCGTCCTCCCTCGCTGTTTCCAATTTATATCTAGGCGCTCTTATGGTTGTTCCCTTTTTGCGCCAACGCCTCGTTGATGATCTTTTGCGCCAGGTGGCTCGGAACCTCCTCGTAATGGGAGAACTCGGAGCTGAACAGGCCGCGGTCGCTGGTCATGGAGCGCAGGTCGTTGGAATAGGTCAGCACCTCGGCCATCGGCACCACGGTGCGGATGATCTGCGAGTTGGCCTTGGGCTCGACGCCCACCACCTTGCCGCGACGCGAGTTGAGATCGCCGATCACGTCCCCCATGTTCTCGTCGGGAACGGTGATCTTCATGTTGACGATCGGCTCCAACAGCACCGGCTTGCAAAGCTCCATCGCCTTCTTGAAGGCCATGGAACCGGCCACCTTGAAGGCCATCTCCGAGGAATCGACGGTGTGGAAGGAGCCGTCCAGAAGCGCCACCTTGAAGTCGACCACCTGGTTGCCGGCCAGAAAACCCTCCTTGGCCGCGTCCTGGATACCCTTGTCCACCGCGGGGATGTACTGGCGCGGGATCACGCCCCCCACGATCTTGTCCTCGAACAGGTATCCCTCGCCGCGCGGCATGGGGGCCAGCTCGATCCAGCAGTCGCCGTACTGCCCGCGTCCGCCGGACTGCTTCTTGTATTTCCCCTGCACCTTGGCGCTGCCGCGAATGGTCTCCAGGTACGGGACCTTCGGCGTCTTCAAGAGCACCTCGACCCCGAACTTGCGCTTCATCTTCTCGACGATCACCTCCAGATGCACTTGCCCCATGCCGGAGATGATGAATTCCTTGGTCTGCGTGTCGCGGTGCGATTCGAGGGTCGGCTCCTCCTCGATCATCCTGTGCAGGGCCGAATGGATCTTGTCCTCGTCGTTCTTGGTCTTGGGCTCGATGGCGTAGGAGATCACCGGCTGCAGCGGCTGGGCCGGCTCGTAAAGGATTGGCTTGGCCTCGTCGCAGAGCGTGTCGCCGGTCACCGTCTCCTTCAATTTGGAGACCGCGACGATATCCCCGGCCACCGCCTGCTTGATCGGGTGCTGTTTTTTCCCCTCCAGCTCGTAGATCTGGCCGATCCGCTCCTGCACCCCCTTGGAGGGGTTGTAGACGGTGGAATCGGAATTGAGCACGCCGGAATAGACCCGGAAGATGGTGATCTTGCCGGTGTAGGGGTCCGAGGTGGTCTTGAACACCAGGGCGGAAAAGGGCTCGCTCTCAAGCGGCGCGCGCTCGATCACCTGCTCGGTCCCGGGGTCGATGCCGACCGCCTTGGTCCGGTCCAGCGGCGAGGGGAGGTAATCGCAGACCGCGTCCAAGAGCTGCGCCACGCCGATGTTCATCACGGCCGAGCCGCAAAGGACCGGGGTGAAGGTGTTCCTGATGGTGCCGACTCGCAGCCCGTCCAGGATCTCGGCTTCGCTCAGTTCCCCCGCGTCCAGGAATTTCTCGGTGAGCGCGTCGTAGGCCTCGGCCACCGTCTCGACCATCAATTCCCGCAGGCGCTTGGCCTCGGCAAGGTACTCCCCGGGGATCTCTGCCTCCTGGAAGGTGCCGCTCAAATCGGCGCCGTACCGGTAGGCCTTCATCCGCACCAGGTCGATGACGCCGGCAAAATCTGCCTCGGCGCCCAGCGGGATCTGCACGGCGACGCCGCGCGCCCCCAGCGATTTCTCCATGTCGTCGATGGCGCGAAAGAAGTTGGCCCGCTCCCGGTCCATCTTGTTGACGAAGGCGATGCGCGGGATCTCGAACTCGTTGGCCCATTGCCAGACCTCCTCGGTCTGGACCTTGACGCCGGAGATGGCCGAAAGGATCACCACGGCGCAGTCGAGGGTTCTCATGCAGGCGCGGGTGTCGGCGATGAAGTTGCCGTAACCGGGGGTGTCCACGATGTGGACGGAGTGCCCTTTCCATTCGCAATGGTCAAGGGAAGAGGTGATGGAGATGCGTCGTTTGATCTCCTCGGGCTCGAAATCCATGGTGGAGGTGCCGTCGTCCACCCGCCCCAGGCGGTCGACCATGCCGGTGTCGAAGAGGACCGCCTCGCAAAGCGAGGTCTTGCCGGCGCCGCCGTGGGCTACAATACCGAGATTGCGCAGTTTTACCGTTTCATACCTTCCCATAGTCCCTCCGTTTAAATAGAATCACTAATGACCTACCCTGAAAACGAAACTTGACCTGTGAGTCGCCTACGAAATCTCCGTTATTTTTACTCCCTCCGCTACCGAGCTACTTGTTCCGTTGATAGATGATCCTCAGACCTTCCAGGGTGAGGAACTCGTCCACCTCCTCGATGGTCGCGGACTCGGGGGCGATCAGCGAGGCGAGACCGCCGGTGGCGATCACCTTCGGGTTCTCCTTCCCCTCGGCCTTCATCCGCTGCACGATGCCGTCCACCAGCCCCACGTAGCCGAAGAATATCCCGGCCTGCATGGAGTTGACGGTGTTCTTGGCGATGATGCTCGGCGGGCGCGCGATCTCGACCCGCGGCAGCTTGCTCGCCTTCTGGAACAGCGCCTCCATGGAGATCATCAGCCCCGGAGCGATGGCACCTCCGCAATACTCTCCCTTCTTGTTGACGTAGTCGAAGGTGGTCGCCGTGCCGAAGTCGACGATGATCAGGGCCGAGCGGTGCTTGTCGAAACCCGCGATGGCGTTGACGATGCGGTCGGCCCCCACTTCCTTGGGGTTGTCGTAGTGGATCGGCATGCCGGTCTTGATCCCCGGCCCCACCACGTAGGGGGTGATCTGGAAATACTGCCGGGCCAGCTTCTCGAGCACCCCGGTAAGGGTAGGGACCACGGAGGAGACGATGATGTCTTTCACGTCGGCAAAGACGATGCCGGCCAGACGGAACAGGTCGTGAACAAGAATGCCGTACTCGTCGGTGGTTTTGGATTTGTCGGTGGATACCCGCCAGTCTCTGACCAGCCGATCCTCGTCGTAGATTCCGAGAACGATGTTGCTGTTCCCCACATCAATCACCAGCAGCAAATTCAACCTCCTAAAGTCAAGATAAGGGTTTTCAGATGAGCGTCACGTCGCCGGAGAGCACGGTCTCCAGGGGTCCCTCGGCGGGGAGCACCAGCAGCGCGCCGAAGGGATCGATCCCCTGCACCACGCCGGTGAATTCCCGGTCGCCGCTACTTACCCGAACGCTGCGGCCGCGGATCGCCGAGCGCTCCAGCCATTCGGCCCGCACCGGCGCTTCGCCCTCCGCCAGGAAACGGTCGTACAATTCGTCCAACTGGGTCAATAGCAGGCTGGTGAAACGCTGCCGGTCGATCTCCACCCCCCCCTCCTCCAATAAGGAACTGGCGGGATGGCGCAACTCTTCGCCCAACTGGCCGCGGCGCATGTTCAGATTGACGCCGATGCCGAGCACCACGAAGTTCACCTTCTCGGTCTCGGCGTTCATCTCGTTCAAGAGCCCCGCCACTTTCCTGCCGGAGACGAGGATGTCGTTGGGCCACTTGATCTGCGGGCAAAGCGTGCTGCACCCCTCGATGGCGCGCGCCACGGCCACCACCGACAAGAAGGTGAGCTGGCAGGCGGCCATGGGCGAGATGGGAGGCCGCAGCACCACCGAACAGTACAGGTTCACCCCCGGAGGCGACAGCCAGACCCGGCCGAGCCTCCCCTTGCCCGCGGTCTGGGTATCGGCGATCACCACCGTCCCCTCGCAGGCGCCCTCCTGGGCCAATCCGAAGGCAACCGCGTTGGTGGAGTCGGTTTGGGGGAGGCAGATTATCTTGGAGCCGATCCTGCGGGTGGTAAGACCGGCGCCGATGCCGAGCGGGGTCAAAAGCTCGGGGGAACACAAGAGCCGGTATCCCCTGGCGGGGAGGGCCTCGATCTGGTAGCCGTTGGCCCGCAGGCCGTTGACGTGCTTCCAGACGGCGGTCCTGGACACCCCGAGGAGCTTGCTCAACTCGCC
>CAIYDQ010000159.1 GCA_903925075.1 uncultured Geobacter sp.
CGGCGCCCCTGGGCAGCCGGCAACGATGCCGTTTTTTTTGCAGAGGCAGCGCCGCTCGCCGCGGCGGCCGATTTATCCTAAATACGGCAGTTCATTGCCACAAAAAGGCACAAAAGTAACAAAAAACATGATCTTATAGTAAGTGCATATGTAACCATTTTGGTTAGTGCGTTCTATTGACGTAACAACCGGAATTTTTTTGTGCTTTTTGTGCATTTTTGTGGCCAGCTGCTTTTTTTTAGGTTTATTTATCGTACTTTTTCAGCAACGCCTTGGCGTCCGCCAGCAGCGCCTTGCCGTTGCCCCCCTTGGCATCGACTTCCTTGATCCAAGCGGCGGAAACGTTCTCGGTCGCCTTTACCCAGCGCTTGTACTCCGCGTCGCTCAGGATGTTGAAGGTGTTGTGACGCCCGACGGCGATGTTGCGCGCCGGCCCGGTAAAGCCGTCAAACATCTTCCCCACCGCCCTGGAAGCCTCTTGGCCGCTGTTGCGGTCGATCACCTTTTTCAATTCCGGCGACAGGCTGTCGTATTTCGCCTGATTCATGCCGAAGACGAAGACCGAGGAGGAATGCTTGGCCTGATTCGGAGCGGTCTCCGTGTGGGTCTTGCAGATCTCCTGCAGCTTCAAGGTGGTGGTCACTTCCCAGGAAACGCTGGCGCCGTCCACCACGCTCTTGGCGATCGACTCGGGCACCGCCGGCGCGGGGAGTTGCACCGGCACGGCGCCGAGGGCCGCGAGGGTCAGCGAGGCGATACGTCCGGGAGCGCGGATCTTCAAACCCTTCAGGTCCTCCAGGGCCTTGACCGATTTTTTGCCGAAGTGCAGTTGCTTGCCGTCATTGAAGTGGACAAAGATCAGCTTGACCCCTTTGAACTCGTCCAGCGAGTGCTTCTGGACGTATTCCCACAACGCCTCGCTCCCTTTCTCCGCGGTTTTCACCATGAACGGCAGCTCGAACACCTCGGTCTTGGTGAAGCGCCCGGCCTGGTAGCTGGGAATGGTCCACATGATGTCGGCTACGCCGTCGCGCATCTGGTCATACAGCTGGGTCGGCGAGCCGCCCAGTTGCAGCGACGGATAGATCTGGCACTTGAGCTTGCCGCCCGACTCCTTGCCGATCTTGTCGCACCAGGGAAGCAGCACCTGTTGATGGAAAGGCGAATTGGTAGGCAGGAAGTGCGAGACCTTCAGAGTGACGACCTCCGAAGCGGCTCCGGCACTGCCGGCGCCAATGGCGATGGTGGCAGCGATCATGATCAGCCAAATTTTCGACACGTGCATGTAAGCCTCCCCTTTGAGTGCAGTTAACGCGTCATGACAGCCGGCGCCGGAAACGATGCGAAACCGATCCGTCCGGGTGGACAGGTTGTGCCTGGCGACGGGTCCTACACGCAGACCTGTTCCAGAGTGGACGAAGCGAAAAGGTCCGCGATGGACAGCCGCTGTTTCGAAAGCCCCTGGCCGTGGTGATAGCGCAGAAAGGTGTCCAGGGCGGCCTCGCTCCCCTTGACGCCGTAGGGCCAGTAGTTGCGCCCCATGCGTGCCACCGTCTCATCCAGTTCCGCCGCCACCCACGGCAGGGTGAGCTTGAGCGCGGCGACCTCGCCGATGTCCTGTTCGGCGATCTGTTTCGCTTCGAGAAAAGCCTTCAATACGCTTGCCGGGAGCCAGGGATGCTGCTCCACCAGGGCGGCCCTGATGCCGATCACGTGCATGATGGGGAAGATGCCGGTATTGGCGTAGTACTCCTTCTCGACCGAGCGGTAGTCCTGGAACAGCCTGCCCACGTTGGGATGCCCGTTGGTGTAGCTGCTGGGCGCCCTGGGGGCGATCAGCGCGTCTATCCGCCCCTCTTCGAGCCACTGCGACAAGGTTTCCTCAGCCGGTATCGGTTGGCACTCGACGTCGGCGGGGAGCGCCAGGGCCACCTTTTCGTGCCGGCCCGGTTGTTCGACCCCGCCGGTGCGCCAGCGGATGTCCGACGGCTTCACGCCGTACTCATCTTCGAGGATGCCGCGCACCCAGACCGGAGCGGTCAGTTGGTATTCCGGGACGCCGACCGTGCGGCCGACGAGATCGCTGGGGGCGTTGATGCCGCGGTCGGTCCGGATGTAAATCGCCGAGTGCCGGAACATGCGCGACAGGAATACGGGAATCGCCACATAGGGCGAGCTTTCCCGCGAGCGCAGCATGGTGTAGCTGCTGAGCGAAAGCTCCGCGACGTCGAACTCGGCCGAGCGCAGCGCGCGGAAGAACGTTTCCTCTACCGGCAGGGAAAACAAGTTGGCGTCGCACCCTTCGATCTTTATCCGACCGTCGAACAGCGCTCTGGTTCGGTCGTAATTCCAGCAGGCGACCGTTAGCGGAACTCTCATTTATTATCTCCTCTCATCTCTTATCGCTCATCGCCTTTCCACATGATAACTACCACCTGCCGCCGATCTATTGAAATGCCAAATCGAGATAGCCGCCTTCTCGAAAAGCGGTGTACCAGCAGAGAGCTTTTACCGAGAGCTCCCCCTCCCCCAGCGGGAGGTGGGGACCGCCTTAGTGCCGCGTTTCCTTAACCTAACAGCAGTGGTTTCAACGAAATGGTGTGGATGGGTAAAACGGGAAAGGGGGGTGAGGCGCGGAAGGTCGGCGCCAATCAGGCCGGCCAATGGCAGGTAATGCTTCGGGTTTTACGCCCTACAAGGTGCGGATGCGTTTGGCGCTTCCCCAGGAACCGTTGGCGAGCATTTCGTCCACCTGCCGCTCGACGATTCCCTTTATGGCGTCGACGGCCAGGGAGACCTGATTGCGCCGGGGAAGAACCATGCACAGTTTCCAGTTCAAAAGCGACGAGGAGAAGGGAATGGCGCGCAGTTTGCCCGAGTCGATTTCATACTTCAATCCGGCGTAACCGGAGATGGCGAAACCCAACCCCCGCTCGACCATGCCCTTGGCCATGGGAATGCCGTCGATCTCGCAGACGACGTTCGGCTGGCAGCCGAACTTGGCGCACAGCCGCTCGATCAGCACCCGGATGCTGTGCGGGCGGCACCACAAAACCAACGGCAGGTTGGCCAACTCCCCGATGGCGTAGCTCTCCGGATATACGATGGTTTCTCCGGTCTCGAAGTCGGTGATCGGAGCGATGACGAACAACTGCTCGGCAAGCAGCGGGACGATCTCGAAGTCGGTGCCGATTTCCGGATCGTACATCAGCGCCAGATCGTATTCGCCGCTGCAAAGCCAGCCATGAATCTTGTCGGTACTACCGACCCTGATCTGGGGATCAACGTTGGGGAAGGCTTTGCGGCACTGTTCGTAGATCCGGGGAGCAAGGAACTCGCTGGTGGTGGGGCTGAGAGCGATGTTGACCTTGCCGCTCGGTATGGCCAGCCCCTGGCAAAAATCGCGTTCAATCGCCTTCATCTCGTCGATCAGAGACTCTGCTCGGGCCAGCAACATGGAGCCGGCAAGGGTGACGCTGACGCCGGTGCTGTACCGGGTCAACAATTCCACGGCGAATCTATGTTCCAGCCGTTGCACGCGCTTGCTCAGGGAGGACTGGGCCACCCTGAGCTGAATCGACGCCCGCGAAAAGCTTTTCAGCTTCGCCACGGCGACGAAGGCATTTAAATCCTCGAAAATCATTGCGCGCCTCGAAATTATCGCCGCGTCAGAGGACACACCTCCTCTGCCTTACTATTTGTTCCGACCGGCCATCTGGTAGGACTCAAGCTCCCAGGTGCTCTTGCCGGAAAGACTGCCCGTGGTGGTGAATTGCTCTTCCACGCTCTTCACCTCCCGCTTGACCTCCGGCACGAACCAGTAGGTTCGGAACAATCTGCCCACTATGGGAGCGGCCACCGTTGGTTTCTGGTTCTTGACCACCACGACGGCGCCGCTGCTGTCGACTTGCGAAACGGAGCCGACGCTCTGGGGAGTGGGGTTAAAGCTGTTGCGCCAGGTCCCCTCCGCTTCGATCTTGAAAGCCTGGAACTTGCCCGCCGGCACGCTGACTTCTTCCCAGCCGACACAGGTATATTGGAGATCGACGCTGTGAGTCTTGACCCCTTTCACCGGGTTCTCTTGTTGGTAGTCAACCTTCCAGGTCTTGCCGACCTGCATCGGGAAATCGAAAGGCTTATGGACGACGACTTCCTCGCCGTTGATGCTGGAAACAAGACTCAGGTCGGCGCCAAGAAGTTTCTCGGTGGGAGGCATGCTTGAATCAGTCGGCTTGGCAGACTGCAAGATACTGTCTGAGCTGGACCGAACAATCGAGAGGATCACATGTCGCTCTTTAGTTTCTCCGTTCAAGGCACGATCACTGATGCGGAAGGTCCAGGAGTCGTTCACCTTGAACGCCGGTTTGTTGACCAATTCCGCCGGTGTTTCGACTGCCGCGGAGAGTGAGGCGATCAGGCAGATAACCAGCGCGCCGAAGGATACAGCCAAACGTTTATACATAGTAGTTCTCCTTCCCCTCGCCTTTTCCAGGCTTCCGAGGTTGAGCAGTCGTTGAGCAGCCAAAGCCGGGAACGGCCCTGGGCGCTGAGCCCGCAGCAGGTCGGCTCTGGCGCATCATAATGCCGCAAAAAAAATATCTCAACGCATTTCTTAGGCAAGACCGGCTGTGGGCCGCCCGGCAGACAGCTTGGGGGCTGTGCCGGGGGCACTGCAGCTTGCCTAAGCCGGCGCCCCGAGGCTATCCCGCGATGCGCCCCGCGCGGTAGTCGACGCCCAGGCGGCGCTCCCGCAAGCGCTTCAGCGACAGCGGCAGCACGGCGGCGGCGAAGATCAACCAGCAGCCGAGCCACTCGCGCCCGCTCAGCCTCTCGCCCAACAGCAGCGTTCCCCCCAGCATGCTCCAGACCGGATCCAGGGTGTAGATCAGGCCTGCCTTGGTGGGCGTGGTGTAGCGCTGATAGGCGTTTTGCAGGGTGAAGCAGATGACAGTGGGGAAAACGGCGCAATCGGCGAGCGCCGCCGCGGAAACGGGGGTAATGGCGAAGGGGCGGGAGGGCAACAGCAGAAACAGCACGCCTCCAACAGACGCCACCGTGGCAAACTGCACCAGGCTGACCAGGTAGATGTCCTCGTCGCGCAACAGCTTGGAAACGGAGATGATGTGCAGGGCGATGAAGCGCGCGCAAACGGTGGAGAGGAGATCGCCGCGGCTAAAGCCTTCCGCGCCGCCGCGCGCCAATTGCCAGAGTCCC
>CAIYDQ010000160.1 GCA_903925075.1 uncultured Geobacter sp.
CTAGCTGCTGAAGTGCCGCAACTGAGAGCCCAACTCGATGACACGGACAATGCGCTATTTGAGGCCACTCCATTGATTTTCGAGACTCTTGTAGACAGCAGAGGGGACTCACAGAATCAAATTAGTCACCTTTTGCTTATCTGGTTGTTTCAGCAAGCCGCAAGGGGTAGTGTAGGGGCGTGGCACGCCCAGCATTTCCGAAGAACCTGATCGAGTTCCAGTCACAGTTTGCCACCGAAGCTGCGTGCCGGGCGTACCTGGCTGCCTGCCGTTGGCCGGACGGTTTTGTGTGTCCACAGTGCGGCAACCGGAGTGCACGCGAATTGGCTGGACTGGGACGCTGGCAGTGTGCTCGCTGTCGGCGTCAGGTATCGCTGACGGCAGGGACGGTCCTTCACAAGACGAAGCTCCCTCTGACGGTTTGGTTCTGGGCGGCATACCTGATGACCACCGATAAGCGCGGCATCTCGGCGCTTCTTTTGCAGCGTCAGCTCGGTTTGGGATGTTACGAGACGGCATGGATGATGCTTCATAAGTTTCGCCGGGCGATGGTGAACCTGGAACGCGAGCCGCTGCGCGGCGAAGTGGAGGTGGACGATACGTGGATTGGCGGACCTCAGGCCGGTCTGCGGGGAAGCCGGCAACTGAAAGGCCGGAAAGCGGCCCTCGTCGTCGTCGCGGTGGAGAAGCGAGGAAAAGCCTCAGGACGTGTGCGGATGGCCGTCATCCCGGACTTCAAGAGCGTCACTCTCCGTGCCTTCGTCCAGCACAATGTGGCTCCTGGCTCCACCATCTACACCGACGGACTCAAGAGTTTTACCGGTTTTGAACAAACCGGATTCAGGCATATTCCTCGCACCCAGCCACTGCAAGGCGACCTTCGCAAAGGCGCGAAATCGGTTGCGCCGTTGGCGGATCGGGCCATCGGCAATCTCCAGCAATGGCTCATTGGAACCTATCATGGTGTAAGCCGCGATCAACTACAGGTTTATCTTGATGAGTTCGTCTTTCGCCACAATCGGCGCCAGACGCCCATGGCTGCGTTCCAGACCCTGCTCGGCCTCGGGACCGCACATAAGCCTGTGCCTTACGTGCAAATACGGGGAGCCTCAGACCTTCCCAAAGCCCCCGGAAAAGGCTGAAACACAACCCATAGCGTTCTGCTGAAACAACCAGATAAGCAAAAGTGGCTTAGCCTGTTCTCGCAAATAGCAACCGTCGGCATCGAAAACTCGGCACTCCTCAATCTTGAGTCAGGTGAGGTCTCGGGTCCAAAAGGCACTATGTTCATTCCCGCCGAACTTCTTCCCCGACTGCAGTTTGTGCGGGAGGGACAGTTTGTCGAAAAGATGGGCGCACCAACGCTAAAGCTCATCGGAGAAGCCCAAATCGCAGCTTCTCCCCCCGGCGCCATGCCATCCGGCCCAAAAGAGATAAGCACCAGAATTATTCAGGTTCCCACCCAGATCAGCAGCGTCGATATCATCAAAGGGTTCCTAACACAGGAAAAAGTAACCGACC
>CAIYDQ010000161.1 GCA_903925075.1 uncultured Geobacter sp.
CAATCTTTTTGAAAAAAAGTCTATTTCTTCACTAGTTACAGAGGCGCTAAAACAAATACCGGATGACCCTAAGTGCAACCAGCTGGATTTATTCAGCTATTAACCGGACACTAGTGATAGCGTGAGTAAAGTGAAAACTATGAATGAATGAATAAGATCAGGCAAAACACCAACAATTCCAGCTCAAAAAAGGCAGATGCATCGTCGACGACAATCTCACTCGCAGTTCCCCATCAATATGCGGGAGCAGAAGACAAAGAGGACGCACCGGTTACCCAAATTTCCACTCATGTTTTATAAACTATTAAGTCCCGGCAGGCAATAATTTTAATGGACAAATCGGCAAAAGGGTCCTGTCCAAAAGCAGTGCTGTCAGGTTGTCCGTTGCGGAAAACGCCTTCCTCCCTTTGTGGGAGGGGGTGTAGAGCGTAGGTTGAGTAGAACAGGTGTACCGAGCAACACGACACTCCCCCCCTTGACCGGCAGCGAATGTCGCGTTTCGTACCTCAACGCGACCTACAGATTCTCACCTTCTTTTGACGGACAGACCCCCCTTTTCTGACAAGGTCTGTACTGATAAAACGTCTCCTTTTTACTTTTTCCCAGATCTCCTGCGTCTGCCAAGACGATTCCTCCGGGTCCTGTCTGCCAAACCACACATCCTAATACCAATTAACTATCTTCTGCACCTCGGAGGCGGAGACACCGCCAGCCCCGTCTTTGTCGACGCAGGACAAGACCGGCGCTACCCCCAGAAACATGTTGATGGCGTTTTTCACCTCGTCAGCGCTCACGACGGTATCCCCGTTGCAATCGCCCTGCTTCACGACCGGGGTCGTCGAGGTCAGGGACATGCTGGCATCTGTTTCTTTTCCCGCGGTGACCTGGAGCGCGAGCCGACTTTTCAACTGATAACCGGCGGCTGACGTTACCGACACGTTATAGTTGCCGGTGGGAACGACCATCAGGAACGCGCCGTTAGCGTACGTGAAGGCGTTTGTTGAACCGGCCTTGATCGTGGCCTGCACTATGGGCGCGCCGGTGACGCTGTCGGTCAGGTAGCCGTCGATGACGCCGGGCAGCCCGTTGGTGGCGGTGACGGTGAAGCTGCGGGTGTTGGACTCGGTAACCGCGCCGTAACGGTCGATGGCCTGCACCTTCCAATAGCAGTAGCTGTCTCCGTTCTGGCAGTAGTAGGCGTTATTCGCCGGATTCTTTAGTTTGCCGTCCGCTATGAAGGTTCCCGCCTGGGGAATGCTTTCCGCCTTGTAGACCACGGAGTTGAAACTCGGATCGGTCGCCACCAGCAGGGTGTAGGTGACGCTGCTATTCGAGGTCACCTCCTGCCAGGAGAGCGGGAACATCGGGTTCACGCTGTCTTCGTCCGCCGGCGCGGTGAGGCTGAAACTGGAGGGCGCCGGGTTGTTGGCCAGTTGCCGGTAGACCAGCGAATGGGCGGCCGGTGAAATGTCCAGGGTCTCGTTGTCCTGCGTGTAATAAAGTATGTTGTAGGTGCCCGCGTTGGGGAAGCTGTAGCTGCCGTTCCACCGGGAGCCGTCGTAGTACAGCGGCAGGGTGACCAGGTGGGGTATGACTTGGCCGGTGCTGCCGGTGCTGCTGACGCTGGATACCGGGGTGCGGATCTCGATCCAGGCCTTGGCGATGCGGCTGTTGTCGCCGACCTGCAACCAGAGGGGAACGTCCCCCGTCGCCGAGATCGGGAGGTTGGCGGTGGCGGTAACGGCGGTTATGTCGGCCGGGTCGCCGAGGCTGTGCACGCCGACTCCCAACTGCTCCAGGGCGGTAGCGGCGCCGTTGGCGGTACCCTGCAAGGTGTAGCTGGGGACGCCGCTGCCGGCGTCGTCGAGCAGCGGATGCTGGGCCAGGGTGTCCCAGGCGTCGGCGTGGCGGCCGGCGGCCACCTTGCGCGGGTCGCGCAGCGCCACCATGTCGCGCGCCTGGGTGAAGGCGTCCTTGACGCTGTCTCCCCTGCCGAGGTAGTTGAAGAGGTTGTCGATGAAATATTCTCCGCCGTTGAGCGTGGTGCCGCTGGCGCTGTTGTAGATGGTGAAGCCGGAAATGGATTGCTCGTCGACGTTGGCCGAGGTGATGATCACCCGCCCCGCCTTGGAGAGCGGCGCGGCGAAGATGCCGGAATAGCAGGAACCGATGATGATGTGGCGCGCATAGCCCGAGGCGACCAGGGTCGGGTCGCGTTCCAGAGCGTCGAGCCAGCCCTTGAGATCGGCCGGGGTTATGGTGTCGTCGCCCAAAAGGAACCCGGTCGGGCTGCCGTGATCGACCATGATCAGGTAGAGCGGACCCTGCGCCCCGGCCAGATTGGCTATTGCCGCCTGAAGCTGCTGCCGGGTGACGGCGGCGCTGGCGGTGCTTTTCAGGTAGCTGATGTTTTGGGGCAGAAAGCCGCGCTTGTTGACCAGCGTCGCATAGATGGCGTCGGTGGTGGCGGTGTGTTCGGCAAGTTGGGAATTGTCGGAAGCCTTGCCGGTGACGATCACGGCGTAGCCGGACTGGGGAGTCACCGGCACCACTTGGCTGCTGGAGCTGGCGGCCAAAGTCGCGGAGCCGTCGTAGCGCGCCTGCACCGTATAGACGCCGGGGATGTTGAAGGCCAAGAGCGGACCGCTCGTAAAGGCGCCGACGCCGTCGGTGGTGACCGGCACGATCACCGGCGTCTGCTTGGGGTTCAACTGGCTGGGGGGCGGCGTGACGATCAAGGTCACCGGCTGCAGGCTGGCGGCGTCGGTGTAGTTTTTCAAGAGGCTCCCCGTCAAGGTGACGCTGTCGCCGGCCCTGGGCTTGTCGGCGGTCACGGTGAGAGAAACGACGGTGACGGCCTTGCCGGCCGGCACGCTAATGGCGAAGGTGGCGGCGGCCGGTTGGCTCTGCTTGCCGGTTGCGTCGGCGCTCCTCGCGCTGACCGTGTAGGTGCGCCCTTCCACCCACTTTACCGAGGCCGTGTTCAAGGACCAGGCGGAAGTGCCGGTGGCGGCGAGCCAGGCGGGGGTGGTGCCGAAGGCGCCGCCTTGCTGGAGGTAATAGGCGCCGTCGCCTATTTGCAGCTCCACCTTGGCGAGCCCCGAGCCGGAAGCGGTCCCGGTGATGGAGCCAAGGGCGTTCGGCGCCGAGCCCGAAACCGGCGCGGCGATGACGGCGGTGAGCGGCGAGGCCGGCAGCACGGTGATGTCGATCCCCTTGGTCGCGTCGGGCGGGATGCCGTTGCTGGCGGTGACCACCACCGGGTAGTCGCCGGCGCTGCCGCTTGCGGGGGTGCCGCTGAAGGTGCCGGTGGTCGCGTCGAAGGAGACGCCGGCCGGCAGGACGCCGGAGACGCTGAAGACGGGCGCGGGCCAGCCCGAGGATGCGACCTGGAAGCGGCCTGAGCTCCCTTCGGCGAAGGTGACGGAGCCGGGACCGCTCAAGATCGGCACGTCGTCGCTGGTAAGGGTCTTGTATACCCCGCTCCCCCAGGTCCCGGCGTAGAGCAGGTTGCTGTTGGCGGGATCTATGGCCAGGGAGTTGACCTGCAGGTCGTAAAGGTTGTCGTTCAAGGCGCTCCAGGTCACTCCGCCGTTGACGCTCCTGAACACGCCGCCGCCGCGAGTGCCCGCGTACAGCACCATGGCGTTGCCGGGATCCATGACCAGCGAGGTGACGTAAAGATTGGCCAGTCCCGCGTTGACCGCGGCCCAGGACGCTCCGCCGTCCGAACTGCGGTAGACCCCGCCGCCGTAGCTGCCGGCGAACAGATTGAGCGCATTGGACGGATCCTCCAGCAGCGCGTACACCGCCTTGCCGGCTGCCAGCCCGCTCGATATCGACGACCAGTTCCCCCCTCCGTTGACGCTCTTGTAGACCTTGCCGCTGGCGCCGGCATAGACGATCTGGCTGTTGGCGCGGTCAAAAGCCAGCGAATAGATCTGCAGATCGGCGAGCCCCGTGTTGGACGCGCTCCAGGTCGAGCCGCCGTTTACCGACTTGAAGACCCCGCCGCCGAGGGTCGCCGCGTAAACGGTCTGGGGGTTTCCGGGATCGACCAGCAGGTAATCGGCCATGGCGGTCAGGCCGCTGCTCGCCGTGGTCCAGGCCGCGCCGCCGTTGGTCGTCTTGTAGAGCGTGCTGATAAAGGTGGTGGCGTTGTAGCCGCTGGCGTAAGCCGTTTGCGAGTTGGAGGGATCGACGGCGACGAAGGCGATCGATCCGTAGCTGTTATTGGGATCGTAGGGGAGATTGTTGCCCAGCGCCGTCCAGGTGGCGCCGCCGTTGGCCGATTTGTGCAGCGCGTTGAAGGAGGTCCCGGCGTAGATGGTTTGCGCGTTGCCGGGATCCAGGGCCAAGGCGACCACGTAGGCGTTGGTGAGGCCGACGCCGGTCGGACTCCAGGTTTGGCCGCCGTTGACGCTTTTGAAGGTGCCGGCGGCGTAGGTGCCCGTATAGATGGTCCGGCTGTCGCCGGGATCGACGGCAATGGCGTAGACGTCCGTATTGGTCAGGCCGCTGTTCGGCTGCAGCCAGGAGTTGCCGCCGTCGATGCTTTTGTAGACCCCGCCCTGATAGGCGCCGGCGTAGACCGTCTTCGGGGTGCTCTTGTCGATCGCCATCTGCGTGATGCTGGCCGTCGAAAGCCCGGGGCCGTTGGTCAGATGCTGCCAGGTCGCTCCGCCGTCGGTCGTCCTGTAGATCCCGCTGTTGCCGGTGCCGGCGAAGAGCGTGCCGGCACTGGACGGGTCCAGCACCAAAGTGAACACCCTGGACATGGTGGTCCCGCTCCCGGTGGCAGACCAGTTCGCGCCGCCGTCGGTGCTCTTGAAGACCTTGCCTCCGCCGGTATTGCCGGTCCCCGCGTAGATGGTCTGGTGGTTGGCGGGATCGATGGCCAGGGCGTAGCTGTAGAAATCGCTCCCGGCGACGACGAAGCCGCCGTTGACCGGCCCCCAGGAGGTCCCGCCGTTGCTGGTCTTGAATACGCCTCCCCCCTGAGTTCCCACATAGAGCGTCTTGCCGTCGGTCGGATCCACGATCAGGGTGTTGATGTCCTTGGTGGTCAATCCGGCGCTGATCTCGGACCAGCTCTGCCCCGCGTCGGTCGTTTTGAAGACCCCCGCCTTGGTGCCCGCATAGATTATGGTGCTGTCCTGCGGGTCGAAGCCGATCCCCTTGACGCCGGTCCCCGGAGCCATGCCGACGTTGGCCGGCAGCCAGGAGGCTCCCCCGTTGCTGGTTTTGTAGACCCCGCCGCTGTAGGTTCCCGCATAAACGTTCTGGCTGTTGGCGGGATCGACGGCGAACACGTAGACGTTGGCGCCGTAGGGTCCGAGGCTTTGCCACTTGAGATCGGTAACGGCTGGCGGGGTGACGATCGAGGCGATCTGGCTGAAGCTGGCGACGACGCTGCAGTTGGCCGTCACCGGGGCCGTGGTGTAGGTGCTCCCGCTCAAGGAGCCGCCGCAACTGCCGGCCACCGAGGCAATCTGGTAACCGCTGGCGGGGGTGAGCGTGAAACTGGCCGTGGCGCCGCTGGCGACCGACTGGGGGGCGGTCGGGGTTATGCTCCCGCCGCTCCCCGCTGAAGCCGTGACGGTGAGCGCGGCGGCGGGCCTGGTGACGTTGACGGCCACATCGTCCAGGTAAAAGCTGGTGGCGTTGGCCGCGTCCGTCCCTGCGATGAAGACCACCCCGACGGTTTTTCCCTTGTAGGCGGCAAGGTCCTGGGTGAGGTGATACCAGAGGGCGGCCTGGTCCATGTTGCTCAGCGAATAAAAAACGGTGGGCGGATTGGCGGAGGGAGGGTCAGAGATCCCCACGTACAAGGAATCGTTCGCCGCCGTCTTGTTGTCGGACGAGACGACCTTGGCATAGGCGCTGAAGGATACGCTGGTGGCGTCGGGCGGAATGCTGATCACCTGGGAGAGATAGGCGACCTCGTTGTTGGCGCCGCCCAGCAGGGCGTACCAGTTGCTGGCATTGAAACCGTTGCCGGCGCTGTTGGTGATGATGGCGCGGCCGCTCACCGTGGTCTCCTGCCAGGCTACGTGGCCCGACTCGAAACCGGGGTTGAGTATCAGGTTGCTGGTGGCGCCGGCGGGGGGATAGACGATGATGGTCCGCAGCACGTCGCTGGCGGCGGTGTAGCTGGCGTTGCCCGCCTGGGTCGCCTTGACCACCACGCTCCCGGTCCCGGTAAAGGTGAGCGTCGCGCCGCTGAGCGTAGCGGGGCCGCTGACCAGGGTCAAGGTGACGGTCAGATTTGAGGAAGCGGTGGCGCTTAGCGGCAGCGGCGCGTCCCCGAGATTCACCGTTGCCGGCGGCGTGAAGCTTATCGTCTGGCTGGCCGGCGCCGTCAAGGTGATGGCGGCGGTCTTGGCGGCGGAGACGTTGCCGGCCGCGTCCTTGGCCCAGGCGTAGAGCGTCTTCGACCCGAAGCCGGTGAAGGTGTAGCTGGTCGGCGCGGCGCCCCAGCCTGCGGCTGAAGGCGCAGGGGGGGTGGAGGTCTCGGTGATCAGGTAGCCGACCACGCCCACGGCGTCGCTGGCGGCAACGGTGACGGGGACGGTGAGCGAATTCGAGGTCGCCGGCACCGTGAAGGTGCCGACCACCGGCGCCGTCGTGTCCAATGAAGCGGCGCTCTGGAGGACGATATCGTCGATGGCGAACCAACTGGGGCCGGTGGAGTCGGTAGTTCCCTTGAACTTCAGGCGCACCGTCTGCCCTGCGTAGGCGGTGAGGTCGTATTTGGGGGTCGTGGCCCAGGCGGTGGTTGCGTTCAGGTTGCTCAAGGTGGCGACGGTGGCGATGACCGCCCCCGTGGAGGGATTTTCCAACTGCGCCGTCAACTTGTCGTAGACGCCGGTGAGAGTCTCCGTGGTGTTGATGAAGTAGGCGAACTGGAGAAAGGCGTTCTGCGGAATGGTCAAGTCCTGGTAGAGGTATTCCGTGTAGTTGTTCTGATTGCCCAAATAGCCGTACCAATTGCTGGCGGCGTTTCCGGCCCCGGCTATGGTGTAAATCAGGCCGTAGCCGCCGCTGCTGTACGTTGTCCATCCGGTCGGGCCGTCTTCGAAGCCGGGATTGACGACCAGGTTGGGCTGCAGCGTGAGGGGGGCGGATTGAACCACCGCCCCGCTTCCCCCCACGGCAAGGAGAGCGCCGTTGCCGTAGGTTACGGCGCCGAGGAAATTCGATGTTCCCGATTGCCGCGGCGACCAGACGGCGCCGTCGGTGGAAGTGATGATGACGCCGTTGTCCCCGGTAGCGGCGAAGGCGCCTGAGCCGAAGCCGACCCCCCAGAGGGGGCCGGAGGTGCCGGAAGTGGCTTTCGTCCAGGAAATGCCGTCCCTGGAGGTGACTATCCTCCCCGATGCGCCGACCGCCACGAAGAGGCCGTTACCGAAACCGACCCCGTTCAAGTCGTCGGTCGTGCCGGAGACGGCCACCGTCCAGGTTACCGCGTCTGCGGAAGTCACTATCCTGCCGCCGCTGCCGACGGCGACGAAAAGGCCGTTGCCGCAAGAAACGCCATACAGGTGACTAGTAGTGTTGGAGGTCCGGCTGGTCCAGGTGGCGCCGTCGGGCGAAGTGCCGATCTCCCCTGCCCCGCCGACGGCGACGAAGGTATTGCTGCCGAAAACTACCGATGAAATGAAGTTCACAAAGGAAGTGGTCCGAGTGGTCCAGGTGACGCCGGTGGACGAGGTGACGAAGTCTCCGTTGTCCAAGGCGCCCACGAAAGTTCCCGCGCCGTAGGCCATGCCGTAAATAGTATCGGTGGTTCCCGAGGTCCTGGCGGTCCAGTTCGATCCGTCCGGTGAGGTAGCGATGGCGCCGTTCAATCCGGCTGCTACGAAAATACCCCTGTTATAGGCGACGCTGCGGAGCGAATCGGTGAGTGCCGATGTCCTTGAAGTCCAATTGTCCAATGGGCCGGCGAACAGCAGTTGCGGGAGCGCCGTCAAAAAGAAAAAAAAGATCAGCAAGATTCGCATCAAAGCCATCACATCCCTCCAGTCACGGTCTATTCGATTGCATTACTCATGGAAATGTCCCTGCCGGCCATGCGCGACCGGAGGGATCAGCCACCCGCGAAGGCGACGCTATTGGTTAGACGGACAGCGAGCAGATTCGCCGCGACAAGATCGTCCGCCGCGAAAACGGTGCGTCGGGCGGCTTCGTCGAGCATAAAAAAACGGCGCGGGTCTTAAAAAGACGCGCGCCGACTGTTTTTAATTGGCTTAATGGGGAGGCCGGAAGGGCACCGGCAGGAGAGCGGATAGTTTTGTCCCATGTCGGATGTTCGCCTTTCGAGTTTCGTAGCCGGTTCTACGCCAGCTTGAATGCCTATATCCGAGCCTAATAGCATTTTATTCAAGCGATGTCTACAAAAATGATGATCCTCTCACAATGTCCGGGGTGGGGGGATCTGCCAGCTTGCCTGCAAAGATCCGAGAGGTCATTTGAGCCCTAACTTGCGGCGCAGATCATCGTAGAGAATTCGTTCGTCGGATTCAGCCATGGCCGCCTTGGCAGCTTCGACGTCCATGCTGTCTTTCAATGCTTCAAGAAGCTCCAAATCCTCGACTGGTATAATAGCCACCAGTTTTTTCCCACGACGAGTCAGGACAATGCGCTCCTTGCCGAACGACGCTCGGTTAATGACCTCCGCGAAATCGTTGCGGGCATCTGCCGTTGAAATTTTCGTCATGTTGAATACCCCCACTTGTACAAACCGTGCATTACATTACGGCAAAGAGAAAGTCAAACCGAACTCTGATTGGCGTACGACCTCACCAAGGAACGTGATGCCCCGCGGCAGTTGGTAGGTTGCGTGCGCTGGTGCCACCATGGCGACTTGTCAGCTGTTCCGGGCAGCTTGTCTGCTGCGCCGGGCAGCTTGTCCGCTGCTCCGGGTAGCTTGTCTGCTGCTCCGGGTAGTTTGTCTGCTGCTCCGGGTAGTTTGTCTGCTGCTCCGGGTAGTTTGTCTGCTGCTCCGGGTAGCTTGTCTGCTGCTCCGGGTAGTTTGTCTGCTGCTCCGGGTAGCTTGTCTGCTGCTCCGGGTAGCTTGTCTGCTGCTCCGGGTAGTTTGTCTGCTGCTCCGG
>CAIYDQ010000162.1 GCA_903925075.1 uncultured Geobacter sp.
CCCTGCCCCAGCCCCCTCGGCGACGGCCATTCCTCAAGGCTTCGCCGCGCCGGCGGACGTTATAGTGCCGATTCGGGCGGTGAATGATAAAGGGGGATCGGTTTTCAAACTCGAAGGCACCCAGAACGGCGTGGCCCTGGGTAGAACACTTCCCGGCGGGGAACGCGAACTGTTCGTGGTCGGGAGCCACACGCTGCGCTACTACCGCCAAGGCTCGGGCCTGAAACTGATCGCGGAAGTCCCCTACAAGAACTTCGAAAACGTGCTGGCAGTGGACACGGCCGACCTCGACGGGGATGCCGTTCCCGAGATCTACGTGACGGTCATGAGCGGAGAAACACTGGTCTCGCAGGTGTGGGCCGTGAACGGCGACCGGCTGAAGCAGCTTGCAGGCCCCCTGCCCTACTATTTCCGAGCGGTGACCGGCGCCGCTGGCGTCAAGAAGCTCTACGCCCAGCAGATATCCGGCACGGACGACTTCTCCGGAGAAGTTGCCGAAGTGGTCAAGAGCGGCGCAGGCTACGCGTTGCGTAATCCCGTCAAGTTGCCCAAACCAGGCAACGTGTACAATTTCAACCTGCTCCCCGGGCAGCAGGGAGACCTTGCCCCCATCATAGCGGACCGGGTCGGCTACCTGAAAATCTTTAACCAGAGCGGCGAAGAACTTTGGAAAAGCTCCGAAGAGTACAGCGGCTCCGAGACCAACTTCGTACGTTACGAGAACAACGGTCTGAAAGCAGACTCATCCGGCAATCGGCAGGTGTTTCTCGACCAAAGGATGATCATCACCACTAAGGGTGAGCTCCTGGTGGCGAAGAATTTTGAATCGTGGTACTACATGAACAAGCATTCCTTCTCCCGCAACAGCGTGTACTGCTTTGCCTGGGACGGCGCCAGCCTGGACGAGAAATGGCACACCAAGCAGAGCAATAACTACCTGGCTGATTTTGCCTATGACGACAGCACTCGGCAGATCTTGATGCTGGAGGTAACGAGTAGAGAAAACGGCATAATGAGCAAGGGAGCCAGCAGGCTGGTGATTAAAAAGATAGACTAAGACTCACCGGCTCTCTGCCAATGTCGCTATCGAGCCGGCGTCATACTGTTTTGCCGCGCCATAGCTGCAAGAAGCCGTCCTGAGAATGAGGGCGCGACCAATAATCCAAAGGCAAGAAAGGAAAAGGCGAACCATAAAGGTGCGCCTTTTTCATTTCCGGAGGAGCTAGCAGCGTTGACACCAAACCAGAAAAGTGATTTAATTGTATTAAGTCAATACACATTAAAAAGGAGCCCAACAATGCGAAAAATAGTCGCCATACTAGCCGTGTCCATGTTGACGCTAGCCACCGTTCCGGCCTATTCCCAGCAGACCCAAGCGGAGAAGGATGAGTGCCTTTTAGCCGCGCAGAACTGCTCCAGCGCCGTTGACGACATTCAGAACCGGATCAAAAGGCTGAGAGCCGAGATAAACAAGGGGACCCGTGTGTACACGCCGCAAGAGTTGAATGCTCTCAAAGCTAAACTGCGTGCAGTAACCGAGTTGATGAATCAGATGCCGGTCGGGCCGTAAGGCGCGGGACGCGGCGCGCGGGGTATCGTGACCTCGCACGAGCAGAAAAAAAACAATTGCCAAAAGGGGCGGACTCAACAGTCCGCCCTTTTTGTTTGTGCGTAAGGACGGGCCAGATCAGATGCATGACGCTTGCATTCCGAATTTTAGTGGCATAAACTCCCGCCTATCGGCCCAGAGGACCTTCCGGAGGACCATCCGGACCATTCCAAAGGAACCGCCCCGTTTTCCTGTTAAGTGATCGAAGCCGCTTTGATTTCACGGAGCCGACATGATGGCGAAAGAAGAAAAACTGTCGCTACCGGCGATTGAACACGCCCTGGTCGCTCGCTTGAGCCTGCTGGATCTGCTCTCTTCAGAAGAGTATCTTTCAGGAACTGCCGAGATCGTCACCTCCATGCAAAAGATGGTCAAGACCGCCGGTGGCGAGCTTTCCCGTCTGATCGCCGAGGCCGCGGTTGCCGAGGATACGGCGACCCTGGCCCGGGTCAACGCGCGCGTGGTCATAGCGGCCGCCGAACTGTTCATCTCCTTGCACTCGGCGCCGATGGTGCAGCAGATGTGCACCTGCGCGCGGGACGCCATCGCCGAGCGGGCGCTGGAACTCTCCCGCCGCAAGCTTTATTTCTCCGGCACCTGCTGCGACATCCCGATAGCCCTTTTGGCGGTAGGGAGCGACGGCAGAGAGGAGCAACTGCTTTATACCGACCAGGACTACCTGTTCGTAATCGGTTCCGAGGAAGGGATAGACTCGCGCTCGGAGGAAGACACCGACGACTACTTCGCCATGCTGGGCGCGGTCTTCGCCGCCAAACTGGAGGAGGCGGGCATCAGCAGATGCAGCGGCGGCATCATGCCGCTGAACGCCGATTGGCGCGGCTCGGTGCAGCAGTGGCAGGAACGCTTGGCGGTGATGTTGCGCTTTGAAAGAAACGACTGGGAGAAGAACATCCTCAACCTGATCGCGCTGATCGACGTCCGATTCGTCTGTGGCGACCGCCTGCTCGCGCAGGGCTTCGGCGCCATGGTCCGCTCGGTGATCAGGAACGACCCCCAGGCGCTCAGGCATATAGCGCGGGTGGTAAGTTCCATGAAACTATCCAGGGGATGGCTAAAGCGGTTTGTGGTCGAGGGCGACGGCAATCACAAGGGAGAGTTCAACCTGAAGCTTTTGGCCTGGATGCCGCTGGTAATGAGCGTCCGGCTGTTGTCGGTGAACCTCGGCATCGAGGAGACCTCGACCTTGCGCAGAATCGGCTGTCTGCAAAGCGGCGGCCATCTGACCGAGCGGACGGCAGCCGATTTGCGCGAAGCCTACCTGGTGATCACCGGTCACCGCATAACCCAGCAGATCAGGCGGCTGAAAAGGATCATCGACGACGACTGCTACCTTAATCCACACGAGTTGCCAAGAGACCAGCGCGAAAGCCTGCGAGCGGCGATCGGCGCCGTCGACGAGATCCAGAGCATGATCCGGACCGGGTTCTCCATGGCGGCCGCCGCCGACCGCTTGATAGCCCCCGGACAATGAACGCAGCAGTACCTGACGTTTCCAGGCTAAAAAGGCATGCCGTTTCGCATCCTCTCCTGCACGATCTCGTGGATCCGTTCGTCGGCGTTCGCCGGCGTTATGCCGGATTGCCGGCAGATCTGCTCCACCTGCTCCAGCCGACCCGGAATCTCCATATCGCTTAGCCGCAGGAAATATCCCGACCTTTTCCCCACCGAAAACAACACCTGCCGCTCGCGCGTCATGGCGATGAAAGCGCGCAGCACCTCCGCCAGCCGCTGCTGGTCGCGCGGCATGACGCCGTCGATCTCCTGCAACAGGTTGTAACTGTGATCGCTTTTCACGCAACTGGTGATGCCGTGCAGATGCTCGATCAGGGTAAGCACCTCTTCGGCCAGCACCAGATCGGGAGCCCACCGGTAGCGGGGGCCGTCGCCTTCGGCGAACAGGTTCACCTTGTCGGGAAGGTGCAGCGACCGGAAGCGGATGAAATCAGGGTTGATGCGGCTCAGGGCGTCGGCCGTCTCGATGGCGTGTTCCTGCGAGAAGTCCCGACCGCCCAGCCCGCTCAGCACGTATTCGGAAAGCTCGATGCCGGCGGCCTTCACCTTCAGGCCGGCAGCCACGTGTATTTCCTTGGTGACCCCCTTGCGCACCATCTTCAGGATGGTGTCCGAGGCGGTCTCCATGCCGATGTGGATGCGGTTCAGACCTGCATCGGCGATCTCCCGCAAGAGGTCGTCGCCCAGACGGGCAACGCTGTCGGAGCGGGCGTAGGAGGTGATCCTCTGCACCATGGGGAATCGGGTCCTGATGTGCCGAAGTATCTTCATCAGGTTCTCCGGCCGCACCACCAGGCCGTCCGCGTCCTGCAGGAAGATGGACTCCATGCCGCCCGACAGCCAGTTCCTGGCGGCGTAAAACGCCTGCTCTTCGCCCGGGCGAACTCCTTTCGCCAGCGTGGCCGACCGGCTGCCGGCGTCCCGCAGTTGCTCCACGAAACGGGCAATGCCGTCGATCTCGCCGATGACGTCCTCGACCGGGCGCAGGGAAAATTTGCTCTTCTTGTAGATCGAACAGAACGTGCATCGATTCCAGGGGCAGTTCCGGTTTACCCGAATCAACAGGCTGGAAGCCTCGCTGGGAGGCCGGATCGGTCCTTGTTCGAGTGAGACGCATTGGTGCATGTGAGATCCTTATTGACTATTTCTTAAATTAGGCAACGCTGCCGGCTCAATTTCGGACATTATGTCATCAAACGAGGATATGCACAAGTTTATCGAAGACTTCGGGGGCCTTGCCGGCAAGAACGATCTCCGGCAAATTCTCAAACAACACAGTCGCAACAATATAGTTATAATTCAGATAGAAGGTTATGGACATTACTGTCTTGAGCATGATAAATACTATAAGCTTATTGATTCAAGCGTACTGGAGAACAAGTAATGACGGCTGTATCTGAAAAAGAAATCCTCTGGACACGTGGCTTCACCTTGACAAATATCGGGAGTTTATTTCTATTCATTCCTTTCGCACTCTATTTGCCGGTAATGCCAGTCTATCTATTGAAGGGAATGCACAGCTCGCTGCAAGCCGCCGGCGCAGTCAACGCCATTTTTCTGGTTGCCTGTTTCCTGTTTCGCGCCCAAACCTCTCGGCTCGAAGCGCGCTTTGGCACACGCCAAGTGCTGCTGAGCTCAGGTTTCCTGTTCATGGCCACCAACCTGCTCTACCTGACGGCGGCAACGGTGCCGAGCGTGTTGGCGATCAGGTTTTTTAGCGGCGTCTGTTTCGCCGTTTCCAACACCAGCATCAACGCCATGGCGAGCCGCCTGATCCCCGGGACCAGAAAGGGCGAAGGTTTGGCCTACCTGACCACCATGGTGCTGGCCGGCACAGCCATTGGTCCCTACCTGGGGCTGAGCATCTCCCGCGCCTTCGGATTCCAGGCGGTCTTCGTCTTCAGTGCGGCCCTAAGCTTCTTGGGCGTGCTGATTTTCTGCTGCATAAAAGTGCCGGAGGCGAGACCGCAGGTGCAACCTTTCACCTTTTACGGCATCTACGAGGCGAAGGCGATTCCCGTGTCGCTGATCGTCCTGCTGCTGGCTTCGGCCTATGGCGGCGTGCTGACCTTCGTGGCGCTCTACGCGGCCGAACTGCAGCTGCCGATCGTGGTCGATTTCTTTTTCGTGGTGATGGCGGTTGCCTCCGTCGGCTCCCGGCTGGCGACCGGTTGGATGTACGACCGCCTCGGCCCCAACGCCGCCATCTATCCGGCCATCTTTGTGCTGGCGTCGGGGCTTATGGTGCTGGCCAACGTCCACAGCACCGCCTGGATGCTGATCGCCGCCGGACTGGTCGGGACCGGTTACGGCATGGCCGTTCCCGGCATCCAGACGCTGGCGATGCAGTTGTCGCCGCCGCATCGGGTAAGCGAGGTGACCGCGACCTTTTTCACCTGCCTGGACGGGGGGATCGGGCTCGGGGCCTACGTGCTGGGCGGGACCATACACGCCCTCGGATATCATGCCGTCTACCAGGCGCTGGCAGTGATGACCGTCGGTTGCATGGCGATTTACTATCTGGTGTATGCCAGAACCCGCGCCTGGTAAGCCGAAGATTGCGGGCGCGGGCCATAACGTAAAGGCCGCCGCGGAGATCAACCCGCGGCGGCCATTGTCTTAACGTCACGGCCTTTTTCCCCTCAAGCCGTGGTTTTGTCTAACCTGCCTTTATCCGTCGCATCCGTGAAAATCCGTGTGAGACGCCTTGCCTTGCTGTTGCCTCTCCCGTCACTTGCCCGGATCTTTCACGTCCTTGAAGGTTTCGAACTCGACGTTGTAGACCTTGCCGTTTATCTTCTTCGCCTCGCGCACGTAGATGTTTTGCACGATGTCGCGGGTCTGCGGATCGATCACGAAGGAACCGCGCGGGCTGACGACTTTCATCCCCTTGAGTAACGCCATCGCCTTGTCGCCGTCGATGTTGCCGTTTAGCTGCTTGGCCACGGCGTAAATAACGGCCATGCCGTCGTAAGCGCCGATGGCGTGTCCGTTGGGACGGGTGACCGGGTCGATTTTCTTGTAGGCGGCCAGATACGCCTTGTTTTCGGCGGACTTATGGTCGGCCGAGTAGGGGTAGGTGGAGATCACGCCGATGGTGGCATCGCCCATCGCGTCCATGGCCCCGTCGTCCAGCACGTCGCCGGTCGCCAGCAGCTTGATGCCGGCTTTCGCCAGGCCGCGCTCCTTGAAGCCCTTGATGAACGAAATCGGCAGGTCCCCGGTCGGCAGGAACACGAAAACCGCCTGGGGCTTGCTGTCCTTCACCCGCTGCAGATAGGGGCCGAGTTCCGGGTTCAAAGGAACGCGCACCGAGCCCACGATCTTGCCGCCCACCCTGGTGAACGCCTTGTGGAAGGCCTGCTCCGCGTCGATGCCGGGGCCGTAATCCGCGACCAGGGTGAACACCTCCTTGTAGCCGTTCTTGTGCGCCCAAAGCGCCATCGGCTCGGAGGCCTGCGCCAGCGTCCACGAGGTCCTGACGATGTAGGGAGACTTGGTGGTGACGATCGAGGTCGCGGCCAGCATGTCGATCATCGGGATTTTAGCCTCGGTCACCACCGGGGCGCAGGCGAGCGCGTCGGGGGTCAGGCCGAAGCCGGCGATGAAGTCCACCTTGTCCTTCACCGCGAGTTCCTGGCAAAGCCTTTTGGCGACGGCAGGCGCCGGGCCGCCGACGTCCTTGATGATCAGCTCGACCTTCTTCCCCGCCACCGTGGAGCCGTGTTGCAGCATGTAGGCCTTGATCGCGTTCAGCATCTGCCTGCCGGAATCGGCGAAGGGGCCGGATGCCTGCAGCACCAAGCCGATCTTGATGGTGTTTCCGGCCTGCGCCGGGACGCTTGCCAGCGCGAACAGGGCGCAAAAAACCGCCGCGAAAGCAAGGCTCAGCCGGGAGGCGCCGCTGCCCCCAACGCCCGCAGCCGCCCCGCTCCTGCCACGCCTGCCGGCCCTCAGGGCGTCGATGACAACTGCCGAGAAGCCGCTTCTTTGCATTTCCATACCGAGTCTCCTTTTGAAAAGTTGAACCTGCACACGTAGTTTTCGCGACGCCGGCCCGGCAAACTGCCGGCATGCGCGCTCCGATTTTGCTGCACCACTCGATCGATCATCCCGGGAAAAAGCATCTTTATTTTTGTGCGTTTTGTGCCTGTTTGTGGCAATCAACTGCCGGATTCGGATTATCCCCGCTCCGGATTGCCGTGCGGACACGGCCCTCCGGCATCGCCCTCGCCGGCTGTTTCCAGCGGCAGGCCCAGCACGCCCCTTTTAACCAGCGTCTTGACGATCTCCAGCTTGTAGGCGTTTTTGGGCAGCGGTCTAGCCCCCGCCAGCGCCAATTCGCCGGCTTGAGCCGCGCTCTCAACGTCTATCGCCCTCCCTTTGAGATACTCCTCGGCCGCCGTCGCCCGGATCACGCCCGGCGCCACCGCGCCCAGGGCGATGCGGGCCTCGCAGCAGACCCCGTTCTCGACCACGATCAGCGCCGCCACGCTGACCACGGCGAAATCGATGGGGCGCCTCAGGGTGAACTTGAGAAAACTCTGCCGCGCCCGGCCGGCGAGCGCCGGGACCTCGATCTCCTTCACTATCTCGTCCCTCTCCAGGGCGTTGCCCAAGGGATGGTAAAAGTCCCGCACCGCGATGCGCCGCTCGCCTGCCGGTCCCACCACCACGAGCCGGGCATCGAAGGCCGCCAGGGCCACCGCCGTGTCGGAAGGACAGACGGCGAAACACTTCCTCCCCTCCATGATGGCGTGGTTGCGGTTGTCGCCCCTGACGGCCAGACAGGGGCCGTTCCCCTTGCGCGCACAACTGATCGGGCCGCCCAGGTGGCGCGGATAACGGTAATAGCAGCAGCGCACGTCCTGGCAGAGGTTGCCGCCGATGGTGGCGACGTTTCGAAGCTGCGGACTGGCGACGGCATGGGCGGCCTCGGCGAGCGCCCCGTACCGCTCCTTGATCAAGGGGGACTCGGCGATGTCGCACAGTTTGGCGAGGGCGCCGATCCGCAAGATCCCCTTGCTTTGCTTCAGGTAATTGAGGCCGGCGACGCTCTTCAGGTTGATGATCGCTTCCGGGTACTCGGGAAGAAACTCGTCTTTAAGCAGCCCGAACAGGTCCGTTCCTCCGGCGTTGAGCCGGGCTCTCCCTTCGAATTTCACCAGGGACTTCACCGCCTGGGCGACGGTCTGCGCGTTTAAGTGGAGAAAAGGTTTCATGCCGCACCTCCCGAGCCAGCGTTGGCGTTGACCTTGGCGTTGACCTTGGCGTTGACCTTGGCGTTGACCTTGGCGTTGACCTTGGCGCTGTCGTTGACCTTGCCGTTGGCGTTGATCTTCCCGAGCGCCTTCAGGACCCTCTCCGGCGTCACGGGATATTCATGCAACCAGACGCCTACCGCGTTGGAGACCGCCATCAGGATGGCCATGGGGCCGGGCGAGGTCGCCACCTCGCCCACGCCGATAGCCTTGAAGCGATGGCTGGCCACCGGCGTTTCCAGCACCACGTTGTCGATCGGCGGCAGCTCGGAGAAAGTGCGCCACTTATAATCGATCATGTTGGCGTTGAGGATGTGGCCGCTGATCGGATCGAGCACCGTTTCCTCGAAGATGGCGGAGTCGATCCCAGACGAGCCGAGGCAGCCGTTCAACTGCCCCTCCAATCCGGGGGGATCGATGATCTGTCCCGCATCGGTGGCGTTCACCACATGCAGGAGTTCCACCTTGCCGGTCTCGGTGTCGACCTCGACCTCCACGAAAGTAGTCATGCAGTTGGCCAGGGTGAAGTCGGGATCGAAGCGGCCATAGCCGAGAATGGTCCGCTCGTACCCCATGGCTCCCCATTTGATGCTCTTTTCCGGTTTACCCCGGACGAAGATCATGCCGTCCACGGTCTCAAGATCCTCGGCTTTCGCGTCCAGGCGCGGGGCGACCATCTCCAGGAGCTGGCGCCTGGCGTCTTCGGCCGCCTTGATGGCCGCGGAGCCGATGGCGTAGGTCCCGCGCGAGCCGAACGGGCCGTATTCGAAGGGGTTCACCAGCGAGTCCGCCGGCGACACCGTGATCCGCTCCATGGGGATCTGCAGCACCTCGGCCACCATCTTCACGTAGTTGCTGCGCTGCCCGGTGCCGTGCTCGGTAATGCAGGAAAAAAGCATGGCGGAGCCGTCCGGGTGCAGGCGGACGTACGCCTCTGAGGAATCCTCCCCGATGTCGGCGTTGCCGTGCACGCCGACCCCGATCCCTCGGCGTCGGGGGCCGTCGACCGCGGACGGCTGCAGCCACCCCTGCCATTTTTCCTGCCAGCCGAAGCGCCTAGCGCCCTGATCCATGCAATCCGAGTAGTCGATCCCCCGGTAGGTGTACCAGTCGCCGTCCCGCCAGAAGTAGCCGTCGCCGGGCTTCACGTAGTTTTTCTTGATGAACTCCACCGGATCGATATTGAGCTTTTCCATGGCCAGGCAGAGCACCGGGATGAAGGAACATTTCAGCTCCTGGCCGCCGAAGCCCCTGACGCTCCCCGAGGCGTTGCGGTTGGTGCAGACGATGGCGGTCTTCAGGTCCCAGTTATCGCAGCGGGTCATGAGCTGGATCTCGCCGCACCCCACGGCGACCTGCGCCTGGGTGGTCGCCGAGTAGTAGCCGGTATCCACGAGCCAGGTGCCGGACACCGCCGTCACCGTGCCGTCCCTCTTCATCCCCACCCGGGCGTGCATGCGCGACCCCGGCCTGAGGACGAAGGCGGCGATATGCTCCTCCTTGGTGAAGATGATCTTCACCGGCCGCCCGGTCGCCTTGCTCAAGAGCGTCGCGTAGCTTTGCACCTGCCAGGACATCAGCTTGGTGCCGAAACTCCCGCCGCAGGCTGCGCCATGGGTGCGCACCTCCACCTTCTTGCCGAAGAGATGAAAGAGGATGATCTTGTCCAGATAGGAGGCCTGGTTCGACACCCACAGGGTCACTCGGTTCGGTTCCTCCCAGTGGGCCACCGCTCCCGGCGGCTCCGGCGGAATCGGGTTGGCGATGTTCTCGTAGCCGAAGGTCCCCTCGCAGACCGCGTCCGCCTCGCCAAACCCCTTCTCCACGTCCCCCATCACCACTTCCGTCAGGCAGTTGCGCCCGAAAGCGGGGGTGCCTGCGGTGACGATATTGCCGGGGAGTTCCTGGTAGAGCTGCGGCGCTCCCGGCTTCATCGCCTCTTCCAGGTCGAAGACCGCCGGCAGGATCTGGTACACGACCTCGATCAGCGCCAGCGCCTCCTTGGCGATCTGCGCGTTTTTGGCCGCGACCAACGCCACCGCGTCCCCCACGTAGCGCACCTTGCGGTCGAGAACGCGCACCACCCGGGGCGTCCCCCCGATCCAGTCCGGAACGTCCTCCCAGGTGAGCACCGCCTCGACCCCCGGCAGCTGTTCGGCGCGGCTCTTGTCGATCTTGACGATATAGGCATGGGCGTGGGGGCTGCGCAGCACCTTGCCGTGCAGTAGATTGTGGAACTTGATGTCGTCCAGGTACTGCGCGCCGCCGGTGACGATCGCCGCAGCGTCCTGTCTTTTGGTCGGCTTGCCGATGAACCGGTACTCTTGCGCCATTATTCGCTCCCCCCCGGCGCCGCTGCCAGCACGGCCTTGACCACATGGTAGTGGCTGATGCAGCGGCAGAAGTTGCCCGACAGGGCCTCCTTCACCTCGTCCTCGGTCGGGGCGGCGTTCTCGCCCAACAGCGCCTTGGCGCTCATGATCATGCCCGGCGTGCAGAACCCGCACTGAAAGGCGGTATGGTCGATGAACGATTGCTGCAGCGGGTCCAGCCTGCCGCTCACGGGATCGGCCAGCCCCTCGATGGTCATGACGCTCTTCCCCTGGCACTCGACGGTCAGGGTCATGCAGGAGAGGATCGCCTTGCCGTCGATCAGCACCGTGCACGACCCGCAGGCGCCGTTGTCGCAGGTGATCTTGGTGCCGACAAGCCCCAGGGTTTCCCTGAGCGTGTGCGCCAGCGTGTGCGAGCTTTCCACCTGATGAGGCTCGCTTCCTATCTGCAGCTCCACGGCCTTGCCGTTGACCGAGAAGGCCACGACTTTCGCCGGCTTGGCCGTTTTTCCCTTGTTTGTTGCCGCCATCTTTTACTCCCTGTGATCTGTGTCTTTTACTGTTCGAGCCAAGCCCTTGTTCCTTGCTCCTTGCTCAGTAGACGGAAAGCGCTTCCTCGCCGTTGAAGTAGCGCATCGCCCCCGCCGCCAGGGCGTCCATCTCGTTCTCGCCCGGATCCAGCAGCACCGGGGCGATGAAGGAGATTCTCTTGCGCAGGCTGCCGGTCAGCCTCTCCGAATAGGCCAAGCTGCCGGTAAGCGCGATGGCGTCCACCTCTCCTTCCAACACGGCGGCGCAAGCGCCGATCTCCTTGGCGACCTGATACGAAAGCGCCTCGAAAACCTCGGCCGCCACGGCGTCCCCGCCGGCGATTCTCTTTTCGATCTCCAGGCCGCTGGTGGTTCCCAGATAGGCCACCAGCCCGCCCCCGCCCTGCAAGAGCTTTAAGACCTGCTCCCTGGTGTAGTCGCCGCTGAAGCAGAGCCGGACCAGGTCGCCTGCCGGCAGACCACCGGCGCGCTCGGGAGCGAACGGTCCGTCGCCGTCCAGGGAATTGTTGACGTCCACGGCCTTGCCTTTCAGGTGCGCGCTGACCGAGATGCCGCCGCCCAGGTGGGCCACGATCAGGTTCACCTCTTCGTACCCCTTGCCCAAACGGGCCGCGGCCTTCCTGGCGGTGGCCTTGCTGTTCAGCGCATGGAAGCTGCTTTGCCTTTTGATCTGGGGTATGCCGGAATATCTGGCGTAGACGCAAAATTCGTCGATGGTCGGCGGGTCCACGGTGAGCGCCGGGATATTCCTTTCCCTGGCCAGATCGCGGGCCACGATGCCGCCGCACATATTAGGATGCTGGCCGAACTTTCCGCTTTTCATGTCTTCGATCATCGCGTCGCCGATCGGGTAAATGCCTCCGGGAATCGGTTTGCTGTTCCCTCCCCTGCTGGCGATGCAATCGATCTCGTCCAGCGAGATGCCGTGCTTCGCCAGGACGGCCAGGATGGTGTCCTTTCTCAGATCGTATTGTTCGAAGATGGTCTTGAAGCCCTTCAGTTCATCAGCCGGGTGATTGATCGAGTCGGTGAACAGCATCCGGTCGGAGTGGGAGACGGCGACCTTGGTCGAAGTCGAGCCGAGATTGAGCACCAGTATCCTTTTTACTTCCCCCATTGACTCCCCTCCTCGCGAGATAGCGGTATGTTGCCGGTTTTTGCAGCGTCTTAATTCAATTCCAAAAACGAACCCGTTTGCCACGGAGAAAATCTGAGAGAATCCGAGAACTGATTAAGTCAAAGGCTAAAAATTGGGGAGAATCAAAACAAAAGATTTTTGGTTTACCCCTTAAAGTCTTTTCTCAGATTTCCTCAGATTTTCTCCGTGGCCAACGGTTTGTTTCAAGTTTAGTTGCGGCAGCTGCCTTAAAATGTGCCGGCCGCCGATCGATGCGGGGAACCCAGCAGCCGCGAGAGCACATTGCCGGCGGCTACCGCCTGCGGCCCGAAGGCGCGGGCTTCCTGCTCGGAGAACACCCCGACCAGCGCGATATAGCCCAGCGGCGCCTCTCCCGGCCCGAACACCGGCACCGCCACCGAATTGAGGCCCGGGTTGAGCTCGCCCAGATCCATGGCGAAGCCGACGCGCCGGCACATTTCCAATTCCAGTTGCAGGCGCTCTCGATCCAGGTTTTCGGTGCGGCCGTGAAAATGAAGTTTGGGAGACTGAAGCAAGGCTTCGAGCTCGTCCTTGGGCAGGAAGGCGGCGATCGCCTTGCCGTGAGAGCCATAGGCCAAAGGAAAGCGGTGGCCGATGCGCAGCGTCACCCCCACGTCCATCCCCCCCTCGTGTTTGGCGACCACATACACCTTGTTGCCGGCGATCAGGCCGAAAGTAGCCGTGCACCCCAGCTTCGTCGCCAACTCTTCCAGCACCGGTTCGGCCAGGCGCGGCGCGTTCAAGTCGTCGAGCACCTTGCGGGAGAGAGCGATCAGCGCCGGCCCCAAAGCGTACCCTTTGCGGTCCCCTTTTTTTTGCACCAGCCCGAACGCCTGCATGGTCTGCAAGATGGAATAGGCCTTGCTCTTGTGAATCCCCACCTGGCTGCAGATCTCGGTGAGCCCCATCTGCGAGGCCCCGTTTCCGGCCATCGAGAAGATGATGCGGCAGGCCTGTTCGACCGCCGGCACCAGGTATTTATCGGAACTCCGCTCTTTTTTACCGTCCACGACGCCCTCGTTTAGTTCTGCATACCGAACCTGAGTTTGGCATACAGAAGTATATCCGCAGCAAGAACACCGTGTCAAGCCAATAATACAATGTTATACCAACAAGCGTCCCGAGGCGCGGCAGTCGGCATACTGGAGCAAAAGTGATTAAGCGTTAGATTGAGGAGGGTTAGTGAAAGCAGAGCAGGCAAAGCAGTCGTTGCAGAGGGTAAAGCGAAGTTAAGCCAGCAGCCAAACCAATCGGGCAGGCAGCATTTATTCGAACACAGTTACATTTCTCCAAGGTCCATCAAGGTCCATCAAGGTCCATCAAGTCCATCAAGTCCATCAAGTCCACAAAGTCCACAAAGTCCACATCCGCCGATCAGCGCAGCTTCCGCACCGCCTGACCCAAACCGTCCAAAGTCATGGGAAACATGGGAAACAGCCCGGCGACCGTGGGCAGGGTGTCGTACTGCCCCCATGTGTTCTCCGGCAGCGGGTTCAGCCAAGCGCGCCGAGGAAAGGCCTGCGCGAGCTGCCGGAGCCGCTCGAAGCCGGTAACGGTGACGGAGCTGGTCCTCATGCGCTCCAGGGTGCCGTGGGGAATCTGCAACTCGTGGGGCGACATGGCCGCGTCGCCGATGACCAGCAGTCGGTAATTCCGGCCATATTCCCGCACCGCCTTGTCGGTGGTGATGAACTCGTTGCTGGCAAGGTCCAGGTACAGGTTCTCGTAAACGCAGTTGTGGAAGTAAAAGGCCCGGAAATCCTTGAAGTAGTTGAGACCAGTGGCCGCCGAAAACAGCCGCTCCGAGACTCTGCGGAAGGGGTCCATGGAGCCGCCCGAGTCCATCAGCAGCAACAGGCGCACCTGGTTTTCCCGGTCGCGCCTGAAGACCAAGTCGATCTCACCGCCGTTGAGGCAGGTGCGGTCGATGGTCTTATCCAGATCGAGCACCTCTTCCGCGCCCGACTCGCGCAGGTCGCGCAACCGCTTCAGCGCCACGGCGATCTGGCGCACATCCAGGGTCAAGTCGCTGCGCAGATTGCGATAGCGCCGTTTCAACGCCGTCATCACCGCTCGGCCCTTGCCGTGTTCCAGAGCAAAGGAGATCCCGCTCGGGTTATCGCCTGCGGCGCCGAAGGGGCTGGTGCCGCCGGTGCCGATCGCCTGTTGCCCCTCTTTATGCGGTTCGTCCTGCGTGTTAAGCCGCTCTTCCAACTCCAGCAACAGCTCCCCGAGTTCCAGCGCCTCCAGTCGCGCCAACTCCTCCGGCGTGATCCTGACCGGCGCGTGCGGCCCCTGCATCCATTCCAGGAGGCGCTTGCGGGAGAGCGGATCCTGCTGCAACGGAGCGTCCTGGAAGCAGTGCCGAAAGGCCTGATCGAAGGCGTCGTAGTGGGCGGCGTCCTTCACCAACAGGCTGCGCGACATGTAGTAGAAGTCGGTCAGACTATCGTTGTGCAGCCCCTTTTCCAGCGCCTCCAGCATGGTGAGCCATTCGGTGAGGCTCACCGGAACGCGCAGCGCCCGCAGAGTCTGGAAGAGGTTGAGAAACATCAGCGGAAAAACCTGCGGTCCGCGGCGCGACCGTCGGCGGGGCGGCTGGCGTGGCGCAGCAGCGCCTCGGCGTCCTCCTGCATCTTGATCAGCGTCCCCATGAAGGGGACCGATTTGAGGTCCGGCGTTTCTTCCTCGGGAAGTCGCGCGCCGCTGGCCAGCAGGGCGCGGATCCAGTCGAGCAGTTCCGAGGTGGAGGGGCGTTTCCTGAGCCCCGGCACCTCCCGCAAGCCGTAGAAGATCTTGAAAGCCCGCGCCAGCAGTTCGCCCGCCAGTCCCGGAAAATGGACGTTAACGATGGCGCGCAACTGTTCCTCGTCGGGGAAGTCGATGTAGTGGAACACGCAGCGGCGCAGGAACGCGTCCGGGAGTTCCTTTTCCGAGTTGGAGGTCACCACCACCACCGGTCGTTGGACCGCCGCCACCCATTCGTCCGTTTCCGAGACGTGGAAGCGCATCTCGTCCAGTTCGAAGAGGAGGTCGTTAGGGAATTCCAGGTCCCCCTTGTCCACCTCGTCGATCAGCAGCACCGACCTCTGCGGGGAGGCGAACGCGCGTCCCAGCGGGCCCAGCTTGATATAGCGGCGGATGTCGCGCACGTCGCCGTCGCCGAAGCGGGCGTCGTTCAACCGTTGCACCGTATCGTAGGTGTAGAGGCCGTCGCGCGCCTTAGTCGTCGATTTGACGTTCCAGAGGACCAGTTCCATCCCCAGCGCCTTGGCGATATGGTAGGCGAGCAGCGTCTTGCCCGTGCCCGGTTCCCCCTTCAAGAGCAGCGGCCGTTCCAGCGCCAGCGCCACGTTGACCACATCCTGGAGAGCACGCGAGGCGACGTACCCCTCCGTGCCGCGAAACTGGTTAAAAAGCTGACTTTCCATGTCCTCAAATCCTCTCGTTAGTCCCGCAAGTAGCCTTAGTTCCCATCAAACTCATCAAACCCATCAAGCCCATCAAGTCCACAAAACCCCTACAACAAAAAAGGACCCTCCCTAAGCAGAAAGATCCTCTTTTCGTCCACCACGCATCGCCGCCACCGCCTTACCCGCCGATCTGCGACATGTTGTAGGTGTCCGAGACCGAATCCACCAAGGTGTGCTTGTACTGCTTGCGGCCTTCCACCTGGCGCAGCAGTTCCAGCAGGTCGGCGTCGGTCCCCCGCTCCAGGCAGGGCCTCAAGCTGACGCCCCCCTCGTCGAAGAGACAGCTCTTCAGCATGCCGGACGAGGTGACCCTGAGCCGGTTGCACTTCTGGCAGAAGTGGCCCGAAATGGGGGTGATGAAGCCGATCTTGCCGGCCGCCCCCGGCACCTGGTAATAACGAGCCGGGCCGTCCAGGGCCTCAGGCGACACCTGCTGCAGGTCGTAGCGCCCGGACAGTCGGGACAACAGTTCGTCCCCCGGCACCATCAACGATTCCCAGTTCTTGTCCCGCAAGGTAGGCATGTACTCGATGAAGCGCACGTTGATCGGCTTGTCCAGGGTCAAGGCGGCGAAGTCGAAAAGCTCGTCGTCGTTGATGCCGCGCATAACCACCATGTTGATCTTCAGGTACTCGAATCCCGCCCGCTCGGCGGCGGCCAACCCGGCCAGCACCCGCTGCAGATCGCCGCCGCGGGTAATACGGGCAAAAACCTCGGGACGCAGCGAATCCAGGCTCATGTTGATGCTTTCCACCCCGGCGCGCCGCAGCCCCTCGGCCATCTCCTCCAAAAAGACGCCGTTAGTGGTCAACACCAGCTTTTTCAACCCCGGTATCCGCTTCAACTCGGCCAGGAAATCGACGATCCCCTTGCGGACCAACGGCTCGCCGCCGGTGATGCGGATCTTTTCCACCCCGATGCCGACCGCAGCGGTGGCCACCCGGTGCAATTGCTCGTAGCTGAGAATGTCGCAATGGTCCAGCTTCTTGATGCCGTGCGCGGGCATGCAGTAACTGCATCGGAGGTTGCAGCGATCAGTCACCGAGAGCCGCAAGTAATTTATCTTCCTTCCGAAATTGTCGACCATCGTAACCTCCAGCATCCCTTAAAAACATCCGAGCGACCGCAATTCCGTACAAACCCGTAGCACACCGTAGGTCGCGTTGAGGAACGAAACGCGACGTTGCCATGATGGAACCGGCGCCAACCGTCGCGTTTCGAGGAACACCTTTTCAACGCAACCTACTTAACTCCTAACCGCGATTCCATTTCTTTAGGAAATGTAGGCCGCGACCGCGATGGTGAGCAGCATGGTGTCGGCGGAGTCGGACCGGGAGGTGATGATCACCGGCGCCTTCGCCCCCATCAGTGCCGTGGCGACCCTTTGCTGGGTGTAAAACACCAGGCATTTGCGCAGCGGGTTGGCTGAGAGCAGGTTCTGGGCCAGGATGATGTCCGCGTGCCCGGCGACTTCGCCGGTCAGGTTTTTGTACTTGGCCGATTCCGGCGAGACGGCGTTGTCGAAGGCCAGCGGACCGTCGACCAGGCAACCGGTGATCTGCCCGCGATCCGCCATTTTGCTGAGCGCCGCGGCTTCCAGGGTGTCGGGCATGGCGGAGTTCACGACTTCCACCGCCGACAGCACGGCCACCTTGGGGAGCGGATTGCCGAGCTTGTGGGCCAGGCCGACCGCGTTCTCGATGATCTGTTTTTTCTCGTCCAGGGTCGGCGCGATGTTGATCGCGCAGTCGGTCAGATAGCGGAAGCCTTCTTCGCCGCCGACGATCTTCTCGTACAGGGTGATTTCGCTGATCACCTTGTTGTTGTTGAGCCCCTTCTGCTTGTCGAGGATCGCCCTCATGAAGGTTGCGGTGGGGAGGTTGCCTTTCATGATGGCGTTGGCCGCGCCAACCGTCACCAAACGGACCGCTTCTTCGGCCGCTTCCTTTTGCACGGGAACGTTGACGATGTCGACCAGGTTGGAATCGAAGCCGGCGTCTCCGCACATCCCTTTGATTTTCGCCTCGTCTCCGACCAGGACGAATTCGGCGATCTTTTCCTCAATCGCCTGTTTGACGAGCTGAATGACCGTGGTTCCCTCGGGCGAGACGATCGCGATCTTCTTCTTCGGTTTTTGCTGCACCGCCGCGATCAATTCCTTAAAGTTCTTAACCATTGTGCTCTCCCTCCTAGTAAATTGAAAGTTGTTCTTCGCCATTAAAGTAGCGCATGGCGCCTGCGGCCAGTGCGTCCATTTCGTTCTCGCCCGGATCCAGCAGCACCTGGGCTATGAAGGATATCTTCTGCTTCAGGCTGGCGGCCAGCCGCTCCGAATAGGCCAGGCTGCCGGTGAGCGCGATGGCGTCCACCTGCCCCTCTAGCACGGCGGCGCAGGCGCCGATCTCCTTGGCGACCTGATAGATCATCGCCTCGAAAACCTCCGCCGCCACCGCATCCCCGCCGACGATCCTCTTTTCTATTTCCAGGCCGCTGGTGGTCCCCAGATAGGAGACCAGGCCGCCCCCCCCCTGCACGAACCTCAGCACCTGCTCGCGGGAATACTCGCCGCTGAAGCAGAGCTTGACCAGATCCCCGGCGGGAAGCGTCCCGGCGCGCTCCGGCGAAAACGGCCCGTCGCCGTCCAGGGCGTTGTTGACGTCCACCACCTTCCCCTTGCGGTGCGCCCCGACCGAGATGCCGCCGCCCAGGTGAGCGACGATCAGGTTGACCTCATCGTACTCCTTGCCCAGCTTGGTGGCGGTCTTTCTGGCGGTCGCCTTCTGGTTCAGCGCATGGAAACTGCTCTGCCTGGTTATCTGCGGAATGCCCGAGTAGCGGGCAGAGGTGATCATTTCGTCCACCGTCGGCGGGTCCACGGTGAGTGCGGGGACCTTCAGTTCCTGCCCCAGGGTGTAGGCGACGATGCCGCCGCACATGTTGGGATGCTGGCCGAACTTGCCGCTCTTCATGTCGTCGATCATGTCCGGGCAGATGGCGTAGATGCCGCCGGGGATCGGCTTCATGTTGCCGCCCCTGCTGGCGATGCCGTCGAACTGCTCCAGGGTGTAGCCGTTTTTGCTGACGACCCCCAGGACCGTTTCCTTTCTCAGCTCGAACTGATCGATGATGGTCTTGAAATCCTTCAGTTGTTCCGCCGGGTGGTTGATAGACTCGGTCACTATCATCTTTTCGGATTCATAGATTGCGACTTTGGTTGAAGTCGAGCCGAGGTTGATCACCAGCAGTCTTTTGCTTTCTCCCATTCCGTCCCCCTGATTGCTTGGTTTTTATATGGCTAGCTGCTGCAGGTAACTTGAGGCGCCAAAACAGGCCTGCCGTACAAAAACGCTCGCAGGTAAATTGGTACCACAATACCTATTTCTTTGTCAACAAAAGCCGATACAATGTTTTACTGATTAATATTGCGGAGCAATAAGCGGGCCAAGTCGTTGTCATAGTCAAGCAAGTGCCCTGCGCGGGTCGGCAAGTCCCACAAGCCCGTCAAAGCCATCTGGAAACCGGATCGGGTCTTGTCCGGGCCGCTGCCTCCCGGCCTAATCGGAGTGCGGCCAACTGTCTTTAAATCAGACATATGTCTGCAATCCGGACAGTCACCTCGCGGAAGCCTTCCGTGATTGCGCCTGCGCCGCAGAATAAATCGATTGTTCTAACGGCCCGTGCATTGCGCTAGAGGTCAGGGAGCATCTCGACGGGGGGAGCCGGACGAAAGGTATCTTGGCAAGCAGGATGATCGAGCTGTTTGGCTGGGAGATTTCGCGCTCTTGCGCGGGACGCGGTGAACATCGTGAACCGTATCATTTCCGAAACCGATGCGGCTCGCGCCTCACCGCCAGGCCTTTTGCATGTTTTAAATCGGGAAGCGCCTAAGGTCACCTATCTCGTTCAAATGCCAGGGTGGGGAGGTCCACCACCATGGCGCCGCCGTCGGCGACCAGGACCGCCCCGTTGATGATCGAGGCCTGGTCGGAGACCAGGAAGTGGCAGGCCGAGGCGATTTCATCCGGCGTGGCTGCCCGGCGCAAAGGAACGTCTGCGGTGACGCGCAGGTACGCTTCATCGAGCGATATGCCATGACGGTCCATCAGGACCTTCATCTCCTCGTCGGCCATGGGGGTGCGTACCCACCCCGGACAGATAGCGTTGGCCCGTACCCCGGCCGGGCCATAATCGCGCGCAAGCGATCGGGTCAGTCCGATCATGGCATGCTTGGTCGTCGTATAACCGCACACCTCGGGTCCCGCGGCAAGCCCGGCGATTGAGGAAACCATCAGGATGGCGCCCCGACGTTCGCACAAAAGCGGCAAGGCTTCCCTGGCGGCCACGAATGCCGTGGTCAAGTTGGCGGTTATGCTGAGCGCCCAGTCGGCGTCGCTGGTCTCCGTCGCACCGGCGAATCCGTGCCCGCCGGCGCAGGCGATGAGGATATCCAGCCCTCCGGCCTGTCGTTTCACCTCGCCCAAGATCCGGCGCATGTCCGACGAACTGGCTGCATCGCCCGTGATCGCCGTGCAGCCGGTCGCAGCGGCTACCGCGTCCAACGGTTCCCGGCGCCTCCCGGTGACAAATACCCTTGCTCCCTCCAGACTAAGCCGTCTGGCGCAGGCTTCGCCGATGCCGGTGCCGCCTCCGGTTATCAATGCCGATTTACCTTTCATGCTCATTTAATTCTCCGTTCCCCCAATAGTCACCTTTCCGGAAGCAGGGCGCCTCCGTCGATGACGATCGTCTGGCCGGTGATGTAGGACGCCGCATCGCAGGCGAGGAACAGCATGCCGGCGGCGATCTCCCTCGGGTCCCCCAATCGCTTGAGCGGTACCCCCGCCGCGATGTCGTCCTGAAGCTCGGCGTCGCCCAGCAGATCCGAGGCCGGTGTTTTGATCATCCCCGGTTCCACTCCGTTCACGGTGATGCGGTGCTTGGCAAGTTCCAGGGCGGCCGACCGGATGAACCCGTTCAACCCCGCTTTCGACGCGGCGTAATGCGCAAGCCCCGGATAGGCGACCCTTGGGCCGGTAACGGAGGAGGTCATCAGTATCCGTCCCTCCGTACTCTTCAGCAGATAGGGGAGCGCCGCCCGGGTCAGCCAGAACGCCGCCTTCAGGTTGACGTCGAGCGTCCTGTCCAGTATCTGCGGCGTTATTTCCTCGAAAGGGACCAGCGGAAAATAGGCGGCGTTGTGTATCAGGATGTCGATTTTGTCGCCAAAGCCCAAGGAGCCGGCCATGAGCGAGGCGATATCGTCGCCGTTGGTCACGTCCGCTTGTACCGAGACGGCAACGCCTCCGGCCGTCCTGATTTCATCGGCCACCGCATCCGAGCGCTCTCTATCGAGATCGGAGACCACGACGGCCGCCCGGTGGGAGGCGAAGGTCCGGGCGATTGCCCGTCCGATCCCCTGCCCGGCGCCGGTAATGACGGCGACTTTCCCGGAAAAATCGAGTTCCACGCGATAGTTACTCGGCATGCTCCGGCCTCGACACGCTGTTGACCACGGTGGCGAATGCGCCGACAGAGAAGTTGGTGAGCGCGTCGAAGGCGTTCTCCGTGTATCCGCAGATCTTGCCGGTCGTCTTCAGTTTGTCGAAATCGATCATGATGACTCCCAAGGTAGGAACGATCTTTTCCTGCCACACAAAAAGGTATAAATTGTTGTCTATTTTATAATAGTGACAGCGATCCGTATCGCAGAGCTCCTTCTCTATCCCCTTGATGCAATGCCAGGTGTAGTATTCGGCATTGAGATAGATGTGCTCATATTTTTCGGTCGGGCTATACACGTACTCGACGCGCCGCCCTATCAGGTCGGAGGTTCCAGGGTGGTGGTCTTCCGAGATCGAGAACGGCTTGCCGACCGTCCCTCTGAGGAAGGTAGCCTTGACGCTGGTCAGCATTTTGCCGAGTCTGATCTTTTCCGAGAAAGGCTCCCGCGTTTCATCTTCAGTCGGCATCCGGCCGATCACTGCGGTAAGGACATTTTTGTTAAGATCGATGACGAGGGAAACACTGGTCGCCCTCCTTTTCGATGCGATGAAGTCTACGAAATATACGCCTGGCCGCGGCGAAGTGGCGGTATAGCTTTCCTCGGACCACTGGCCGATCCCGTCGCCGCACTTTATTTCCCACCTCAAGGTGTGCGCGTCCGCAAAGGTATATTCGAAGGACCGGCCATCCTCTAAGTCGAGAAGCAGCGTTTGGCCGCCGAGATCGGCGACCGATTCGAGGCTGTTGTTGTCGGGCCGAAACGCCTCGCCCAAGGCGCCGACGCTTACCCATTCGATCGTTTCAGTCATCTCGTTATTCCCCATATCTTGCCCGGTGCTTGTCGTTCTTTGCGCCTTAGCACCTTTGCGCCTCTGCGTCGACGCCTTTGCTTCTCAGCCTTATACATCGGAACAACCTTCGACGATCATGGTACCCCGCCCTCCGGGCCGCCGAGTAGCCGCTCGATGGTCTTGAGAGCGGTAACCAGCAGATCGGCCTGCTCTTTCGCCAGGCGGAGATAGCGCCGGAAGGACGGCATGCGATTGACCACTTCGCTTGCGCCGTAGGGCTCGATGCATACGGTCCACCCCTCTTCGCTTCCCGTCAACTCGCAACGACGAAAGTCGAAAGCCATGAGTGCGGCGACCAGGGCCGGATCATCGGCGAGACGTTGCGAAACGGGTTTCAACGCCTCCCGATACCTGGCCGGCACCGCACAGGCGATGCCGGTCCTGGACCAAAGCCCCGTGTTGCGGATCACGATCCGGCCGCCCGGCACGGCGGCTGCCGGTACTTTCAGGGTGAATTCGAGCGCCACGACGTGCATCAGGAAGTGCCGCTCGACACGCTCGCGGACCTCGAACGTCAGGCGGCCATCCGGCGTGGCAAGCGTCGCTCCCGCCGGCGGGTTTGTCGCGGCTGCGGCAAGGATTCCCCGCGCCTGCGCCAGCATGCGGGCGAGGGTGGCGCCGGGGAGATACCCCGTCGGCGGCCGGTCGAAAAAACCGCCAAAGGACTTCAGCAGCACGGCGCTATTCATGGACCGGCTGGAGCATTTCGGCATCCGCCATGGCGTTCTTGCTGAATTCCTCTTCGAGGATGTCTTCCACCCGCACCGGCGCGAAGGGATTGACGCGCATCACGAAGAGCGTCCAGAATAGTGCGTAGACGGCGGTAAGGCCGAGCATGACGCCAAACGGAACGTAGATGTCGCGGGCGTTCATGCCGGGCGGCGTGACATGCCGGATGGCGAGCAGGATCCCCGCCGACGAGACGATTTGCGGCAGCGGGAATAAGGGAGAGCGGTAGGCCCGCGGCAGGTCGGGGCGGCGGATGCGCAGCATCACCACGGAGAGGGTTACCAGCAGGTAGGCCACGCCCCAGGCGCAGACCGCCGCCAGCACCAGGTTCATGATCTTGTCCAGGTTCCCCTTCAAAAACCAGGCGTGCGCGCAGGGAATTGCCACCGCCGCGCCGATGCCGACCACCGGCGTCTTGAAGCGAGGATGCAGATAGGCGAACGCCTTGGGAAGCCCGCCGTCAAGCGCCATGCCGTAGAGGATGCGCGGCAGTCCGGCCATCAGGGTGTTGATGGTGGCGGCCCCGGCGAAGAGGAAGCCGAACCCGAGCCAGATCTTGCCGAAGTTTCCCATCACCTGCCGGGCGAACATCGGGATCGCCTGCGGCGTGTCCAGCAGATGGACGGTACCTTCGGGGTTTACCGCCACATTTATCACCTGGCGGCTCAGTGCCGAACCGTAGATGAACATGCAGATCGCCACCGAAAAGAGCCCGATGGCCATGGCGCGGGGGATGGTGCGGGCCGAATTTTTCAACTCGGGAGCCAGCGGCGTCACGAATTCGCACCCCACGAACATGAACATGGCCATGCCGACCAGCGACAACACCGCATTCAAATCCGTACCTACCGTCGATTTGCCGAACCAGCCGTCGAGGTGCACGAGCGGCGTCGAGATCACCCCCGTCAATCCGAAGATCAAAAGCGTAGCCCACATGCCGATGGTGAGGACGATCTCCGCCTTGCTGAAAACGCTCACCCCCAGGACGTTGACCAGACCGAAGAACACCACCAGGCCGACCCCGACCAGCCAGGCGGTGCCGGTTCGGTCAAGCATCTGCTGCACCGTGTCGAAGTTCACCGTAGCCATGATGCCGCTCAAGATGGTCTCCGCCGTCCCGGCAAACACATGCACCAGCAGATACGCCGAAATGGTGCCGGTAATGGCGGCGAAGCGTCCCAGACCGCACGATATGTAGTCATACACCGACCCCGAAGTCGGCAGGATCGCCGCAGCCTCGGCGAAGGTCGTCGACTGGGCGAGCATCATGACGAAGGCGATCGTCATCGCCATGGCAAAGGTCGAGCCACCGATGCCGAAACCCGTGGTTACCGTCAGGATCACCGGGCTGGCCATGATCAGGCCGACCGCGCTCGCCAGGGCGGTCGGAAAGCCGACCACCCCGGCAGCCAAATGTTTTTCCAACTCTGCGTACAGTTTCATATCGACGTCCGCTACCTACCGTTCACTCACGACGACTACTTCTGGATCTTTACCGTCTGGATCGAGGTGTATTCGGCCAGTCCGTCCCGGGCGAACTCCACCCCGAACCCCGACTCCTTCACGCCGCCAAAAGGAGCGTTGGGTTGGATGGTCGCATGGGTGTTCACCCAGGCGGTACCGCACTCAAGCTGCATCGCCAGCGCCTTGGCCTGCTGGATATCCCGACCCCAGACCGATCCGCCCAGACCGAATACGCTGTTGTTCGCGCGTCTGACGGCGTCGTTTACATCCGAATACCTTATGATCGGCAGGATCGGTCCGAACTGCTCCTCATCGACCAGCCGCACGCCGTCGCTTACCTCGGCGACCAGTGTCGCCGGGTAGAAATATCCCGGTCCTTCCGGCTTGACGCCGCCGCACAGGAATTTTCCGCCGGCCCTCCTGGCATCCTCCGCCAACTCGACCACGAGATCGAGCTGATCCTTGTTTTGCAGGGGGCCCAGGTCGACTCCCGCATCGAGACCGTTTCCGGTCACCACGCCCCTGGCGATCTCGGTCAAGGCAGCGCACATCCGTTCGTAGATCTCTTCGTGCACGTAGAGCCGCTTCAGGGCGGCGCAGGTCTGGCCGTTGTTGTTGAAGGCAGAGGCGAATATCTGCGGGGCCACCACCGCCACATCCACGTCGGGCAGGACGATGCCGGCATCGTTGCCGCCCAGTTCAAGGGTCAACCGTTTGAGATTGCAGCTCGCGTTCTCCATGATATTTTTGCCGGTCGGGGTGGAGCCGGTGAACACCATCTTGCTGATGCCCGGATGTCTTGCCATGGCGCTGCCGATCCCCTTCTCGGCGGTGACTATGTTGAAGACGCCGGGAGGAAGTATCCGATTGGCGATCTCGACGAAGCGCAGCGTCGTCAAGGGGGTGAGCGAGGAAGGCTTGATCACCACCGTATTGCCGGTGCGCAGGGCGGGCATCACGTGCCAAATGGCAATCATCAGCGGCCAGTTCCAGGGGGGAATGGAGCCGACCACCCCGAGAGGTTTGCGGTGCACTTCGATGTAGGCGTCCTCGTTGTCCTGGATGATTTCCACGGGCAGCGTCAGGGCGGCGGTAGCCCGAGTCCAGGCGATCGACCCTCCCACCTCCATGCCCGATCCGATCCCCTGATACCCCCCCAGGGGTTTCCCCATTTCCATGGTCAGAAGCCTCATGAGCTCTTCCATGTTCTGCTCCAGGGCGTCGGCCAGTTCGTTTATTTTTTGAGCCCTGACCGCGTCGTCGGTCGCGCTCCAGGGGCCGAAGGCCCTTTGGGCGGCGGCCACGGCCTGATCGAGATGACTGTTGTCCGCGCTGGGGCAAAGGCCGACGACTTCCAGGGTTGCCGGGTTGATGACCTCGAAATACCTTTCGGTCGCCACGCTTTTGCCGTCGATGATCAGATTGAATTTTTCCATTTCGTCCCTCTGTTGAATAGCGGATTAGTTATTAGGTAAGCTGCACGGATAGGATCGTTTTTGCTCGGGTCGGCGATCGCTACCGGTGACCGTGCCGGATCGGTTCCCGATCAACCGTTTTCCTCGGCTGCCCCCTCGGGGTTCACCAGCGCGTTGTTCTCCAGAATCGACTTGAAATCGCTGGAGGCGAAGGACCTCGCCACCAGGTAAAAGACGCCCGCCGCCAGCCAGGAAAAGCCGACTATTTTCGCCAGCGGCGACATGCCCCACATGATGTAGGCGCAGATGGCCATCCCCAGCGCGGGACAGAGCGCGTGCCGGAAAAACTTGCCGCTCTTACCCTTGACGTAGAAATGCAGTATCACCGACAGGTTGACGCAGATAAACCCGAAGATGCCGCCGAAGGCGACCATCTCCGACAGGCTCTCCATGCTGATCAAAAGCGCCCCGATCAGCCCGACGATCCCCATGAACAGGATGCTGTAGGTCGGCGTCTTGTAGCGCGGATGCAGATAGGCGAAGAACTTGGGCGGTATCATCTTGTCCCGCCCCATGCCGTAGAGGAGCCGGCTGGCGGCCGATTGGCCGGCCAGGGCGGTGGAGGCCCCGGAGACGATGATCACCAGGGTAACGAAGGTCTGCAGGGCGCTCCCGCCGACCTTGAGGGCGATCTCGAAGAAGGCGGTGTCGGGGTTCTTGAAGAGGGCGAAGTCGGGGGCGACCAGCGTGCCGAAGTAGGCGACGCCGAAGTAGAGCACCGTCTGCAACAGGCAGGCGATGATGATGGCGGTGCTGATCTTGCCGGCGGGCTCGTGCACCTCCTCGGTCAGGGTGGTTATGGCGTCGAAGCCGAGATAGGAGAGCACCGCCAGCACCGAGGCGGACACCACCGCGCTCAGCGAAAAGGTCTTGGGGTTGTAGATCGCCTGCATCGAGAAGAGCGAGACCACGTTGCCGGCCAGGGCGTATTTGACCGCCGCCAGCACGAAGGCCAGCACCGCCGCCACCATGATCGCGGTCATCACCATGTTCACCTTGGCCGCCAGTTCCACCCCCATGATGTTGATGAAGGTGACCGGCACCACGTAGATCAGTATCCAGGCCCAGTAGGGGACCTGCGGCAAGAGCGCGTGGGCGAACATGGCGGAGATCACGTAGAGCAGCATGGGGATCAGGAAGTAATCCATCAGCATCACCCAGCCCGCCAGAAAGCCGAGCTTGGCGTTGATCGCCCGTTGCGTGTAGCTGTAGGTGGAGCCGGCGATCGGGAAGGCCTCCGCCATCTTGCCGTAGCTGTAGGCGGTGAAGAGCATGGCGGTGAAGCCCAAGAGGTAGGCCAGGAAGTTGTGGCCGCGGGAGCTGGCCGCCATCAGGCCGAATATGGTCATGCAGGAGACCGGCGCCATGAAGACCATGCCGAAGATCACCAGGTCCTTGAGGCCCAGGGATCGCTTCAGTTCCTGCTTGTAGCCGAACGATTCCACCTTTGCCTGCTGGCTCATCTTTCACCCCCGCTTGCTTTCAAGCTAAATACGCGAACCGCTCACCGCGAAGACGCTGAGAACGCGAAGAAATTCAAAGAGTTGTGAAGAGTCAAAAACACACCTTTTTTTGGCGGCAACGCTTTGCAACTCTTCGTTTTTCTTCGCGCACTTCGCGTCTTCGCGGTTCAAGCTCCTAAAAATCCCCGGCCACCTCGGCGCAGGCGGAGTCGAAGGCCTTCATGGCGTAATCGATGGTCTCCTGGGTCACCGCCAAAGGCGGCAGCATCCTGATGACGATCGGGTTGTTGATGGTGAACATGACCTGCACGTTGTAGGTGTTCATCAGGATCGAGGCGATCCTGGCCCCGATCGCCTCCTGGGCTGCGGCGCGGTTGCCCACCATCTCCTTGAGCGTCTTGCCGGCCAGGTGGAACTCGATGCCGATCATGAGGCCCCGCCCCCGCACCTCCTTGATCACCTTGGGGTACTTGTCCGCGATCTCCTGCAGCCGCCCCTTGATCTGCTCCCCTTTTATCGCCGACTGGGCGATCAGGTCGTTGTCGTAGATATACTGCAGGGAGGCGATGCCGGCGGCGCAGGTAAGCGGGCTCTCCCCGAAGGTCACCGTGTGGTGGAAGCAGGTCTCCGGGTCGCCGTAGGCCGCGTTCCAGATCTCCTCGGTGCAGATGTAGCCGGCCAGCGGCATGAAGCCGCCGCTGATCCCCTTGGCGAAGACGATCACGTCCGGCACCACGCCGTCGTGCTCGCAGGCCCACATCTTGCCGGTGCGCCCCACGCCGGTCTGGATCTCGTCGCAGACCAGGTAGGTGCCGTACTTGGTGCAGAGCTCGCGCACCGCCTTCAGGTACCCCTCCGGGTGCAGCTTGATCCCCCCCTCCCCCTGGATCGGTTCGATGAAGAAGGCGCAGACGTCCCTGGTCTTCAGGCAATCCTCCAGCGCCACCAGGTCGCCGAAGGGAAGGTTGGCGGCCGGCATCAGGGGGAACTGGTACTTCTTCCACTTCTCGCTCCCTGTCAGGGCGAGCGAGCCGGCGGTCTTGCCGTGGTAGGCCCCCATCACCGAGGCGATCCGGGAGCGGTGCCCGTGGGCGGCCATCTTGCAGAGCTTGATGGCCCCCTCGTTAGCCTCGGCGCCGCCGCCGCCCCCGGTCCACATGCGGGTCAGCTTCCCTTCCGGCGAGGTGATGGCCAGGTTGTTGGCCAGCGAGCTCGCCATGTGGTGGTAGCCCAGGGGATAGAAGTTGGGGATATGCTTAACCTTCTCCATCTGCTCCCAGATGAACATGTTGCTGTTCCCCATCCCCATGGCGCCGACCCCGGCGATCATGTCGTAATGGAGGTTCCCTTCCTCGTCCCAGAGCTTGTCGTTGTCGCCACGGACGTACATGCGGGCGGCGCCCAGCATCTCGGCCAGTTCCAGCTTGACCCCGTTTTGGTGCTTCATCTGCAGTTCGCGGATCTGCGCCTTGTCGAGCTTCAGGGCGTCGTCCACGGAAATGAATCCGGCGGGTGCGTTGTTGCTCATATCAGGTTCTCCTTGCATCGGTTTATTTTTTGTCCTCGGCGAGCCCGTTCAGCACGCCGTTTTTGGAGAAAGCCAGCACTTTGCCGGAGGAGGCCGCGGTAAGCGTGGTGAAGGGCGCCTTGTCCTCGCGCTGCTTCAGCGCGAAGCTGGCCCCCTCGTTGGCGCTTTCCAGGTAGACGCCGTCCAGACCCGCAGCGTAGACCTTGCCGCCCGACTCGCAAAACGAGGTGAGCGAGCTCTTGGTGCCGGAATCGACCTCCTGCCACGATTTGCCGTCGTCGGCGCTGCGATAGATCTTGCCGCGCAGCCCGCCCACCAGCAGCGTCCCGCGCTGCAAGGCGACGCCGGTCCAGAAGCTCCCCTTGTAGGGGGTGGCGAAGTAGTTCCAGCTGGCGCCGTCGTCGGCGGACCTGACCACCGTCCCCTGCTCGGCGGCGATGAAGAGCGTGCCGCTTTTGCCGGCGAAGATGTGCTGCAGGTTGCGGTCGGTCTTGCCCCCTCCCGGCGGGGGGGGAAGCTTGCCGACGTTCCAGGTCTTGCCGCCGTCCCTGGTGTCCAAAAGCAGCGACCAGATACCGACCGCCCAGCCGCGGTTCTTGTCCTTGAAGTACACGGACAAAAGCGGCTGGTCCACGGCGGCGTCCAGGCGCTGCAGGCTCCAGCTCTCGCCGCCGTCGACGCTGGCGAGGATCGCCCCCCAGTGCCCCACCGCCCAGCCGGACTTGTCGTCGGCGAAAAAGACCTCGGTGAGGGTGGAGCGCACCGGCACCGACTTCGCCTGGCGAAAGCTCTTCCCCTCGTCGTCGGAGAGGAGCACGATGCCGTGCTCGCCCACGGCGACGATCCTCTTGCCCGCCCGCGCGCTCCCCAGCATGGTCGCCTTGGTGGCTGCGGCGGTGGCGACGGCGGGTTGCGCGGTGAGCGCCGCGCGGCCGGGCGCCCCGGCGGCCGATGCCGGGAGGCAGAACGCCGCCAGCAGCAGGTGGGAAACAATTGCCGCCCCGAGGGCGGATGCTATCGATTTGCACATGAGCGCCATCTCCGATCAGTGATTCATGATGCCGGGCACACGCACCGGACCGCGACGAGGGAACACCTTCTCCAGGAGCACCGCGACCGCCGGCAATGCCGTGAGCGCCATGATCAGGTTGATGATGAACATGAAGGCCAGGAGTTTCCCCATGTCCGCCTGGAATTTGAGGGCCGAGAACGACCAGGTGGCCACCCCGGCGGAAAGGGTGATGGCGGTGAAGATGGTGGCCATGCCCACTTCCAGTATCGAGTATTCCAGTGCCTTGACGATGTTCACCCCGTGCGAGAGGTGGATCTGCAGCCGGTTGTAGATGTAGAAGGCGTAGTCCACGCCGATGCCGACCGCCAGCACCATCACCGGCAGGGTGGCGACGGTGAGGCCGATTTTCAGCTCCTTCATGAACCAGTAGCCGATGAAGGTCCCCACGGTGAGCGGCAGGCAGCAGGCGATCATGGCCCGGAAGTCCCGGTAGGTGAAGAAGACCAAGAGCAGGATGGCCGCGTAGACGTAGAGCATCATGGGGAGCTCGCTCTTTTCGACCTCGTCGTCGATGGCGGCCAAGACGCCGGCGTTGCCCGCGGCCAGGCGGATGGTGACTCCCTCCAGCTTGTTGGCCGCGCGGTACTTCTTGACCGCCTCGATCACCCCGTTGATGGTGGTGGCCTTGTGGTCGGTCAGGTACAGGTGGGCCGCGGTCATGGTGCATTCCTTGTTCATGAAGCCGCGGTTCCTGCCGATCTCGGCGGTGAGCCCGCCGTAGTTGGTGGGATCGATGGGGATCACCGCCATCTTCGGATTCCCCTCGTTGTACCCCTCGTTGAAGGTCTTCATCTGCTGGGCGTAGGAGTTGACCGACATCACCCCCTTGACGGTGGTCATGTACCAGCCGAAGTCGTCGACGAACCCTCCGACGGCGGCGTTGGCGGTGGCGTCGGTCTTGGACTCGAAGACCACGGTCAGCCAGTCGAGCCCCATGTCGTAGTTGGCGGCGATGGCGACCGCGTCCTTGTTGAAGCGGGAATCCTGGTGCAATTCGGGCGCGCCCGGCTGCAGCGTGCCGATCACCCGGTCGCGGCTTTGCCAGAAGGCCACGGCGAAGACCACCGCCGTCAGCGCCACCACGATCACCGCGTTGCGCGGCTCGGCCACCCGCGCCAGGACCTTGATGTACTGGGAGCGGTGTTCCCGTTTCTGCATGGCCTTGGCCGCGTAGCTCTCCTTGAAGTTGAAGCAGGAGGCGGCCACCGGCAGCATGATCAGGTTGGTGATGATCTTGTAGCCGACGCCGATGGAGGCGGTGATCGCCAGTTCGCGCACCATCGGGATCGGGATCAGCACCAGGGTGACGAAGGAGACGAAGGCGGTGACCAGGGCCAGCGTGCCGGGGATGAGCAGGCCGGTGAAGCTGCTTTTGGCCGCCTCCAGGGTCGATTTGCCGTGGGAGAGTTCCCTGACGATGTAGTTGATCTGCTGCACCCCGTGGGAGACGCCGATGGCGAAGACCAGGAAGGGGACCAGCACCCCCAGCGGGTCCAGGCCGTACCCCAGAAGGCGCAACGTGCCGAACTGCCAGACCAGCGAGGAGAGCGAGCAGAAAATGGGGAGCACGGTGAGGATCAGGGAGTGGCAATACCAGTAGACCGCGAGCGCCGTCAGCACCAGGGCGATGGCGCAGAACACCAGCACGCCGGAAGCGCCGTCGGCGATGTCGCCGGTCTGCTTGGCGAAGCCGATGATCTGCACCTCGAATTTGCCGTCCTCGTACTTCTTGCGCAGCCCTTCCAGGAGGCTGTTGTAGGCGATGTAATCGAGCTTGTTGCCGTCGCGGTCGCGGTCGTTCAACTCGGCGGTGATCATGGCGCTCGTCTGGTCGCGGGAGATCAGCGTGCCGATGAAGCCCCCCTGCCCTGCGGCGCGCTGGATCTTGCCGATCACCTCCGGCGTCAGCGCCTCCGGGGTGATGGTGCCGCCGATCACCGGGTCGGCCTTGAAGCCGTCCTCGGTGATCTCGTTGACGAAGGTGTTGGGAGTCCAGAGCGACTGCACGCCGAGGCGGTCGACGTTGGGGAGGTTTTGCACGTCCTGGGTCACCAGGTAGAGCCGGGTCAGGGCCTCCTGGTTCCAGATCTCCCCTTTCCTGGCCTTGACCACGAAGTTCAGGCGGTTGGCGCCGAACAAGTCCTCGCGGTACTGCTGAAAGGTGAGCGTGTACTCGTGGCCGATCGGCATCTGTTTGTCGAAGCCCGCCGACATCTTCAGCTTGAGGGCGAAGAAGGCCATCACCGCGGTAAAGCCGATGATGATGGCGAGCGTCGCCTTTCTGTGTCCGAAGAACAAGTTTTCCAGTTTTTGTACGATTTTGCTCAGCACGGTCCCTGACCTCCGCCCGGGCTAAGCCCGGGGTTGCACGTTAAAATGGCTGATTTCCTGCAATGCATGCTGCAACCACTGCCCCCCTCTAGAGGGGAGGGCTTCGTAGGTCGCGTTGAGGCACGAAACGCGACGTTGCGGTGATGCGCCGTGGGCAATGTCGTTCACAATGCACCCGTTCAACGCGACCTACGCATCTGACCTCCGCCCGGGCCAGGCCCGGGGTTGCACGTTGCCTTTAGAAGTTGTAGGTCACGAAGCCGCCGACGAAGTCGCGGTCGGCCAGCGGTTGCCGCAGGTTGCTGTCGCCTCCGCCGTCGCCCCCGGCGCCGCCGAAGAACTTGGCGTAGTTGATGCCGGCCTGCCACTTGGCGGGGTTCATGTTGAACAGGATATAGGCGTTGGTCGACTTGGCGCCCGCGGCGTAGTTGAAGGTCATGGTGGGGGTGTCGCCGGCGATGGCGTGGAAGAAGGTCACGCCGGGGGTAACCTGCCAGCCGGGGATAAGCGAACCGTCGTAGGTCCAGTTGAAGTCCGCCGTGTAGCCGCCCGACCACTTGCTCCCCACGCCGGGAACCGTCTGGCTGACGCCGCCGGGGTTGGCGTTGCTGTTGGCCATCCAGGACATGTAGCCCGCCGCCGGCACCTGATAGAACGTCCCTGATTGTCCGGGGAGCGACCTCGCATACACGCTCTGCAGATCCGGGAAGTAGATGCCCACCGCCTCTCCGGTGAAGACGCCGCTGTCGGCGCCCAAAAGGTGGAGCAGCCAGCCGTGGTCGCCGGGGGTGAGCATGAGCAGGCCGGTCAGGTGGCTTTGGTATTTCTGGGTGTCGGCCCACAACTTGGCGCCGCCCGGCAGCACGGGGTTGGTGTCGACGGTGCCGTCAGCCAGCAGCACCCCGGGCGACGACAGGGAGATCGCCTCCTTGGGCCGATAGGACAGCTCCCAGCCGACGGCCCAGTTACCAATCGGCATGTTGGCGCTCACGCCGTACAACTGGCGGTTTTCCAGGAAATTCCATTGCGCGTTCAGGTCTTCGGTGAAGCCGAGCACCGGCATCTTGTCGTGATAATTCATGAAGTAGAGGCCGAGGTCCATCTGGATACCTTGCGGCTTGTAGTGTATCGCCACCCCGAATTGACCCTGGTCCCTGGGCGTTTTGTCCGCGGTAAAGGGAATGTCGATGGTATTGAACGGGGTTGGGGGGCCGTTGTTGACCAGATTGGCCAAGGAGATGTGCCCGGCCGGCGAACTTATGTTGTCCAATCCGCCGAAGTTGGTATTGCCGGGATTCAGGAAAAAGGGACTTCTTCCCTTGTCGTAAACGTCCGCGATCGACCAGTAGCTCCCCACCGGCGGGACGCGGTTGCGGTTCCAGTCCCACTGGTAATAGGCCTCGACGTTCATCCCGTTGCCAAGGCCGGTGGAGAAGCTGATCATCGGAGCCGGGATGACCGCCTCCTTCAACTGCGTGCCGGGGATCATCAGCTTCTGCAGGTCCAGCGCGTTGGTCTGGTTAATGCCGCCCAAGGCGAAGATGCTTTCGCCCCAACTGATCACCTGGTTGCCGACCCTGACGCGGGCGGTCTGCTCGCCCAAGTTGAACTCCTTGCTGATCCACAGATCGAGCAGGCGGTAGTCGCGCGCCACCTGGTCCCTGGAGTTGTCGGGAAGCGGCGAGCGGGCGGTTTCGGTCGCCATGAAATCGTAGAGCAGCGTGCCGCGGGCCATCACCTTGAAGCGCTGCGGGAAAGTAAGCAGCAACTCGGGGGTAAGCTTTACGTAGGTGGCAAAGGGGTCGCCCTTGCGGTAGTTCAGGTTGCCGTCGTCCCCGTTGGACCACTGCGAGGTGTTGGCGTTGGGGCTGTACCTGGGATCGCCCACCATGCTCGCCTTGGGATCGTTCAGACGGATGCCGGCGCCAGCGGTGGCCTGGGTGTCGAGGGAGCCCTTGATCTCTTCGGTGACCTGAAACTGGAACGCCTGCGCCGCGCCTGCCATGAGCAGCGCTGAAACCGTCATTGCCAAAATCTTCTTCATTCACTACCTCCTCAAATGGAGCATATAAAGCGTCGATGACCCGGCGCGGGCGGCCTCAAGCGGCCGACCCGCCCGCGCCGGGCACGGCGAAATCAAGCGGCGAAGGTCAGCGCTCGCTGGTGGCCCTCAGGTTCTCGCCGGTGAACCACCCCGGCTTGAAGCGCGGATCGCTGGTTTCCGCGAGCCACTTGATGTCCTTGCCGGTGCCGACCGAACCCTGATCGTAGACGTAGCGTCCGTTGGTCAGGTCGTACTGCACGAAGGGCTGGGTCGCGAAGCTGCCGCCCAATTCCCAAACGGGGATCGGATAGGCCTCGCGCACCTTCCAAAGGCCACCCTTGGTGTCGTACCCCTCGCCCGCGACCGCCAGCCAGCTGTCCTCGTCGATGTAGAACACTTTCTTGGGCTCGGTA